>NZ_JBVJGW010000022.1:0-130415 GCF_055587105.1 Streptomyces sp. NPDC048461 | reverse complement strand
GGGGGGGGCGGCCGCCGCCCCCCCCCGCGCCGCCCGGCGGGGGGCGGGGGGGCGGCCCCCCGGGGGGGGGGGGGGCCGGCGCCCCCCCCCCCCCCCCCCCCCGCCCCTCTGACGCCTCACGGCCGTCCCGCCTGCCGGGACGACGCCGCCGGACCGGGGAGTTCCCCGATCAGACCGCCGGGACCGGGTAGGTCGGGTACTCCACCCCGGACACGTGCTGGACCACGCGGATGACCTGGCAGGAGTAGCCGAACTCGTTGTCGTACCAGAGGTAGAGGATCGCGTCGTCACCCTCGACCTTGAGGGCGCCCGCGTCGATGATCGACGAGTGGCGCGAGCCGATGAAGTCGCTGGAGACCGCGTCGGGAGCGCTGATGAAGTCGATCTGGCGCTTGAGCGGCGAGGCCAGGGAGACGTTGCGCAGGTAGTCGAGGACCTCCTCGCGCGTGGCCTCGCGGGCGAGCCGCAGGTTCAGGATCGCGATCGAGACGTTCGGGACCGGGACGCGGATCGAGCTGCCGGTGATCCTCGCCTTGAGGTCGGGGAGCGCCTTGGCGACCGCGGAGGCGGCGCCGGTCTCGGTGATCACCATGTTGAGCGGCGCCGAGCGGCCGCGCCGGTCGGAACTGTGGTAATTGTCCAGCAGGTTCTGGTCGTTGGTGAACGAGTGGACGGTCTCCACGTGGCCGCGCAGGACGCCGTACTCGTCCGCCATCGCCTTCAGCGGCGGGACGATCGCGTTGGTGGTGCAGGAGGCGCAGGACAGGATCTGCTCGTCCGGCTTGATGGTGTCGTGGTTGACGCCGTGGACGATGTTGGGCACGTCGCCCTTGCCCGGAGCGGTCAGGACGACCTTGTCGATGCCGGGGCGCAGGTGCTTCGACAGGCCCTCGCGGTCGCGCCACTTGCCCGTGTTGTCGATGAGGATGGCGTTCTTGACGCCGTGCTCCGTGTAGTCGACCTCGGACGGGTCGTTGGCGTAGATCACCTTGATCTCGTTGCCGTTGGCGATGATCGTGCTGTTCGCCTCGTCAACGGTGATCGTGCCCTGGAACTGCCCGTGGATGGAGTCGCGGCGCAGCAGCGAGGCGCGCTTGACGATGTCCTGGTCTCCGCCCTGGCGGACGACGATGGCGCGCAGGCGCAGGCCGTTGCCGGAGCCGGCCTTCTCGATGAGCAGGCGGGCGACGAGGCGGCCGATGCGGCCGAAGCCGTACAGGACGACGTCGCGCGACTCGCGGCGCTCGATCTTGTTGGCGCCCGTGGCACCGACGACGGCCTCGGCGGTGAACTCCGCCACCGAGAGGTCACGGTCGTCGGTCCGGTACGTCGCGGCCAGCATGCCGATGTCGATCTGGGACGGGCCGAGGTCGAGGGTGGCGAGGGCCTGCAGGAAGGGCAGCGTCTCGGTGACCGAGAGCTCCTCGCCCGCGATCTGCCGGGCGAACCGGTGGGTCTTGAGGATGCTGACGACCGACTTGTTCACCAGGGAGCGGCTGTGAAGCAGGACCGTGACGTCCCTCTCCCGGTGCAGCTTCCCGATGATAGGGATCATCGACTCCGCGATCTCCTCGCGGTTCTTCCAGTTGGTGAACGAGTCGTCATTGACAGTCACAGGTTTTATCTTTCGAGCTAGGCGGCGCTCATATGCTAACCCGACGCTACTTTGATCATTGAAACGGGCCGTCCGGAGCCGCTCCCGCCCCGCGCGGCACGGGTCGACCGCCGGCCGGCACCGCCCAGCGGGTGCGTCCCGCACCCGGCTGCTCTAGCGTCGGAGGAAGGGAGGGAAGGGGAGGGCAGCCCTGCCGAGCAGCTCCCGTACGGGGACGGGCCAGGCGGCCGCACACCGGTCGGCGTGCCGCTCGGCGCCGTTCCCACGCGGATCCGGCACATCGGTACCGGGCCGCGCGACGACCCGGAAGCAGGTGCGTCCCATGCGCGCGTCGACCCGTATCGCAGGTGTCCTCACCGGCCTGACCCTCGCACTCGGCGGAGCCGCCTTCGCGGCCCCCGCCGCCCACGCGGACGTCACGGCCTGCATCAACCAGGTCGAGCGGGAGCTACAGGGCGGCGAGGCTCCGGACTCGATCCGGATGGCGTGTTACGTCGGGCTGACCGGCGACCACGAGCAGTGCGTGTCCGGCCTGACCGCGGGCGGCGTGACCAACGGCACCGCGGTGACCGCCTGCCGGGTGTCCGCCAAGTAGCAGTCCCCCCGCGACGCCGCCCCCGGCGCCGTTCCCCCCGCCGGCCCGGAGCGCCCACGCTCCGGGCCCCGCCTCCGATCAGGAGAGCAGGTGCGTCCCATGCGCACGTCGACCCGCACCGCCGGCGTCCTCGCCGGCCTCGCCCTCACGCTCGGCGGCGCCGCCCTCGCCGCCCCCTCGGCCCACGCGGACATCCCGGCCTGCACGAACACGGTCGAGCAGGCGGGGGTCACCGTCACCGACTCGGTGCGCACGGCGTGCTACCAGGGCGTGGTCAGCGACCTCCAGGGCTGCCGCAGCGGCCTGGCCGCGGCCGGCGTACCGGGCGGCGCCGCAACCGCCGCCTGCCTGTCGGCCCCCCACGAACCGCGCTGACCGGGGCGGGCCCGGCACCCGACAGCCGCGTGACCGACAGCGTGGACGGCGGCCGAACAGCCATGATCCACTGGGGCCATGAGCCGGACCGTGGATGTCTTCACATGTGCCGACGACGGCCGGGTGGACGTCTTGGACGTGCCACCCGGATGCTCCGACCTCGCCGGCTTCGAGCGCTGGCGCACCACGGTGTGGGGCTCCGACGCCGTGCGCTCGCTGGGCGCCCGCTTCTTCCCCGTCCTGGCCGACGGCGACTTGCGGGTCCTCCCCGAGGAGGTCGAGCCCTTCCTTGTCGAATGCGCCCTGTTGCGCGAGAACATCCGGGCCGTCGCCCCGCACACCGACCCCTCGAAGCCGCACACCACGTACGTGGAGCAGATCTCTGTCCGCCTGCGGAACATCGAGGCCGCCGCGGAACGCGCCCGGCGCGCCTCTGGTGGGGTTCTCGTCTGGTAGCGGCGCCCGCCGCCGGGCCCGGACGGGGTCAGGAGCCGTCCGTGAGGGTCTCGCGGATGACGTGGCGGGCGTTGCGCGCCATCGACGGGTTCGTGAGGCGGTAGTGCGGCAGCGCGATGAGGGCCTGGGAGAGGGTGCGCCCGCGGCCGCGCCGCCAGGACGCGTCGTCCGCGTCCAGCGCCGCACGGAAGACCTTCCGCGCGCCGGCCGGCAGCAGGTTCCACGCCGGGAACAGGTCGCAGGCCGGATCGCCGGCCCCCGCGCACCCGAAGTCGATGACCGCGGTCAGCCCGCCCCCCTCCACCAGCAGGTTGCCCGGCATCAGATCGGCGTGCAGCCACACCGGCGGTCCGTCCCAGACCGGGGCCCGCAGCGCGTCCTCCCAGACGGCGGTCGCGGCGTCGCAGTCCACGCCCTCCTCCGGGATCCCGCGCAGTTCCTCGATCGCGGCCCGGGTGTCCGCGTCCAGCGAGGCGACCGGGCCGCCGCGGTGGGCGGGCGGGGCCCCCGGCAGGGTGACCTCCCGCATCGCCGTCACGAACGCGGCCAGGTCGCGCGCCAGCCGCTCGGGCGCGTCCAGCGCCCCCGCCTCGGGGTTCTCCCCCGCCAGCCACCGGTACACCGACCACGGCCACGGGTACCCCTCCGCGGGCTCCCCCGCCCCGAGGGGCTCGGGTACGGCGACGGGCAGCCGGGGCGCGAGGCGGGGCAGCCACTCCCGCTCCGGGGCGACGTCCCCCGCGCCGCCCCGCGCCAGCGGCAGCCGTACGACCATGTCGTCGCCCAGCCGGTACACGCCGTTGACCGTGCCGCCGGACGGGAACCGCTCCACCGGCAGCCCCGCCCACCGGGGGAACTGTCCGGCGATCAGCCGCCGTACGAGGTCCTCGTCGACGGGGTGCGGGCCGGGATGCGTCGCTGTGGTCATGGGGCGTCATCCGACCGCCCGGCGCCGGCGGCCGTCAACCGGGTTTCCCCGTGGGCCGGGCGGTGGGCAGGGCCGGGTGTCCCCCCGCGGCTCCCCGTGGCCACCGCCGCACCGAATCTGGCGCGATACCACCCACCTGGCTGGTTCGACATATGTGAACATAAGAGGATGCCGAGTACCAAGGTCCTGCCGACGCCTGAGTCCGACACCGCGGGCCCGTGCTGCCCCCCGCTCAGCGAGCGCCCGCTGACCGCGGAGGAGGCCGAGCGCACGGCCGGGATGTTCAAGGCCCTCGGCGACCCGGTGCGACTGCGGCTGTTCTCCGCCATCGCCTCGCACGCGGACGGCGAGGCGTGCGTCTGCGAGATCTCCGACGTCGGCGTCTCCCAGCCGGCGGTCTCCCACCACCTGAAGAAGCTCAAGGACGCCGGCCTCCTCACCTCCCGGCGGCGCGGGACCTGGGTGTACTACCGCGTCGAGCCGGCCGTCCTGGCGGCCATGGGGCGCCTGCTCGCACCGTCCGGCTGATCCGGCTCCCGCCGGTGCCGCGCGGGTTCCGCGGTGTCAGGCGATGCGCAGGTGACGGCGGGCCGTGAGGGCGAGCGAGATCTCCACGACGTCCGCGGGGCGCGAGAGGAACCGGCCCGTGAGCTGTTCGCAGCGCCGGAGCCGGTTCAGCACCGTGTTGCGGTGGCAGTACAGGCGGGCCCCGGCCCGCCGCGCCGATCCGTCGCAGTCCAGCCAGGCGGCCAGGGTGTCCAGCAGGAGGTCCCGGTCGCCCGGATCGAGCCGCAGGAGCGGGCCGAGCACGCGTTTGGCGAGCGCGGCGCCGAGCCCGGGCGCGGAGACGAGGAGCGCGGCCGGCAGGTGCTCGTCGAGCAGGACGGTGCCGCCGCTCTCCGGGCAGGCCTGCAGGGCGGTTTCGGCGAGACGGCGGGCGTCCCCGACGGCCGCGAGTCCCTCGACGGCCGAGCTGATGCCGATCCGGGTGCCGGGCGGGCCGCTCATGTGACGGGCCAGCTCGTCCAGGCTGCTGTCGCCGATCAGGACGATGCCGTGGTCCGCGTCGGCGGCGCTGTGCCACAGCACGCGGGAGCCCGCGGGCCCCCGGGGCGGCCGGATGCCCGTGTACGCGGCCCGGTGGCCGCCGGAGACCAGGACTACGGCGTACCGGCCCTGCTCAGGAAGGTCGACCGCGGCGGCCACCTCGGGCAGGTCGGCGATCCGGGTCGTGCCATCGAGCAGCGCCGCCGTCATCAGCCGCAGCCGGTTCTCGCGGCGCCAGGTCAGCTGCCGCTCCATCTGCCGGTAGCCGTCGGCGACCAGCCCGCAGTGCTCGTCGACGAAGTTCCACACGTCGGCCGCGACGTGCACCAACAGGCGTACGTCGTCGGGGTCGTGCCGCGCGGACTCCTCGATCAGGCCCTGCCACACCATGCCGCCGCCGAGCCGGAAAGCGTGCAGCAACGCGTCCAGGGGCAAGCCCTGTTCCGCGCGCACTGCCCCGATCCGCCAGGAGCAGCGACGGGCGGCGTCGCGGGACTCCCGGGGGTGGATCAAGGAGCCGACGTTGTGCCGCAGGGACTGGTGGGCCTCCTGCCAGACCTCGGCGGAGTCGGCCTCGATGGCGGCACGGTACGCCGGTTCCTGGTCCCCGAGGGCGGAGACCAGCCGGTCGGTGAGTTCCGGCAGGTCGTCCATCAGCCGCCGGGCCGCCCGGTGCAGGACGGTCAGCGCCTCCGCGGTGGCGAGGGAGCGGGTGGGCGGCGTGGCGGGCGGCGGGCCGGGCAGCGCCCGGACCCCCGATCGTGCGGCGTGCGGCATCGCGGTCCTCCACCGGGGTCGGCTCGCTCCGGCGCGCAGGGAGGCCCGCCCTCCGCGCCGGGGCTGTGTGGCTCCCGAAGAATGGCATACCGCTCGGTCGGTCCCTAGGGGTGTGCACCATCCTTCTCGGCACGGTCGACCAACCGGGCCAGTTCGGTCCGCGAGCGCACGCCCAGGAGGGCGAAGACGTTGCGCAGGTGGTGGTCGACGGTGCGGGGGCTGACGGAGAGCCGTGCCGCCACCTCGCGGTTGGTGGCTCCCTCCGCGACGCAGCGGGCGATCCGCAGCTGTTGCGGCGTCAGGCGGGCCATGGTCGGGACGCCCGCCGGTGCGGGAGCGGGTGCCTCGCCCGCGGCCCGCAGTTCGGCCCGGGCCTGTTCGGCCCAGGCCGGGGCACCGCACCGCTCGAAGGCGATACGGGCGTCCCGCAGCCGGCTCCTGGCCTCGCCGGGCCGGCGCCGGCGGCGCAGCCACTTCCCGTACAGGAGCTGGGTGCGGGCCCGCTCGAAGTCGCCGTCCGCCCCCTCGTGCCGGAGCAGCGCCAGGGCGTACAGGGCATCGGCGTCCTCCGGCGCGGCGAGCAGGGCACGGCAGCGGGCCAGCTGCGCCGGCGCCAGCGGGTCGCCGCCCCGGGCCGCCCAGAGCGCGAACGCGTCGACCCCGGCCCGCGCGTGGGCCCGTTCGCCGGACAGCACGGCCGCTTCGACGAAGCACGGCACGGCGAGCATGCGGACGGCGAAGTGCCCGCAGTGGGGCCCCGGCCGGGTCAGCGGGCCGAGCCGGGCGGCGGCCTCGCCCACCCGTCCGCGGCACAGGTCGGCGCGGGCCGACGCCCACGCCGCGAGGGTCGCGGCCTGGACGAGGCCGTGCGGGCGCGCGACCGCCAGGGCGGCGCCGGCGTGGACCGCGACGGCCGCCGCGTCCTCCTCGACCGAGGCGACCATGGCGAGGATCGCGTGCTGGTGGGCGGCGACGTTGCGCTGGCCCGCCCGATGGGCGGCGCGCAGGCCCTCCTGCGCGTGGGCCCGGGCCCGGGCGTGCCGGCCGGCGCGCAGCTCGGCGTAGGCCAGGTGCTCCAGGACCTGCGGGGTGAGGGCCGCGAGCCCGCGCGAGCGGACGACGGCCAGGGCCCGGGCATTGGCGTGGCAGGCGGCCCCGATGTCGCCGAGGACGAGCGCGGCGACACCGGCCCGCAGCAGGCGCGTCGGATCGTCCTCACCGCGCACCCGCTCCAGCACCCGGCGCAGCGGTGCACGAGCCCCGAGCAGGTCCCCGCCGAGGGCGGCGCGGAGTCCCGCCCGGTAGTCGGACATCGGATCGGGAGGCCCCGCGGGGGCCGGTACGGGGAGGGGCGGTTCGGGCCGGACAGGCGGCGCGGGCATGCCGGGGCCCAGCGGACGTCGTACGGGCCGCTCCCCGCAGTCGGAACGGTCGTTGGCGGGAGCGTCGCAGGGCGGGCCGCCGAAGGCAGGGCCCCCGAAGGCGGGGCCGGCGTCCGCGGGAGCGTCGACGGCCGGAACGCCGGAGGCCGGGGCGCCGGAGGCCGGGGGGCCGGAGGCCGGGGCGCCGGAGGCCGGGGCGCCGGAGGCCGGGGCGGGCGCCGGGGGGTCGGCGAGCGCCGCGAGGCAGGCGGCGGCGTCACCCGCCGCCCACGCGGCCCCCATCGCCTCCGCCCGTGCCGCCAGGGCCCGTTCGCGGTCGTACGGGCCGAGCCGGACCGCGGCCATCAGCAGCGCCTCGTACGCGTCGCCGACGGGCCCGTCCTGGAGCGCGAGGGTGCCCCGGAGGAGTTCCGCCCGGCCGCGCACGGCGTCGTGGGCCGTCCCGTCGCGGGTGCCCGCCAGCAGCTCGCGCGCCCTGCGGGAGCGCCCCGCCAGCCGGGCGTACTCGGCCGCTTCGGTCAGGCGCGTCGTACGGGCGTTGCCGCGGGCGGTGAGCGCGGCGGCCCGGGCGAGCGCCGCCGAGCGTTCCGTGCCGGACGTGGGCGTGCCGGGCGCCGCCGCGTCCACGAGCGCGTCGGCGAGCCCGGGATCGGGGCCGTCGGCGGCAGCCGCGCGGTGGAGCAGGTGGAGCAGCCGGTGGCGGTCGCCGTCGACGGCCGAGGCCAGCAGCGCGTGGGCCGCCCGGCGCCGCGAGGACGGCTCGGCGTCGTACGCGGCCCGGCGCAGCAGCGGGCCGGTGAACGTGATGCGCTCGCCGTCGTGGTGGGCCACGCCGGAGGTCTCCGCCGGGTCCAGCGCGGCGGGTGCCACGCCGGCGGCCCGGGCGGCGCGCAGGACCTGCGCGGCGTCCGCGCCGGCGGCGTCGGGCTCGGCCGCCTGCGCGGCGCCGGCCAGCAGCAACAGCAGGCGCGTGTCGGCGGGCAGGACGGCGAGCCGGTCGCCGACGCTGCCCAGCAGGGCGGCGGCGTCCGCGAGCGGGCGGGGCGGCGGGCGGTGGCCGCGCAGCTGGTCCGGGGTCAGGCGGGCGACGAGCGCCGTGAGGAGCGCCGGGTTCCCCTCGGCCTCGTACAGCAGCTCGTCCCGTACGGACGGGTCGGTGTCGGCGCCGGTCAGCGCGTCGAGCAGGGCCGTCGCGGCAGCGTCCTCCAGCGGGCCGAGGCGGACCACGGGCACGCCCCGGAAGTCGGGGCCGTCCGCCCGGTGTTCCGTGGCGGACAGCAGGAACCCGACCCCGCGCGCGGCCCCGGCCCGCCGGACGGCCGCGCCGAGGGCGGCACGCGACGCGGCGTCCCACCGGTGCACGTCGTCGGCGCAGAACAGCAGCGGCCCGTCGGCGGCGCCGCCCCACAGGTCCGACAGGTCCGACGGGTCCGACAGGTCCGACGGGCCCATCACGTACAACGGGCCCAACAGGCCAGGCGGATCCGCCGGAACTGCACCTGGCCCACCGCCGGGCCCCGCTCCCCCGCTCCGCACCCCGCCCGGCGCGCAGCGGGGGTGGAGGGGAACCGCGTCGACCCGCCCGGCCGCCGCGCGGAGCAGCACGGGCGAGCCGCCGTACGGAGGGCGGGGACCGGCGGCCACGACGGCCGCCGGAAGGCCCGGTCCGGGTCCGGCCGCGAAGTCCCGGGCAGCGCGGGCCAGCAGGGAGCTGCGGCCCAGCCCGGGCTCCGCCTCGATCAGCAGCGCTCCGCCGTGCCCGGCCCGGATCCGGTCGGACAGGGCCGCCAGGGCGTCCAGTTCGGTGCTCCGGCCGTACATCCGGAGCGCGGGGCTCAGGGTCGTCTTCCTGGTCACGGCCGTCACGGTAGGGCCGCGTCCGCGGCGGCGGCGCGCCCGGAACCCCCGGGCTGGGCACGCTCCCCGGGACGGCGCCCCGGGTCTGTGCGGGCCCACACCGTGCCGCCCCCGCGGACCCGCACCCCGCCGCGCTCCCGGTGTCCCCTGGGCTGCCCGGCGGCGCCCCCGACCGCCGCCGGGCAGCCGTACGGTTCAGGAGCCGTGCGGGCAGTTGCCCCGGTACTCCTCGATGGTCAGGCTCGGCCGCGGCAGCGGGCAGAGGAACTGTTCGTAGCGGACGTCGTTGTCGATGAAGCGCTTCAGCCACGCGATGCTGTACTTCGCGATCGTGGTGTTCGACGTGTTCGGGGTGAAGTGCGTCGCGCCGTTCAGCTCCAGGTACGCCTTGTCGAGCGAGCCCGGCAGGCTCTCGTAGAACGGCTCCGAGTGGGTGGCGACCGGTGCGATCGAGTCGCCGTCGGCGCCGATGACCAGCGTCGGCGTCTGGATCTCGGGCCAGGACTTGTCCAGGTTCCAGCCGGTGAGCGGAATCGCCGCCTGGAGCGACGGCCTGCTCTTGGCGGCCTCCAGGGTGCCGCCGCCGCCCATGGAGTGGCCCATCACGCCCAGCCGGCTGCTGTCGATCCGCGTGCGGACGGTGCTGCGCCCGGTCAGGTAGTCGAGCGCGGACAGCAGCTGGCGGCCCCTGCTGTCGGGCTGGTCGAGGGTGGTGAGGGTGTCGATGGTGAGGACGACGAAGCCCTGGGAGGCGAGCCGCGGTCCGAGCCAGGCGATGGACGACTGGCTCGCGGTGTAACCGGGGGAGATCACCACGGCTCCGAAGGTGCCGTCGCCGGTGGACGTGGGGTAGTAGATGGTGCCTCCGCCGAAGCCCGTGACGCTCAGGGAGGAGACGGTGGTCTGCGACACCGCGTACGAGCCGCGGGCGGCCTCGATGCTCGACACGGTGGGTGCGGGACCCCGCTCGTACGGATTGTCCGCGGCCCGGGCGTCCGGGGTCGTGGCGGTGGTGAACCCGCCGACGGCCAGGAATGCCGCCGCCGCGGCCACGAGCGTCCGGAACCGGGCCGTCCGGCGGGTGTGGCGGCCCGCGGCCGAGGCGGCTGCGGTGCCCGGCCCTGCGGAGGCATCGGTCCCGTGGGCGTGGTGGGGGCTCACGCTGTTCTGCTGCTGCACGACGGAGTCGTCCTCTCGGTCGTGGCGGAGCCGCCCCGGACGCGAACGGCCTCCGGCTCCCGAGCCGAGGACCGTGCCGCACACCGTGGGGACCGCCGTATTCGCTGGCCGGACCACTGTCACGGCGGGACCCGGCGGCGCGCATCGGCGGAATCACCGGCCTCGTGGTGCCCCGCGCGCGAGGGGCTACGCCGTGGTGGACAGGACGTCGCGCCCCTGACCGCCCTCGGCCGCCCCTGCGCCGCCTCCCGCCCCTTCGCCGGCTCCCGTCCCCCGAGCGACTCCCCTCCGTCGGGCGCCTCCCGCACCGGACTCCGCGCCCGTCGTCCGCGGTGCGCTGCCGGCCACGAGCAGGGCGAGCAGGACCGCCGCCGCTTCGCTCCGCAGGATGCGGGCGGCCCACTCAGGGCGGCCGGGGTCGGGAACCGGGATGGACAGGGCCACGCACGGCGCGTGCGGACCGGCCGCGATCGGGACCGCCGCGCGGACCGTGACCGGCGCGTACCCCCGCAGGTCCGGCAGCGGCTCGTTCGGGCAGCGGGCGTCGAGCTGGTGGAAGAGGGCCGCCCGGCCGCCGAGGGTGCGCGGGGCGAACAGGACGGGGCGGTGGCGGGACAGGTGGTCCGAGCGTCCGTGGTGGTCGAGCCGGGCCCACAGCGCCTTGCCGACCGCCGAGGCGTGGGCGGCCGCGCGGAAGTCCGCCCACTCGCCCACCGCCGGCGCGGCCGGGCCGTCGGCGTTGTGGGTGACGGCCACCTCGCCGTCCGCGTACTGGGTGACGGCCACCTCGCCGTCCGCGTAGCGGGCGACGTACACGGCGGCGCCGACGGCGTCCCGGAGCCAGGCCAGGGTCTCCCCCACGTACCCGCGTCCGCCCCCGCCGGATCCCGCCGGCAGCCGCACGGTGCAGCCCGCCTCGAAGGCGCCGGGGCCGGCCGGGGACGTGGGGTCCGCCCGGACCAGCATCTCGGTCGCTCTGGCGAGCACGAGGTACGGGATACGGGTCTCCCGGGCGATCCGGGCCGGACTCACGCCGCCCGCGTGGCGGTCGACGGCTTCCAGGACGCGCGGGGGCGGGTGGACGGGCGCCCGGTCCGCCGGGTGCGCGCGCGGGAGCCGCGCCTGGTGGGCGACGGCGATCGCCACCTGGGGCGCGGGGAGGAAGACCTCCCCCAGGTCCGGGTCGCCCGTCCAGGTGCGCGCCGTGGTGGCCAGGCGCAGCCGCGGGGGCAGGCGGTAGCCGGTCCGCCCGGAGCCTCCGGGCCCGGTGGCGAGGGACGTCAGGTCCTGCGTGGTGATGGGCGGGGAGGCCCAGATGACGGAGGCGGTCAGCGCCTGCTCCAGGTCGTGCGGTACGGGGGGCAGGTCGGGCAGGCCGTCGTCCTCGGGCAGCTCCCGGCACTGCTCGTGCCAGTGGCGTGCGGTGGCGACCTCGGCGCGCGCCAGGTGGTGGAGGTACAGACATCGGGCCGCCGCGCGCGACCCGGCCCCGGCCGCGTACTGGAACCAGAACTGCGCCCCCTCCCCCTTCCCGGCCAGGTGCAGCAGCCCGGCGAACAGCAGCGTCGATTCGGCGCTGTGCGGCCACGCCGCGGCGTCGAGCGCGAGGACGGCGTACGACCGGCTCTCCACCAGCGCCCGGGCCGTCTCGTCGAGGAGCCGGGCGGCCCGTACGTGGCAGGCGGCGTCCAGCACCAGGTGCCCGCCCCGCGCGGACGGGCCCGGCCCGGGTACGCCGGCCCCGCACGCGCTCCCCGGCCCGGCGGCGGCCGCCGGGCGGGAGCGGTGGGCGACGACGCGGCGGGCGATGCGGCGGCGGGCGGCGTACTCGTCGTATCCGGCGTACTCCTCCACCAGCACCGTCGCGTCCTCCAGGACGGCGTCCAGTGCGCACAGCGGCGTGTCGCGGTCAGGTGGCAGGTGGCTCACCGGTCCTTCTCCTCTCCGGGGATCCAGTCCACCCCGAGTTCGCGGGACAGGGTTCGGCGTGCGCCGCGGATGTGCGAGCGGACCGTGGCGGGCGAGATCCCCATCATCCGGCCGACCGTGTCGGAGTCGTTGCCGAGGACGAAGGACAGCAGCACCACGTCGTACTGCTTCTCGGAGGGCAGCTCCGCGATCGCCGCGTACAGGCCGAGCTCGGACTCCAGCAGCTCCAGCCGGTCCCGGGGGGTGCGGCGCAGTGCGGCGAACCAGGCCGTCTCCACCAGCGCGGCCTCGCGCCCCAGGACCGCCAGCCGCCGCTCGACGTGCTCCCGCAGCGCGGCCCAGGCGAAGGCGTGGAGGCTCGCTTCGCGCAGTGCGTGCGGCCACGCCTCCAGCAGGAAGGTGAAGACGTCGTCGACGGTGTCCTCGGCGTCCTGCGCGTTGCCCAGGTTCAGGTGGGCGTAGCGCAGGTAGGCGCGGTGCTGCTGGGAGTGGAAGGCGGTGAAGTCCACGGGCAGCACGCCCGCGAGTTCGCTGGAGACCGCCCGGTACCCCGCTCCCGACGGGTCGGTCTCACCCTCGCCCATGCGCGCCCCCGCTCCGGCTCGTCCCGCCTCCTGGGGCGGGGGGTGCGTCGTGGGCGCGCAGCGCGGCGGCGGCTATCGGGGTGCGGGCGGAGAGCTCGGCAGGATGCACGGCGGCGTCCCCCTTCAGGTGGCGTGACACCAGCCAATCGGAGAACGCGTCCGCTCGTGCGGCCCCGCCCCGGGATGACCCGGGAGGAGGGCGCGCCGACATCCGCACGCGCCCCCACCACACCCGGACGCGCCCCGCCCGCGGGCCGTGGGCAGCGGGGCCGTGGGCAGCGGGCCGTGGGCAGCGGGGCTCAGGGCTCCCAACAAAAGTGGTGAACCTGACCTGGTCAGGGGTCGATGCCGCGCACGAGGCCGCCAGGTGTGGATGCGGTCGGTCGCGTCATCGCACGGGATAATCCAGGCGACGTCGGCGATCACCCCCGGAATGCTGGCCGACCATGGATGAGGTCAAAGTCGTTGTCGCCCATTCCGAGCGCGCGACCCTGCGTGTCGGCGACGTGTTCCTGAAGGTGGACGCCGATCAGGCACGCATCGATGTCGAGGTCGAGGCGATGTCCCTCGCGCCGGTGCCGACCCCTGAGGTCCTGTGGCGCAAGCCGCCCGTGCTTGCGATCACCGCCCTCCCGGGGACGCCGCTTGGGCGCCTCGGCAGGCCGTCGACCGGCGCGCCGGCGGCGTGGGCCGCGGCGGGCGCCGCTATCCGGAAGCTGCACGACGCGCCGCTGCCGGCCCGACCCGGCCGGGCCGGCCGGAGCATCGCAGCGCTGGCGGCCGAACTCGACGAGGAGTGCGAGTTGCTCGTGACGAACGGCCTCCTGCCTGCTGACCTGGTCACCCGCAACCGCCAGGTCGCCGAAGCCGCGCTCCGGCCGTGGGCTCCGGCGTTCACGCACGGCGACCTGCAGATCGCGCACGTCTTCGTCGACGGCGACGAGGTCACGGGCATCATCGACTGGTCCGAGGCGGGGCAGGGTGACGCCCTGTACGACCTCGCCACCTTCACGCTCGGACACGAGGAGCACCTCGGCGACGTCATCGCCGGCTATGGCAGCGACATCGACCTCGATGTGATCCACGCGTGGTGGTCGCTGCGAAGCCTGCTGGCGGTTCGCTGGCTGATCGAGCACGGCTTCGACCCGTTCGCGCCAGGTTGTGAGGTCGACGTACTCAGATCCCGGATGTGAGGCTGCGCAGGCACGACTGCAATTTATGCCTTCTGACGCATCGAGCAGGACGCCCCCGGGGCGATCGCTCGCCCTTACTCTCGGCAGAGTGCGGTACGCAATCGCCGTGTCGTCGTTGCGGTTACCGCCGGCAGGACGAGTTGTGAATGCTCTTTCAACGGGTGCCGCCTGAGGCGCCGTCGCGGCTCCGAGGACCCTCATCTGCTACCGCCGACCGGCCAAACGAGATGACGTCTCAGCGCGCCGGCGCGGGCAGCAGTTGCGCGGCGCCGATCAGCACGAGGCCGGCCACGGCGAGCGCCGCACAGGGCCAGAGCGCCGGGGTCCCGGCGACGGCACCGGTCATCGCGCCCGCCAGCAGCACGTTGCCCGCGCCCCAGAGGCCGGGCCGGCGGACGCTGCGGCGCAGCCACGGGAACAGGACGCGGCCGGTCACCAGGGCCAGGCCCCCGGCCACCGCGAGAGCGAGCGCCACCGCCAGGGCGACGGCTCGGGCGTACGGGACCATGCGACTCCTCGGCCGACTGCGGACGGACGTGCCGGCACCCGGCGCGGGCCCATGATGCCATCCCGGGAAGGGCGGGGACGCGGGCGCCCGGCGGCCGCTCCGGACCGCGGCTCCCCGCCCGGCCCGGTGGGCGGCATACGTCACCTCACCCGGCTGATCCTTCCGGTCGCACGAGAAACCATCACCGGGCCGGCGTGCAATGTCTGTCTTCGCTGAGGTAGATTTCCGAGTGTTCCACGATGAGGTAATCGGCCCCGAGCCATCATCTCCATCCACCGGAACGCGACCGCAACAGCGGGCTGCCGCGGTGCACGCCCGTCGATCAAGGAGTGATCCCGCATGACCGAACGCCCTGCCCCGCAGGCCGGAGGGGAGGACATCACCGTGGATGTCCCGGACATCGACGTGGATGTCCTGGACCGCGCCGTGGTGGTGCGGCCCGTCGGAGAGATGGACCTCGACTCCGCACCCGTCCTGAGCCGCGCCCTCACCGCCGCCGTGGCGCACGCGTCCGCTGCGAGGAGCGTCGTGGTCGACTGTTCCCGCCTGGACTTCTGCGACTCCTCGGCGCTCAACGCCCTGCTCAGCGCCCGCCGCACCGCGGTGGAGGCGGGCTCGGCCGTCCGCCTGGCGTGCCCCAACCACCAGCTCCGCAGCCTCCTGGAGATGACGGGCACCGTGGCCCTGTTCCCCCTCGACCCGGGACCGGCGGGCTGATCCGCGCGCGGGCCGGCGTCCGGCCGCCGACGCGGGGGTGGCCCGGATCCGGTGGATCCGGGCCACCCGCTGCGTCACGCCGCCGGAGGCCCGAGGGCCGGCCGGCGCCGGCGGCTCAGGTGTGGAGGCGGCTGTTGGAACCCTCGCGGTCCCCGGCGCTCTCGTCGTTGAACCAGTAGTCGCCCGCGGCCAGGTACCGGAAGGCGTGGGCGGACTTGCTGGGCAGGGCCACCGTGACGGCGCGCTTGCCGTCCTTGCGGGGCACCAGCGTGTGCGCGCCGGGCTGCCAGCCGTTGAAGTCGCCCACCACGCTCACCGGTCCGGGCGGGGAGTCGGCGGGGAGGACGAAGGTGACCTCGGTGTGGTCCTTGCGCAGCTTGCGTTCCAGCACGTGTCGGCTCCCGCCGGTCGGTCTTGGGTACACGGCCCGCAGCGCCGCCCCCCGGGCCCCCGGGCCGTGCGACGGCGCCGAGGAAGCGGGGAGCTGCCCGCTGTGTCCGCCGTCGGGACGGTCGGGGCCGGTCAGCCCGCCCACTCCACACCAGCCCCCGCCCGGGCGGCCGCCGCAACGCGGGGCGGCCGTCCGCCTCAACCCGTCCGGCGGACGCCGGACGACGGGCCGCCGGGGCCGGCAGGGGCAGCGGTCGTCGGCGGGCCGCCCCGCGGCCATACTGAAAGCGCGGGCACCACGGGTGGTGGCCCTGCCCCACGACCGCGTACGCGCCCCCCGCGCACCCACCGCCCGCACCGGTCCGCCCGGCCCTGGGAAGCGGTGACCGTCCATGAGCGCAGACGCCCCGTCCGGCGGAGGAGTCCACCCGGAGGCCTCCGCCCCCGGCCACTACGGCACGGCGGTCTTCCCGCCCGACCGGGCCGGGGAGGACGAGCGCATCGACCTCGGCGCGCTCGCCTACGACGACGTCACCCTCGCCCGGCTGCGGAGCCTCGGAGCCGGACCCGGCCGGCGCTGCCTCGAACTGGGGGCGGGCACCGGCAGCGTCGCCCGGCGGCTGCTGCGGGAGGCCGGCGTCGCGAGCGTGCTGGCCGTCGACCGCAACGTCCGCTTCCTCGCCGCCCGCCCCGAGCCGGGACTGGCCACCCTGGAGGCGGACATCACCGACCCGGCGTTCGATCCCGGCCGGTTCCACCTCGTCCACGCCCGCTTCGTGCTGATGCACCTGCCCGCGCGGCAGCACCTGATCAGCAGCTTCCGCGAGCTGCTCCTCCCCGGCGGGGTGCTCGTCCTCAGCGACGCCGTCGACCTGACGAGCGCGACCGCTCCCGCGACCCCGTACACCCGGGCCATGGGGGCCATGTGGCAGGGGCTGCGGGAGACCATCGGCACCGACGTCTCCTGGACACCCCGCTACCCGCAGCTGCTGCGCACCGCCGGGCTGGACAACGTCGCCGCCGAGATCCACGTCCCGCCCCTGACCCCGGGCAGCCCCATCAGCCGGTTCTGGGCCGGAACCTGGGACCGCGCGAGCGCGGCGATGACCGCGACCGGGCGGGTGGACGGCGCCGCGATCGACGCGGCCGTGCGGTACCTCGACTCCCCCGACTGCGCCGACCTGTCCGCCGGCATGATCACCGCCTGGGGCCGCCATCCCGGCAAGGACAGCCCCCCGCAGGCCTGACGGCCGGAATCAATGCCCCTGGCTTCAGGGACAGTTGCGGGGTCGGTGCCGGCGTGATCCACTTCTTCGCGGTCATGTCCCGGCCCGCTGCGGCCGGGCGTCCCGCCCACCGACCTCGTGACAGTTCGACCGAAAGGCATGACTGATGAAGCTCCGCAGCTCCCTGCACACCGTCGCGGCCGCCACCCTGCTCCTCGCCACCCTCGGGGCCGGCTCCGCCTCGGCCGCGGACAAGGACGGCTGGCTCACCAGTGGGGAGTTCGGCCTGTTCTGCTACCAGAACCAGCAGAACTCGGTCCTGGACCTCAACGTCTCGGACAGCAACTTCGCGGACGACTTCTTCAAGGGTTCGCAGAGCTGCGCGTACCAGCTGACGAACGACTGGACGGAGTCCTATTCGAACCGGGACGTCTACTCGTGGAACGTCCACACCGACTGGAAGGGCAGCGGTTACGGCGCCACGATCGCCGCCGGCGCCCGCGGCAACACGAGCGCGACCTTCACCAACTCGATATCGTCCGCCTACTTCAACTAGAGGCGGTACAGAGCCAGTTCAGGCGCGCTCAGCAAGCCCTCTCAGATCTCGCAGATCTCGCAGACCTCCCGGTCCGCGCACGCGCGCCGGCCGCTCCGCCCGCACGCGCCGGCCGGAGCGGCCGCGCCCGCGTTCCGGCCGCCCCCGCATCGGAGCCCCCATGTTCCCGCCGCGCCCCGCGCTCCTCGTACCGACCGCCTGCGCGGTCGCGCTGACGCTCCTGCTGACCGGGTGTTCCCCGTCGGGCGCCGACGGCCCCGGACCCGAACCCGCGATCGGGGCGGTCCCCGCCCTGCTCGAAACCCGTTCCCTGGCCTTCCCGTTGGCCCCGTACGTACCGGACGCGCGCCAGCTCGGCATCCTCGACGAGGCGCAGGACGTGCTCGTCGACCAGTGCATGCGCCGCTACGGCTTCCGCTACCAGCTCCGCCGGAAGGCCCCGGCGGCGAACGAGCCCGGCGACACCCGGCGCTACGGCCTCTCCGACGCGGCCGACGCGGCCCGGATCGGGTACGAGAACCCGCGGATGGCCGGCGCCCCGAAGCCGCCGCAGCCGCCCCTCGGCCCCAACGAGCAACTGGTGCTGCACGGACTGGAGGTGGACCCCGCCAAGCCCGTGCCGACGAACCAGGAGGAGGCGGAGACCTCGGATGCGGCCACCACGGTCGTCGGCGGGCAGAAGGTCCCGGCGGGCGGTTGCCTGCGCGAGAGCGCCCTGAAGCTGTACGCACCGACCTCGGACACCGTCGACGGCATGGTCCCGCACTCCTTCGGCTTCGACGGGTTCGCCCGCTCCCGCAAGGACAGCCGGGTCGTGAAGGTGATCGCGGCATGGAGCGCGTGCATGGCCGAGCACGGCTACACCGCCGAGAACCCGATGGACCCGCCGCCCGGCATCTCCGAGGCCGACCTGAGCGGGCCGAGGGCGATCGCCACCGCCAAGCAGGACGTGGACTGCAAGCAGCGGACCAACCTGGTCGGCACCTGGTACGCGGTCGAGACCGCCTATCAGAAGCAGCTGATCGAGCGGAACGCCGAGACGCTGGACCGGGCGAGGAAGCAGCTCGACGAACGGATGCGGCTCGCCGCCTCGCTGATCGCGGCCGGCGCCTGAGACCGGCCGCGCCGCGGGCCGGGCGGACGGCGCCGTCACCGGCCGTCGTACGTCGGGCGGCGGGCGGCGGGCGGCGGCCGACGTGCGTCGGGCGGCGGCCGACGGGCGGTCGTCCCGCAGCCGCCGGAGCCGTGGGCGGCGGTCGCCGGAAACCGGACCGGCGCCTTCGACTAGGGTCGACGGGACAGCGCACCACGCACCATCGACGAACGACCACGAGGAGCAGCCGTGAGCCGGCCGGCATCCACCGCCCTGCAGCAGGAGATCGCCCGGGAACTCCAGGTCGCGCAGACCTTCGACGCCGCGCAGGAGATCGAGCGCCGTACGGCCTTCCTGGCCGAGCGGCTGACCTCCACCGGTCTGCGCTCCCTGGTCCTCGGAATCAGCGGCGGTGTGGACTCCACCACCGCCGGACGGCTCTGCCAGCTCGCCGTGGAGCGGGCCCGCGCGGCCGGCCACGACGCGACGTTCTACGCCATGCGGCTGCCCTACGGCGTCCAGGCCGACGAGAAGGACGCCCAGCTCGCCCTGGGGTTCATCGGGGCCGACCGGGTGCTGACCGTGGACGTCAAGCCCGCGAGCGACGCCGCCCTGGAGGCCTCCCTGGCCGGCGGCACCGCCTTCCGGGACGCGGGGCACCAGGACTTCGTCCAGGGCAACATCAAGGCCCGCCAGCGGATGATCGCCCAGTACACGGTGGCCGGCGCGCACGACGGCCTGGTCGTCGGCACCGATCACGCGGCCGAGGCCGTCTCCGGCTTCTTCACCAAGTTCGGCGACGGCGCGGCCGACCTGGTCCCGCTGACCGGCCTGACCAAGCGCCGGGTGCGCGCCGTCGCCGACGCGCTGGGCGCACCGGCGGAGCTGGTGTGGAAGGTCCCCACGGCGGACCTGGAGACCCTCGCCCCGGGCAAGGCCGACGAGGACGCCCTCGGTGTCACGTACGACGACATCGACGACTTCCTGGAGGGCAAGCCGATCGCCGAGCGGGCCTTCGAGACGATCGTCCGCCGCTACCGCCTCACCGAGCACAAGCGCCGGCTGCCGATCGCCCCGTGACGCCCACGGCCCGGTAACGGGGGCGCGGCAGGACGGGCCCCGCCTATCCCCGTTCCCAGGAGGAGCAGGAGACCCGGGCCCGGTCGGCGGCGCCCGGGCCCGGACAGGTGACGGGCTCGGGCAGGACCGGCCCCCGCGCATGCCGCGACAAGATCACTGTCGCTGCGGCGGCCCCGGCGGTGTCCTCATCTCGGTTCAGGCGGCAGGGGGTCGGCCGGTGCGCGGCAGCAGTGCCGCGGCGGTCAGCCCGCCCAGGCCGACCACCGCGAGCGCCACCATGGCCGCCGCGTACGCGCCCTCGCTGAGCCCCGAGACCAGGATCGTGCCCGCGACGGCCGTGCCGAGGGAGGAGCCCAGGTTGGAGATGCTGCGCGAGAGGCCCGAGATCTCGCCCTGCTGCGTCTCCGGGAAGCACGACTGGACCACGTTCACCGACGGGGTGAGCATCAGGCCCAGGCCCAGGCCGATCAGGAGTAGGCCCGGGGCGAACGCCCAGGCACCGGGCTTCCAGGCGACCAGGACCAGCAGCACCGCGATGCCGGCGCTCGTCGTGACGAAGCCCGCCATGATGAGGGTGCGCTGTGCACGGCGCCGGGCGAGCCTCTCGGCGGCCAGCGAGGTGGCGAGGATGCCGAGGGTCGCGGCGGTGAAGATGACGCCGGTCTCGATCGCGTCGTACCCGCGGACAACCTGCAGGTAGGCGGCGACGGTGAACGAGACGCCCATCAACATCAGCCACTGCGTGTTCTGGGTGATCAGGCCGAGGTTGGAGGTGCGGTTGCGGAACAGGTCCGTCGACAGCAGCGCCTCCCGGCCGGCGCGCTCGCGTCCGCGCACCCAGGCGAAGAAGCCGACCAGCACCAGCGCACCGGCCAGCAGCAGGCCGAGCGCCAGCCAGCCGTTGTCGTCGACCGCCAGGATGCCGGTCACCAGCAGGACCAGGCCCGCCGCCGACAGCACGGCACCCACGGTGTCGAAGGGCTGGGCCGGGTCGGGCGGCAGCGGATCGTCGATCTTGCGGCTGAGCAGCGCGATCACCACGATCACCAGCGCCTGGAACACGAACGCGGCCCGCCAGCTGATCGCGCTCGTGATCAGCCCGCCGATCAGCGGACCGGCGGCCGCCCCGATCCCGCCCAGAGCCATGATCGCGCCGAACGCACGCGCCCTCGCCGCCGTGCCCGTGAACAGCAGCGTGGTCAGGATGTAGACGGGCGGGATCAGCAGCGCCGTGCCCACACCCTGCAGGATCGAGTTCCCGAGGATCAGCACGCCCAGTCCCGGCGCGACCGCGCTGAGCAGCGCCCCCACCCCGTAGATCACCAGCCCGGCCAGCAGGCAGCGCTTGCGCCCCCACTTGTCGGTCAGCTTTCCGCCCGGGATCATCAGCGCCGCCATCACCAGCAGGAAGATCGTGATCGCGACCTGGACACCCTGCACGGTGGTGTCCAGGTCCTTGCTGATGTCGTTGATCATCACGTTCATGTTGGAGCCGGCGAAACTGCAGATGAACTGCGCCAAAGCCAGCGGGACGAGCACGCGCCGCGCCCCCGCACCCCCCTCGGCTCCCGGCGCCGCCGTACCCGTCATGCCGCCACCTGCCCATCTGCCGGTTCCGGTGTCCTGAGGAACTGCGGCCTCGTCCGCGAGCAGCCCGGCACTGACGGGCCGTCGTTGCCGGCACGACCGTCGCATATCCCGCCGCCGGGGGGCCGAAGGCGCGCAGCGCCGGCCGTACGGGCGCCGACGAAACGGAGCTCCGCCTGAAGCGGGAGTCCGGGACCACGGCCTGACCGGGCCGGCCCGGTCACCGACGCCGCCGTGGGCGTGGGCGGGGGCGCTCCGGCGCGGTCAGGCCTCGGGCCCGGGGTCCGGCGCCACGGTCTGCGCGCGCTTGGTGACCACCGCGGCAGCCGCCAGCGCGCTGCCGGTGAAGGCCAGCGCGAGCATCCAGGACCGGTCGAAGGTGTGGCCGGTGGCGTGGTCGAGGGAGTACCTGCCCGCGCCGGCGAGGCCGATGGCGGCCGCGGTGAACCCGAGGAAGGCGGGGTACTCGAACCCACCGCCCTGGGCGAAGAACCCGGCGGGGGCGTGCACGGCCACCGCTCCCGCCATGGCTCCCGCCGCCGCGGCTCCGGCGGCCGGGGTGGCCAGGCCGAGCACCAGCAGCGCCCCGCCGCCGGCCTCCCCGAGACCGGCGGCGACGGCGCTGTGCCGCCCCGGGGTGAACCCCATGTGCTCCATCGCGGCCGAAGTCTGCTCCAGGCCGCCGCCGCCGAACCACCCGAACAGCTTCTGCGTACCGTGGGCGATCAGGACCGCCCCGGTCCCGGCCCGCAGCGCCAGCAATGCGAGGTCACGTCGGTTGATGCAGCTCATCGGAGTCTCCCTGGGGTCGGCCGGACACGAATCGACTCCTCCATCCGTATCCACTGCGGGCGCCGCGGACCCCGAACCCGCCCCGGATCCGCCGAACGGAGCCCCCGGACGAAGGCGCGGGGGCACGCAGCGCCCGGGCCGCGCACCCCGGAGGGGCCGCCGCCTCGGGGACCACATCCGCGGGTGCCCTGCAGGGCTCCACGTCAGCGGGCGCCGAGCACACCCGTGAGCACCAGGACGCCCATCACGGTCATCGCCGTGCCCACGATCAGGGGCATCACCCGGGCGAAGACGGGGTGCGCCGCGTTGGCCCGGCCGAAGACGTGGTCGGGTTCCGCCGCCTTGCGGGCGAGGAAGCCGCTTCCGCCGAGCACCACCAGCCCCATGACGATCGCCGCCACCCCCACCAGCACCTGCTTGTCCACGTGTCCTCCCCCTCGCCCGCCGCACCGCACCGGTCACGTACGGGCCCGGGGCCGTGCGGCGGCTCCGGGGCCCGCTGGAGTCCGTATGCCTCCGTAACCGCGGTCGAACCGCGGTCGAACCGCCGTCGAGCCGCGGAGCACCGCCGGAGCACCGCCCGTCGCTAACGTCCCGGGATCACGGTGTTGCCGGTGACCGTGCCGTCCGCGCCGGACACGGTGACGGCGTGCCGGACGCCGTCGGGTCCGATGACGACCGCCGCCCACGCACTGCCGCCGCCCTCCTGACCGACCACCCGCAGGCTCTCCACCGTGCCGCCGCTGACCGCTCCCGCCGCCTTGCCGGCCGCCTCCGCGATCCCCAGCGACGGCAGCGGCGCCGGAGCCGCCTTCGGCAGCGCCGGTCGCGGGCCGCCGTCGCCGGACCCGTCGTGCGGCACCGGTACACCCCGCTCGGTCCGCTGGTGCCGCTCGCCCGCGCGGTACTCGCCCGGGCCCGGGCCGGCGCGCCGGGCGCCGTCCTCGTAGGAGAGCCGGAACTCGCGCGCCCCGACGGGGCGACGGTCGGAGTGCCGGTCGGCGACGGCCACCCCGGCGACCGCCGCACCGCCGGCGACGATCACCACGGCGGCCCCGAGCGCCGCCCAGCGGGCTCCCCTGCCCCGGGGCACCAGGCGGACCAGCCCCTTCCGGCCCCGGAAGCCGGCTCCGGGACCGTGTTCGCCGGGGGCGCGCTCCCCGGGACCGTGTTCCCCGGGGACGTGCACGGGCGGGGGCTCGGTGGCGCGTTCGGGCTGCTGCGACGGCGGGACGGACTCGGACATACCTGTGACTCCTCAGGACACCACCCGGGCACCGCGCCCGGTCGTGCAGAGCGTGCGGAGCGCACCCTGAAGCCCACCTGAAGCCGCCTGAAGACCCCTTCAGCCGGCGCGCAGCCGGGCCTGAGACCCTGTTCGGCATGCGCGTACTGGTGGTGGAGGACGAACGGCGGCTGGCCGTGGCACTGCAGCGGGGCCTCCAGTCGGAGGGCTTCACCGTCGACGTGGCGTTCGACGGACCGCAGGGGCTGTGGATGGCCACCGAGCACGCCTACGACCTGATCGTCCTCGACATCATGCTGCCCGGCCTGAACGGCTACCGGGTCTGTGCCCGGCTGCGCGCGGCGGGCAACGAGGCGGGGATCCTGATGCTCACCGCCAAGGACGGGGAGTACGACGAGGCGGAGGCCCTGGACACCGGCGCCGACGACTTCCTCTCCAAGCCGTTCTCCTACCTCGTCCTGGTCGCCCGCCTCCGCGCGCTCGGCCGCCGCACGGGTCGACGGAGCCCGCAGGTCCTGGAGTTCGGCGACCTCGCGCTCGATCCGGCCCGGCACGTCTGCTCCCGCGCCGGTACGGAGATCAGGCTGACGGCACGGGAGTTCGCCGTCCTGGAGTACCTCGCCCGGCGGCCGGGCGAGGTGGTGCCCAAGCGGGAGATCCTGGAGCAGGTGTGGGACAGCGCCTTCGACGGCGACCCCAACGTCGTGGAGGTCCACGTCAGCGCGGTGCGCCGGAAGATCGACGCCCCTTTCGGCCGGTGCGCCCTGGAGACCGTGCGCGGCGCCGGATACCGGCTGGCGGCCGACGGTGGCTGACCACGCGACCGGTAGTGGCCCCCGCACGCCGCGCCCGGGGCTCCGTACGCTCGGCTTTCGCGTCCCGGGGCTCCGTACGCCGCGCCGCGTGCTCCGACGGCTGCCGCGGCAGCGCTGGTGGCCGGCCACGGTCCGGGCCCGGGCCACCATCGGGGCCACCGCCGTGGTGGCCACGGCGCTGGCCCTGGCGTCCTTCGCCCTGGTCGGGCTGCTGGAACGGGACCTGCTGCGCAACGCGGAGAACGACGCGCGGCGCCAGGCCGAGTCGGTGGCCCGGCTCGCGGCCGTCGGCAACCTCGGGAGGGTCCGGGCCCCCTCCCCCGGCGTCGAGTTCTTCCAGGTGGTCTCGGCCGACGGCCGCGTCCTGCTGTCCAGCCCCAACATGATCGGGGCTCCCCCGCTCGCCACCGCCGGAACGATCCGCCCGGGCACCCGTCTGCGCACGAGGAACGTCGTCCCGCTCGCGGACGGGCACCGCCACCGCGTGGCCCAGGTCGTCGTCGACACACCCGACGGGATCGTCATGGTCTACGCGGGCGCCTCGCTGCGCGACGTCGACGCCGCCGACGACACGACCACCGCCGCGCTGGCCCTCGGGGTGCCGCTGCTCCTCGCCACCGTCGCCCTCGTGACCTGGCGGGTGACCGGCCGGGCGCTGCGTCCGGTCGAGGAGATCCGCGCGGAGGTCGCCGCGATCTCGGACCGGGACCTGAGCCGGCGGGTTCCGGTCCCGGACACCCGCGACGAAGTCGCCCGCCTGGCCGAGACGATGAACGCCACGCTGGACCGGCTGGAGGCCTCCGGGGTCCGGCAGCGGCGGTTCATCGCCGACGCGTCCCACGAGCTGCGCAGTCCCGTCACCGTGCTGCGGACGCAGTTGGAGGTGGCCCTCGCCGTCCGCGACCCGGAGCTGTGGCCCGAGCTGATCGGCGGCGCGCTGCAGGACGTCGAGCGGCTCCAGCACCTCGCGGCCGATCTCCTGCTCCTGGCCCGGATCGATGCCGCCCAGCCCGTACCGGCCGTCCCCCTTGACCTGACCGCTCTGGTCCGGGACACCGTGGCGGCCCGGGCCGGCGACCGGGTCGGGGTCCGTACGGACCTCGCCTCCGGGATCCGGGTGACCGGCCACGGACCGTGGCTGACCCGGATCGTCACCAACCTCCTCGACAACGCACAGCGGTTCGCCGAGGGCCGGGTGGACGTCGTCCTGCGTGCGTCCGACGGGCCGCAAGGGCGGACCGCCGTCCTGGAGGTCGTCGACGACGGGCCCGGCATACCGACGGCAGAACGGGAACGGGTCTTCGAGCGGTTCACCCGCCTCGACGACGCGCGGAGCCGCGACGACGGCGGGGCCGGCCTGGGGCTGGCGATCGTCCGGGACCTGGCGGCCCACCACGGCGGCTCGGTGACCGCCGAACCGGCGGCCCGCGGCGCCCGGCTCGTCGTCCGCCTCCCGGCGCACGACCGCCTCCCGGCGCAGGGTCCCGGCCTGCCGCCTGACGGCCTCGGCCAGCCGACTGCGTGACCCGGCCGGCCCGCGGCACGCGCCCGGGTCAGGCCGTCTTTCGGATCATGGCGGGCGGCCCCCGGCCTGTGGCGACGTCGTCCCGCGGCACGGAACGGCGCCCGGCCGGACCGGTATGCACAAGCGGTGCGCGTGCGCACCACCCCGGACCCGCCGGCGTGGCCGACTTGCGGCCGGAATGGTTCGGGAATTTCGTTCGAATGCAATTCCCGCGTTCGATCGAAACACCCCGGACCACGGACTTCTCCGCCGTCACCGAAGCGTGCGGGGCCACCGCGAATCATCCGCGTGTCGACAATGGCCCGTATTCGTTCCTCCGGTCCGATGAACTCCAACGAAACTCCGGAAAACGCGAGTTGGACGCCGTTATGCTCGCCCACCGGTCATAGGAATCCCCCCTTTCGACGGTTCGAGGAACTTGATGGCGCAAGAAAACTTCCGACGCAAAGCCGCCCGCTCGGAGACAGGGATAAGCCGGCTCCTGCCCGCGATCGCGGCCGTGGCCGTCGCCTCCCTCGCCGGGGCCCTCATCACCTCCTCGGGCCCCTCCCGGACCGCCTGGGTCGCCATCGGGACCGCCTGCACCGTCGTGGCCCTCTGCGAGGCGCTGCGCCGCGGCCGGGCCATGGAGGCACAGCGCGACCAGGTCGCCGCCCTCCACCACGCACTGTCCCGGCAGGAAGCCGAGACCGTGCACCTGTCCGAGGTCGTACTGATCGAGGCCATCGAGCGGCTCCGCAAGGGCGAGTTCCCCGAAGAGGTGCTGAACTCCCTAGGCGGCCGCGGCGGGTACGGCAACCGGTGGGGCAACGACCCCGCCCTGACCCCACAGTT
The DNA here is from genome assembly GCF_055587105.1 of Streptomyces sp. NPDC048461. Lineage (NCBI taxonomy): Bacteria > Bacillati > Actinomycetota > Actinomycetes > Kitasatosporales > Streptomycetaceae > Streptomyces > Streptomyces sp. NPDC048461. The sequence goes on along the minus strand of NZ_JBVJGW010000022.1, from coordinate 104,129 downwards.
CAGAGCGGCCCTGCAGAGCGTGCTCGCCCGGGTCGTCGACGCCGTCGACGCCGAGGAGAACCTGCGCGACTCGGCGCAGCGGGCCTTCGTGAACATCGCCCGCCGGGTACAGGCGATCGTCCACCAGCAGGCCCAGGAAATGCGGGAGATGGAGGACCGGCACGGCCGCAATCCGGACGTGTTCGGCGACCTGCTGCGCCTGGACCACGGCACCGCCCTCGTCGGACGGCTCGCCGACTCCATCTCCGTCCTGGGCGGGGCCCGCCCCGGCCGCCAGTGGAGCAGGGCGGTGACCCTGTACAGCGTCCTGCGCGGGGCGATGTCGAGGATCATCGACTACCAGCGGGTGGAACTCCACTCGGTCTCCGAAGTCGCCGTCGTGGGACCGGTGGTGGAGCCGCTGATCCACGCGCTCGCAGAGCTGCTGGACAACGCCACCCGTTACTCCCCGCCGCACACCCGCGTCCACCTGACGGCCGTCGAGGTCCAGTCCGGCATCGCCGTGGAGATCGAGGACGGCGGGGTGAACATGAGCGAGGAGGCCCGCAAGCGGGCCGAGCAGATGCTCGCCCAGGCCCAGACCGGCATCGACCTCAACGACCTGGGCGAAACGCCCCGGCTCGGCCTCGCGGTGGTCGGCCGCCTGGCGCAGGCGTACGGCTTCCAGGTCGCCCTGCGCTCCTCCGCGTACGGCGGGGTCCGGGCAGTGCTCATCGTGCCGCAGGACCTGATCACCAGCGCCTCGGCCGCGACCGGTCTGGCCCACGGCATCGGCGCCTCCTCCGGTCCGAGGGCCGCGGCCCCCGCGCCGCGGGAGCACCCCGCCGACCATCCCGCGGTGCGCGCGCCGGCCGCCGGTCCGATGGGGCCCGCCAGGTCCCGGCCGGCCGTCGAGGAAGAGACCGTACGGGTCGCCGAGCGCACCGCGGGCGGCCTGCCGCAGCGGCGCCGCAAGGACCGTGCCAACACTCCGGACGCCCCGTTCGCCGCGGCGCCGCGGACCGCGCCGGACGCGGCTCCCGGCATGTGGCTGGAGGCCTTCCACAGCGGTTTGTCCGGCCTGCCCGGCCAGGGCGGCGAAGACCCGTCGGGCACAGCGACCAAAGGGACGTAAGCAGTGATGACACAGCGAAGCAGCATGGACTGGATGCTCAAGGACCTGGCGGCGGGGGTGCCGCAGACGCGGCACGTGATCGTGCTGTCCGCCGACGGCCTGTGCGTGGCGCAGTTCGGAGCCGAGACGGACACGGCCGACCGCCTGGCGGCGGCCTGCGCGGGCCTGCAGAGCCTGGCCGGGGCCGTGGCCGCGGAACTGCCCCATTCCAAGGGGCGGATGCGCCTGGTCGTCATCGAGATGGACGGCGGGTTCTTCTACCTCATGGCCGCGGGCGACGGGTCCTACCTGGCCGTCCTGGCCGACGAGGGCGTGGACGCCGGCCTGATGGGGGCGCAGATGCGGGCCCTCGTGAGCCGGATTGGAGAGCACCTGAGCAGCCCGCCCCGACACGACGGGCAGCTCGCGTGAGGCAGCCGCCGCCCAGCTGGGAGGAAGCCAGCCCGGAACGGCTCTACGTCATCACCGGCGGCCGCAGCGGGCCGACCAGCACCACCCGCATCGACCTCGTCACCCTGGTGGTGGCGAAGGCCGCGGCCCGGCCCGGGATGCAGCCGGAGCACGCCGCGATCCTGCGGATGTGCCACGCGCCGCTGTCGGTGGCCGAGATCTCCGCGTACGCCGGCCTGCCCGTGAGCGCGGTCACCGTGCTGGTCAGCGACCTGCTCACCGAAAAGCGGGTGTTCGTGCGACCGCCGGTGCCCGCCGCCCAACTTCCCGACCTTGCTCTGATCGAGGCAGTGATCGATGGACTACAGAAGCTCTGACGCGCCCGCCGGGCCCCGGAGCGAGGACATACTCCCGCAGTCGGCGGCCGCCGCCGTCAAGGTCGTCGTCGTGGGCGGCTTCGGCGTCGGCAAGACGACCATGGTCGGTGCGGTCAGCGAGATCAAGCCGCTGACGACCGAGGAGACCATGACCAAGGCGGGTGTCGGTGTCGACGACACGAGCGGCGTGGCGCGCAAGACCACGACGACGGTGGCCATGGACTTCGGCCGCATCAGCATCAACGACGAGCTGGTGCTCTACCTCTTCGGCACGCCCGGCCAGGAGCGCTTCTGGTTCCTGTGGCGCGGCCTCTTCGAGGGCGCCCTCGGCGCGGTCGTGCTCCTCGACACCCGCAGGCTCGAAATCAGCTTCGACGTCATCGGCCGGCTGGAGGAGCGGGGCGTGCCCTTCGTCGTGGCCGTCAACTCCTTCCCCGACGCGCCCGAGCATCCGGTCGAAGAGCTGCGCCAGGCCCTCGACCTCCCCGCCGCGGTCCCGATCCTCGCCTGCGACGCCAGGCGGCGCGACTCGTCCCGCGACGTCCTGCTGACCCTCATGCGCTACCTGCACTCCCAGGCAGCAACCCCGGAGGCAATGTGAGCACCAACCCGATCCCGCCGCCCCAGTGCCCGGCCCACGCCCCGGCGACCCCGGGAGGCCTGCGCCGGCTGCACGGGCCGGAGGCGGAAGCCGACCCGATGGGCCTGTACGAGAAGCTGCGGGCCGAGCACGGCCCGGTGGCCCCGGTCCTGGTCAGCGGGGACCTCCCGGCCTGGCTGGTCCTCGGCCACCGCGAGAACCTGGACGTGGCCCGCACCCCGACGCGGTTCGCCCGAGACCCGCGGGTCTGGCGGGATTTGAAGGAGGGTCGGGTCCCCGCCCACACCCCGCTGGGCCCCATGGTGACCTGGGTGCCGGTGTGCAACTTCACCGACGGCCCGGTCCACGAGCGGCTGCGCGGGGCGGTCGTGGAATCGCTGCAGCGCTTCGACAAGCGCGGCATCCGTCGCTACGTGACCCGTTTCGCCAACCAGCTCGTCGACCGGATCGCCGCCGACGGGCACGCCGACCTGGTGTCCGCCTTCTCCGACCAGCTCCCGATGCTGGTGATGACCCAGCTCGTCGGAGCGCCCGACGAGCACGGTCCCCGCCTCGTCAACGCGGCACGCGACATGCTGCAGGGAACCGAGACGGCCCTGGAGAGCGACCGGTACGTGACAGCCACGCTCGAGCAGCTCGTCGGCGAGCGGAAGACCAAGCCGGCCCGCGACCTCGCCTCCTGGCTGCTGGAGCACCCCGCGAACCTGAGCGACACCGAGGTGCTCATGCACCTGCGGGTGGTGCTGATCGCGGCGTACGAGACCACCGCCAACCTGATCGCCAACACCCTGCGGACCGTGCTGACCGACCGGCGGTTCCGCGCCAGCCTCTCCGGCGGCCACCTGACCCTGCCCGACGCACTCGAACAGGTCCTGTGGGACGAACCGCCGATCAACACGATCATCGGGCGCTGGGCCACCGGGGACACCCTGCTCGGCGGACAGCAGGTCAAGGCCGGGGACATGGTCCTGCTGGGCCTGGCCGCGGGCAACGCCGACCCGCAGATCCGCCCCGACCCCGACGCGTCCGTCCACGGCAACCGCTCGCACCTCGCGTTCAGCAGCGGACCGCACGAGTGCCCCGGGCAGGACATCGGCCGCGCCATCGCGGACACCGGCATCGAGGTGCTGCTCGACCGCCTGCCCGACCTCCAGCTCGCCGTCCCCGCGGACGACCTGCGCTGGCGCGGCACCCTGATGTCCCGTCACCTGCTGGCGCTGCCGGTGCGGTTCGCCGCCCGCCCCGTCCAGGACGCGGGCGAGTACCCGTACCCGTACCCGGAGCAGCCCTCCGGCCATCCCGCGCACGTCCCGGTCCCGCCGCGGCCCGTGACCGGGCCGGCCCACGTACCGGCCCAGCACCGGCGCAAGTCCAGCTGGTGGCGGCGCCTCATCGGCCTCGGCTGACCGGAACCCGGGCCCGCGCCGGCCCGGATCGCGAGGGCTCCGATCCCCAGGGCCCCGGCCGCTGCCGGCCGGGGCCCTCGGCGTTCCTCAGGCGTGCTCCTGGTCCCACCACCGGGCGAGCGCCGGCAGCGGCGGCGGCCCGGTACCGGCGTGGCTGGGCACCTCGGCGTACCGGACCGTGAACCGCGCCCCGGGTACGGGGAGTTCGTACCGGTTGCGCGGGCTGGCGTACCGGGGCGCCCGGCTCTGCCAGGCGATGCAGCCCGCCACGTAGTGGCCCAGCGCCTCCAGATGGCGGGCGAGGGGCTCGTCGGCCCCGTCGGCGAGCCGGGCCCGCAGCCTGAGGAAGAGACCCAGTACCCGGTCGCGCAGGGCCACGGCGAGCGCGACCGCCTCGGCCGGCGGGCAGCGCTGCTCGTGCGCGATGACGTTGACCAGGTTCACCTCCCGCGGCTCCAGGTGGTCGTCCTTGTCGTAGGAGAACAGGTCGTTGTCGGCGCTGACGACGAAGCCCGCCGCATCGGTCAGCGCCTGGAGGGCCGGCCCGTGGAGCGTGTCCGCCGGGAGCCGGACCCGGCCCGCGACGTCGGACCAGGTCAGGGAGAAACGGGTGCCGTTCGCGAGCCCTCCCATGGCGACGAAGTCGTTCAGCGCGGGCATCGTCCCGCGCTCGGCCTGCGCGGCCTGCCACGCGGCCCCGAGCAGCCAGTCCCGCGTCCCCTCGACGAACCTGCGGAGCTCGAACGGGCTGAGCATGGCGTGGGTGCGCCGCACCAGGTCCGCCAGGGCGCGGGTCGCGGGCCCGTCCGGCAGGACCCCCGCGCCGGGGTTCTCCAGGGTCCGCAGGAGCCGTACGCCGTGGTCGGTGACCGCGGCCGTCCGCACCTCGGCGGCCCCCGAGTCCTGCCAGTCGTCGACCGCGTTGGCCCAGTAGTTCCACTCGGTGAAGAGCAGGACCGCCTCGGTGTCGCCGCGGGGAACGATGCGGCAGGAGAAGTCGGCGCTGTGCGTGGCCAGTCCCCAGGCGCGCTCGACCGGGTCGGGATAGAGGCCGAACGCGTCGAGCCACCCGACCGCCCGGGCCTCCACCTCCTTGGCGTCGGGGTGGACCAGGTCACGCTCCAAGGGGCAGTAGAACGGCGGCAGTTCGACTCCGAGGCGGGACGGGCGCACCGGCTTGCCGATCTCCACGGCTCAGCCTCCGATCCGGAAGCGCAGCAGCCGCGTCTCCATCGCGTGGTCGCGCCAGATCCGGAAGAGTTTGCTGTGCACGATCGTCGATTCCCCGAGCCGCTCGGCGGTCCAGGTCGACGGCGGGGCGCCGGCGCGCAGCCGGTCGAGTTCGGCGGTGTTCCACGCCATGGACTGCACCCAGAACTCCGCCACCCGGTCGGTGACGTCCTCGTCCTGCTCCAGTTCGAATCCGGCCGCCCGGGCGGCGGCCAGGTACTCCGCCCGCGTCCCCAGCCGCGTCCGGTAGTAGCCGTCGATGAACGCGCGCGTCTCGGGACGCACCACGAAGTGCTCCTGGATCCCGAACCACCCGCCGGGCCGCAGCGCCCGGGCAACGACTTCGAAGAGCCGGGCGCGGTCGGTGTAGCCGCTGCTCTCGTTCGCGTAGGCGGCGTCGTACGCGTGCGTCTCGTCCAGGTCGTGCACGTCTCTCAGAACGGGCGTGACGCGGTCGCCGACCCCCGCCTGGGCCGCGAAGCGCGAGACGATCGGCACGTGTTCGGCGGCGATGGTCAGCCCGGTGACGGAGGCACCGTGCTCCTGGGCCCAGTAGAGGGAACTGCCGCCGAGGCCGCAGCCGATGTCCAGCATCCGGCGCGGAGGCTTCTCGTACGCGCCCCACGAGCGGGCGGCGTGCTCGACTATCGCCTCCTGCGAGTCGACCATGCGCTGCTTGAGTTCACCCTGGGCCACGGTGGTGTACGGGTGGGCCCCGGGCGCGAACAGTCCCATGTGGAAGTGCACGCGCGGACCCGGGCCGTACTTGTACAGGATGTCCTTGGTCTTACGGCTGTAGTAGAGCCGCACCTTGTCGTCGTCGCTCACGGACTGACCGCCGCCTAAGGACGATACGAATGGTGAAACGCTCATGTGATGTCCGCCCCTTCGTGGCGTAGGGCTGCCAGGGCGCGCTGCGCCGCCGCTTACCGCACGCACCGCCCCGGCACTCTGTTGAAGCACGGATCATCGTGGCACTTCTCCTGCTTCGCGTCAGCCCACCCGGACAGCACAAGTCTCGGGATTCCGCGAAGAAAGCATTCTCTTGACGCTCCGGCGTGCGCCGGCGCGCACCGCAGGCGCACGCTCGTCCCGGTCACCGGGTCGCTGCCGGTCAGCCGCCCGGCGTCCGCCGCGGCAGAGGGGTGCCGCAACGGCTGCAGAAGCGTGCCGCGGCCTCGATCGCGTGGTGGAAGCACTGTCCGCAGACCAGGTGCAGGCCGCACGGGGCGGCGTCGTCGGGCCCGGGGCGACGGCCGATGCCCATCCCGGCCCGGCGCCGGTGGGCGGTGAGGAAGACCAGCCCCTCCGGACCGGCCGCGAGCCCCCGCGGAGCGCCGCGCGGCAGGACGGCGACGGACCCGGGGCGCACCTCGCGCCCGCCGCCGGCCAGGCTGAGGCGGCCACCGCCCGCGACGACGACGAGCAGGACGTCGAGGTGGGCTTCGGTGTGGGGGGCGACTTCGGCCCCGGGAGGCAGCCGGACCACGTTGGCGTCGAGCTGGCGGCCGTCGTCCCGCAGCCGCCACAGCGCGCCGCCCTGCCCGGCGGCGGCGTGCGCGACGAGCTCGCCGAGGTCGGCCCCTTCGGCGTCGGGTGTGGTGGGCATCGGCGTCCCTTCGGTCCCCGCGATCGTCCCGGCGCCTGCATGATCTCCCATCGGACGGCCCTGCGGGGCGACTGTCACGGATCCGCACGGTGCCGGGCGGCGCGTGGCGGCGCGGCGTGGGACGGCATGGGCGGGCGGTGCGGGCGGTCGGGCGGTGCGGGCGGGTGGTGCGGGCCGTGGTGACGAAACGGTCACGTGCCGCCACGTCCCGGGGAGCGGAATCGTTGGTCCGGCATGCAGGAGACGATGTTCGCAGCGCGGGCGACCACCGGGGGCCCGCGACCGCTCCGGGCGGCATGGACCGAGTCCGACTCTCCGATCTACGACCGCCTGGAGCGGGAGTGGGTGCTGGCGGGCCGGACGGTGCCCCGCCCGCCGGCCCCGGCCGGATGGGACCGGGTCGAGCGCAGGGACCGCTTCGGGCGGTCCTGACCGGCCCGCCGACGCCCGCCGACGCCCGCCGACGCCCGCGGCATCCGCCCGGCCCGTATCCGGCTCGACCGGGGTCGAGGCAACCCCTCGCGCCTCAGGCCCTGTTGGCCGTGCTCAGCCGCTGTTCGACGGCGAGGACCGGACCGCGGCGGCCACCCGGGTGGCCGCCGCGTAGGCGTGGGCGGCGCCGACCAGCGCGCTGGCAGCCGCGATCGCCCACACGAACCACCCCGCGTCCGCGACGGCGGCGCGGTAGGCGGTGACGGCCAGCAGCAGCGACGAAGCGGCACAGCAGGCGACGGAGACGCCCGGGGGCACCGCGCCGAGGGCCTCCGTCTTCGACGCGCGGTCGAACGACGTGCAGGCCCATGCGAGGACGACGACGGTGGTGACGTACGCGGCCACCTCGGCCGCCACCGGCGACGCGGGCGCACCGGCCGCGGCGGCCACCACGGCCGCGGTCTGGAGCTGGGTGACGCCCACGGCGGCGTACACGATCCGGCCCGCGACCGGCGGGTTCGGCAGGGTCGTGCCGAACCAGGAGGCGAGCGTCCAGAACGCGCCGGCGAAGGCGACGGCGTTCAGCAGGCCGGACCAGGTCACCGCGGACAGCGCCGCCAGTTCGCCCGCCGCGGCGGCGAGGGCGAGCAGGGCGGCCGCCGCGTAGCCCCAGCGGACCGGGCCGGCGCCGCGGCGCGGGAAGCGCACCCCGTGGACGGTGAAGAGCAGCCCGCCGACACCTGCGCCGAGGGCGGGGAGCCAGCCGGGCAGGTCGGCCGAGCCCGTACGGAGGGCGGCGCCGAGCAGGCAGGACACCGCGAACAGCGCGGCTCCCAGCGCCTGTGAGCCGCGTACGACGAACACCGGGTAGTGCGCCGGGAGCGGATCCGTGATCCGCCGGGCGGCCCAGGGGTCGTCCGTCCCGCCCCGGTCGAAGGCCGCCGTCGCGGCCCGCCGCCGGGCCGCGAGCCGTTCCTCCGCCGGCGGGAGCGCACCCTTGCCGGGTCCCGCCCAGAGGGTCACCAGGTAGGCCGACGTGGCAAAGACGACCAGGGCGGCCGTCGGGGCCGCCGCCGGGACGCCCGAGAAGCCGACCGGCTCGGTCGACGCCGCCTCCACCCGGGCCTGGAGCGGCCAGAGGGCCGCGGCGACGCCCAGCATCGGCACCGTACCGGCGCCGAGGACGAGGCCGGTGCGCAGCGGCTCCCGCAGCCGGCCGGAGGCCCCGGCGGTGGCCGCCCCGGCGTAGACCAGGCCGGCGCCGACGAACCCGGCGGTCTCGACGGTGTTCCAGGCGTCCGCCTTCGCGTGCACGGTCCCACGGCTGACGATCTCCTCGTACGTACCGCTGCGGGAGCCGGTGCCGGGGCACGCGTCGCCCGGGCGCATGGGCTGCCCGTCACAGGCCGGCGGTCCGGCGTACGCGGCGGAGGCCGCGTCGTGGGCCGCCGTCAGCGCCCAGGCGATGACCAGCCAGCCGATCACCAGGAGCACGGCGCCGACGGTCCGGCCCTGGACGTCCGTTACGGAGTCGGTCACCGCCGGTCCTCCCTGTTCGGCGCGGTGGAACCCCTCCCCGGTCTCGGTGGATCCCCCGCCGCTCACACGTCTGTTTCGAGCCACATCCTGGCACCGGGCCCCCTCCCCGCCGGGGCGGAGAGGAGGGACGTCACCTGAACGAGCGAGCCGTGGCCCGGCTCCGCCGAGGGCGATCGCACGGCTGCCGGGTGCGGTCGACGAAGTGCGGTGTGAAGTCTGCGGGTTGGAGGCCCGCTCCGCGAGGGGGATTCGCGCCGCGCCAGGGGGTGTCGTCGAATGCGGGCGGTGTCCAGGGTCCGGCCCGGAGTGAGTATGTTCGTCCGATGGCGCGTTCGAAGCGCTTGGGGAGGGGAGAGTGCCGGTGAACGTCGTCGCGATGATGGAAGCACTGGCTGAACAGGGCGTAACGGTGCTGCTCAAGGCCGACGCTGAGCGGATGACAGAGAGGGACAAGCCCTGGACCTTCGTCGCCAGTGGAGCGCCGTTGCGCGAGGACGTCCTTGTGCGAACCGATGCCGCGTCTGTGGAGCAATGCCTCGCAGTGTGCTTGCCCCGCCTGCGTGAGCTGGGCCTTTCGTTCCCTGAGTGAGAGAGCGGGTGTGACCGAACATCCGCCTTGGATGTCAGTGCCGGCTGCATACATGAGCCCATGGACTGGTGAGCTCGCATGTTGACGCGCCGTGTGTTCCTCGGTGAGGTCAGTCGTGGTGTCACCGTGTGCGGTCTCCGAGGGTGCCATCGTTGCCGGCAAGGCCCCGGTCGTCCGCTGCCTGCGCGTCGTTCCGTACCATCCGCTGGTGATGTTCCGTCTTCTCGCCACGCCACGCCGCCGAGTCGCAGCCGTGCTCACCGTGACGGCCACCGTCGTCGCGTTCGGGTCGTGGTTGCTGTGGCCGGTCTACGATTCATCGTGCGTCGTCTACTCCGGGGCCTACGTCCCCATGAAGGCGCCGAAGGCCGAGATCGACGCCGCCGTGCAGCGGCGCTACGACAAGGCCCTCGCCGACGGTGCGTGCGGGCCCAAGCGGGCGCGCTTCCACAACTGGACTCGGTGAGGCCGGCCCTGGCGTCACCGTGCGTGGTCAACGGGGGCGCATCGCCACCAGGTTCCGCCGGCCTCCGTGACGAGGTGGACGGTGGTCCTGTCGTGGTAGCCAAGGGCCCGGGCGACGACGGGTGCGGGGGCTTGAAGGACGAGGGCTCCAGCCTTTGACGGCATCGGCCGTTACGCCGTCTGTTTCAGGCGCCGCGGCGCAGCCACCTTCCGGCCTGCACTCTCGGCTCGGGCCCGGCGTATCGCGGCGGCCTTGGTCACTGCGGCCTCACGGCGGCGCTGGACGCGAGGCTGGTTGTCGGGGCCGGCGTAGAGCCCCACCGTGCTGCCGAGCCGGACCGGAACGGGCACGAGTCGAGGCGGCCGCCACCAGCACGGCAGCGGGCCCCGCTAATACGAGCACACGCCCCGGCTGATGTGATCTTGTAGTTCTACGCTGGAGACTCAAGTCCACTCGCCTGCCGGCAGGCAGCCACTCCTCATCCACAAGTCTTGACCATTCCCCCGATCGCCGTTGGCAGCGTCGATCCTGCCTACGGTGCATTCATCGGTGCCGGTTCGGCGTCACAGTTGTCCTCGCGCCGTACTGCGGCACTTCAGAGCTGGCATGTTGATGAGCTCTCTGACTCCCCATGCCTGATAGGCGAAGTCCTGCAGCCGAGGCCGTTTCGCTTCAGCCGTGGGTGAGCGGCGGTGTCCGGGGTTGCTTGTGGAACGCTGACCGTGCGACGCGGGCCGCGATGAAGCCGATCAGGGCTGTGGCTGCCGCGAGCCCGATGCCGGTCCAGTCGAGCGGTTCGGTTTCCAGGATCGACCGGAGTGCCGGTACGTAGAGTGCGGCCACCGCGAGGAGTGCGGAGGAGAGGACGGCCAAGGGGAGGAACAGGTTCTCTCTCGTCATGAGACGGGCTCGAAGGCCCAGGACGACTCCGAGCTGGGCGGCGAGCAGGGCGAGGAAGAGCACGCTCTGCCAAGGCAGGTCCCAGGCGCGTGCGGTGAGGGCTGCCGCGAGGCAGGAGGCGGTGACGACGGTGGCGAGCAGGAGGAGTCGCTGCCAGGCGCCGGCTCCGAGGATGTGCTGTCCGGTGGGGCGGGGAGGTCTGTTCATGGCGCCGGGTGAGACGGGTTCGGCGCCCATGGCGACGCCGGTGAGGCCGTGGGTGAGGAGGTTGATCCAGAGGATCTGTCCGGCCCGCAGGGGCAGGGGGAGGCCGATGAGGGGGCCGGTGAGCATGACGAGGATCTCGGCGGTTCCGCCGGCGAGGCCGTAGATGAGAAAGCGGCGGATGTTGTCGTAGACGCGTCGTCCCTCCTCGACGGCTGTGACCACGGTCGACAGTTCGTCGTCCGTGAGTACGAGGTCGGCGGCCTGCCGGGCTACTTCTGTGCCGCGTGCGCCCATGGCGACGCCGATGTCGGCCTGGCGCAGGGCGGGGCCGTCGTTCACGCCGTCGCCGGTCATCGCGGTGACGGCGCCGTGAGAGCGCCAGGCTTCGACGATGTCCAGCTTCTGCTGCGGATTCGTACGCGCGAACACCCGGACGGCGGTGAGGTCCTCGACCCGCCCGGCGGCGATGTCCGCGCCGGTGACCACATCCTCGGACGAGGTACCGCCCGAGAGGAGCCCAACCTGGGCGGCCACCGCGCGGGCGGTGGCGGGGTGGTCGCCGGTGATGAGGATGGGGGTGATGCCTGCGGCCCGGCAGGCGGCGAGGGTGCCCGCTGCTTCCGCTTTGGGAGGATCGCTGATGGCGACCAGGCCGAGCAGGTGGAGGCCGGACTCGGCGTGAGCGGCGTCGTCCGGCAGGGCGTCCCGTGTCCCGGAGGCGATGGCGAGGACGCGGAAGCCGCGTGCTGCCAGCAGCGCGGCCTGCTGTTCCGCCGTGTATAGCAGGCCGGTGCCATCGGCGAGGACGGCGGGGACCAGGACCGCCTCGGGTGCGCCTTTCAGGCAGACGAGCACCCGGTCATCGGCCGTGGTGTGCAGGGTGGTCATGCGTTTGCGCAGGCTGTCGAAGGGCGCTTCGTCCGTGCGCGGGTGGCTTGCGTGGAGGTCGGCTTGGGCGGCGCAGCCTGCTTTGGCCGCGGCTGTCAGGAGCGCTGCCTCGGTGGGATCGCCGATCGCGGTCCAGCGGTCGTCGGGCGGGGCGGGGCCCGTCGGGGGCCGGATCGAGGCGTCGTTGCAGAGTGCCGCAGCGGTCAGCAGTTCGCGTAGCGGTTCCCATTCGGTCCGTGTCGGGGGTCGGTTGGCGATCTGGATGTCACCTTTCGGCTCGTAGCCGACGCCGGAGAGGTCAGCTGTCGAGTGGGGTGTCCAGACGTGCTGGACCACCATGCGGCCTTCGGTGAGGGTGCCGGTCTTGTCGGTGGCGAGGACCGACACCGAGCCGAGTGTTTCCACGGCGGGCAGGCGGCGGACGAGGGCGTGGCGGGTGGCCATGCGGCGGGCGCCGAGTGCGAGGGCGAGGGTGACGACGGCGGGCAGGGATTCCGGTACCGCGGCGACCGCGAGGCTGATGGCGGTGACGGCCATGATCCCAACGGGAAGGCCTTGCAGGAGACCGAGCAGGAAGACGACGAGGCAGAGTCCGAGGGTGGCGGCGGCAAGCAGCCTGCCGAGGGAGGCGAGGCGGTGTTGCAGCGGGGTCGGCTCGCGCCCCCCGTCGAGGAGGGCGGCGATGCGGCCGAGGGCGCTGGCCGCGCCGGTTGCCGTCACGGTGGCCACGCCCCTCCCCCGGACGACGACGGTTCCGGCGCTCAAGGCCGTACCGGGATCTTTGTCCACCGCGAGGGACTCGCCGGTGATCATGGACTCGTCGACGAGGAGGGCCGAGGCCTCGGTGAGGTCGGCGTCGGCGGCGACGATGTCGCCTTCGCCGAGGAGAAGCACGTCGCCGGGGACGACGTCGGTGGCCGGGACTTCACGTGGCGTGCTGTCTCGCAGTACGCGTGCTCCCGGGGCGGACATGGCCGAGAGGGCGGCCACCGCGTTGTCGGCACGGATCTCCTGGGTCACGCCGACGGTGGTGTTGAAGAGGATCACCAGACCGATGACGACGGAGTCGGCGTGGTCGCCGATGGCGATCGTGAGCAGGACCGCGCCGATCAGGACCATGATGAGGGGGTCGCGGAGTTGCGCGAGGATCCTCGCGTAAAGGGGGGTGGCCGGCTGGGCGGCGACTTCGTTGCGGCCGTGCTCGGCGAGCAGGTGTGCGGCCTCGCGCTCGGTGAGTCCGGTGGACGGCTGTGTGGTCGAGGGTGCCTGGCCGGCCGCGGGCGCGGACATCAGGTCCCCCGCGGGACGGGGACCGTGATGACCGGGCAGTGGGCCCGGTGCAGCAGTCCGTGGACGACGGAACCGAGCCGCATGCCCGTGTAGCCCCCGTTTCCCCGTCGGCCCAGAACCAGACCCAGGGCGTGTTCTGCTGCCTCGGCGAGCTCCTCGACCGGGTGACCGGCCAGCACTTCGTGGGTGAGCGCGACGTCGGGGTACTTCTCCGACCACCCGGCGACGGTCTCGGACAGCACACGGCGCTGCGTCTGCACCCCGACGTTCTCGTCCTGGAACGAGAGGAGCGGCTGGTGCCACACCGAGATCGCCCGCAGAGCGCATCCGCGTAGGTCCGCCTCCTCGAACGCCACGGCCAGGGCCGCTTTCGAGGACTCGCTGCCGTCGATTGCGACCACCAGGTAGGGCGCTTCCTGGCTGACGTGCTCGGCATCGCCCACGACGACGACCGGGCAGTGCGCCTGGGCGACCACGGGCACGACGAGGGAGCCGGCGCTGAGGAACTCCTCGGTGCGGCTGAGGTGTCGTGAGCCGAGCACCACCATGGGCGCCTGGTGGGAGAGCCGGCCGAGGGCGGGCGCCGGGAATCCGTCGAGCAGGTGGGTGGACACCTCCGGTTCGGGGTGCCGCGAGCGCGCCCACGCGGCGGCTGCCTCGAGGATTTCCGCTCCGGAACGGCGCAGGTCGACGCGGTGGTCGGTTCCGTCGACGTGCTGGGTGTCGTGTTGCGGTGGGACTGCCAGGGCGAGACCCAGCCCGAGCGACCGGCGGTGTGCCTCGTCGGCTGCCCAGGCCAGGGCCATGTGCCAGTCCCTGACCGGGTCGATGCCGACGATGATCTCGTGGCCTGTCATGTTCTCGATCACGACTCGCTCCCCTGGTCGTTGGCGTGCCGCGGAATGAGCAGCACGGGGCAGTGGGCGTGGTGCACGAGGCTGTGGGTCGCGTGCCCGAGCGTGCGGCCGATGTAGCCCGGGGAGCGTCTTCCCCCGACGACCAGCAGGTCTGCGTGCCGGGACGCCTCGGCGAGTGCCCCGGCCACCGAGAAGTTCTGCTCGACGTCCGCCTGGACGTGCAGATCCGGGAACTCCTCGCGGATCAGGTCGGCCATGGCCGTCAGGCGGTGTGCGTGGCGTTCGCTGATCTCTTCGACGTCGTCGAGCATGCTCACGACGTTGCCGACGGACTGGAGCAGGTTCCATGCGTGCATCAGCCGCAGCGAGGCCTTGCGCAGCTCTGCTTCGCACGCGGCGTACCGGACGCAGTCGAGGTCGTGTTCGTCGCGGACGCCGGCCAGCACGCTGCCCCTCTCGACATCCCGGTGCGTCCCCCGAACGACGGCGAGGGGCGTGGTGGCGCCGGCTGCGGCCTTGAGGGCGACGGAGCCGAGCATCAGCGAGGTGAACCCGCCGAGACCGCGGTTGCCGACGACGACGGTGCCGTGGTTGCCGGCGGACCGGTGGAGGCTGGGTACTGGTGCGCTGCGGCTGAACTCCGTGGTGACGTGCAGATCGGGATGGAGTTGCGTGACGGCGGCGGCAGTCTCCTGGAGCAGCTCGCGGCCCGCTGCGCGGGTCCGTTCGACGGATTCCGCCGATGCGTAGACGGCTCTGCCGTCGGTGTCGGCGGCGTGGACGATGCGCAGGGTCGTCTGCCTGCGTTCGGCTTCGGCCGCTGCCCACAGGGCTGCCCCGCGTGCGGGCTCCGACCCGTCGACGCCGACGACGACCGTCCCGAGTTCCGGACCGGCGGTGGTGCCTTCCATGGTTTCTCCTGATCGAGGGCCATCGTGCTTCTCCTCTCACGCTGGCATCGCGGACGCATGGTCTGGGAGGGCCATAGAGGCCAGTTCACGGGCCGACTGGTCCCTCCCCGGCGCCCGGTTGCGGGCGTGAGTCTGCGAGACGGACCCGGTCGGCCCCCTCACAGGTCCGTTCGGCCCTCGTTACGGTCGCCGGCCGGGGCGGATGGTGGCTGGTACGGATGGTGCTGACCAGCCTTTCGCGCCCCTGCAAGACGACGTACAGGAGGTCCGCTGGTGAGGCACACCCAGGTCGGCCCGGTGATGACGGCCGCACGGACGGTTCCCGTCTGATCCCGCCGGAGCGCGGGGCGCGCCCCGTCATCTGGTGACAGCGAGGTGTTCCGCGAAGCCTGAGGAGGCCACCATCATGAACCGCCACGTAACCGTCGGAGTCGACGGCACTCCCGAGAGCCTTTCCGCAGCCCGCTGGGCAGCACGCGAGGCTACGCTCCGGCAGGCCCCGCTGCGGATCGTCCACGCCGAGGACTGGTCCTCCGGCACACTGGTGCCCGAGCGGGATCCCGGGACGCGCGACCGCTGGGCGGATGAGGTCCTGGCGTCCGCCACCGACGAGCTGAAGCAGGCGTATCCCCGTCTGGAGATCTCCACGCGTCGCCTCTCGGGAAGGCCTTCCACGGCTCTGGCGGCCGAGGCCCGGGACGCCGGCCTCCTGGTCCTCGGCTCCCGCGGGCTGGGCAGTGTGGTGGGGTTCATCGTCGGCTCCGTGAGCCTGTCCACCCTCGCGGCCACCGAGACACCCGTCGTCCTCGTACGGGCGGGAGACGGCTGGGTGCACGCTGCCCCCACCGGGTACGGCGAGATCGTCGTGGGCGTCGATGTCCACCAGGCCTGCGACAGGGTCCTTGCCTTCGCGTTCGAGGAAGCCTCACGCCGCGACTGCGCGCTGCGGGCGGTGCACGGCTGGAAACTCCCCTCCGCATCCGGCTACTCGCCGGTCCTCAGGCCCTCGGTCGCGCGGGAGGTCGACCGCACCGTCGCCCAGATGCTCGACGACATGCTAATGCCGTGGCGGCTGAAGTTCCCGGACGTGCGGCTTGAGGAGAAGACGTTCATCGGATCAGCGGGACGGGAGCTCGTACAGGCCACCGCGGGCGCGGACCTCGTCGTCATCGGACGCCGGATCCGCCGCACGCCCATGGGCGCACACCTCGGGCCGGTCGCCCACGCGGTCCTCCACCACACGGCCGCGCCGGTCGCCGTGCTCGCCCACGACTGACCTCCCGGCCGACCGCTGCCTCGTCCTGCCAGGTGCTGCGCGTCATCGCGTACGCCGCGCTCATGACGGACGACCACCCGCCCCTCCGACTCGACCAGGGCGGTCAAGAGCCGCTGCTCACCCCGGACGTCGCCCCGTAAGGGCCGGTCGGCTCCACAACGAGCCTCTCGGCCCCTCTCGGAACCCGTGTCCGGGGCGGAGTCTGGAACTCACATGCCACCTCAGGGAGTTGAGCACCATGACCCACCTTGTGACCGCCGGACTGGACGGATCACGCGAAAGCCTCGCGGCGGCCCGATGGGCTGCGCACGAAGCCGACTTGCGAGGAGTGCCTCTGGCCTTGGTCCACGTGGAGGAGTGGCTGGAGCGGCCCCCTCTTACCGTCGCGACCACCGAGGTCCAGCGCCAGTGGGCGGAGGGACTGCTGCGTGAAGCATCTGCGGGGATCAAGCGGTTGTATCCGGATCTGGAAGTCACCTCCAGCCGGCTGTCGGGGATTGCGGCCACAGCGTTGGCTCACGCGGCCGCGTCTTCGGACGTGCTGGTCCTCGGTTCCCGCGGACTCGGCGCCGTCGCCGGCTTCCTCCTCGGGTCCGTCGGCGCCGACACCGTTGCGGCAGCCGATCAGCCGGTGGTCCTCGTACGCGAAGCCCACGGCCCGGCAACGCCTGACAAGGGAGTCGGTAGCGACGGCCCGATCGTGGTGGGCGTGGACACGGGCCGCCCCTGTGACGCGCTCCTCGCCTTCGCCTTCGATGAGGCATCGCGACGTGGGTGCGTCCTGAAGGTCCTCCACGGCTGGGCACCGCCGCCGGTCATCGACTACGGCTCCGTGCTCAGCCTCGGCGCCCAGGAGGAGATCGGGCGCGGGATGGCCACGGCTGTGGCCGACATGATCCGCCCCTGGCGCGACAAGTACCCCACGGTGGAAGTCACCCCCGAGGTGCGTATCGGCCGGCCCGCGATCCAGCTCGTGGACGCCTCCAAGGATGCCGCGCTCGTCGTGGTCGGAAGGCGCATCAGGCGGTCCGCCTACGGCACCCACGTCGGCGCGATCACCCACGCGGTCCTGCACCACGCCGCCGCGCCCGTCGCCGTCATCGCCCACGAGTGACCCCCGCACGACGGGGCGTTGCACACCGGACAACGGCTGAGGCCCTGGTGGGGCTTTCCGCCCGCCAGGGCCTCAGTCGTCGTCGGCGCCCGATTCGGTGGGCAGCCGTCCGGACCAGCCGGGTTCCACTCGTTTCCAGTCCCGTTCCCACGCGGACAGGCTGTGCGCTTCGATTGTCCGAAGTCGGAGGTGGACGACGGCGGCCGCGGTGAGCTCGGCACCGATGTGGTGGGCCCATGCCTGGATCCGCTCGGGGTTGCGGAAGTCTCCGCCCTTGCCTTCGCGTACGAGGGCGCGGGCGAACAGGCCGGGGGTACCGGCCGTGATGCTGCCGCCGAAGGTGATGTGGTCGCGGGCGCCGAGCCGTCGCATCTGCCGGGCTACGGCCCGCACCGGCGGGATGTCCTGCTGTTCGGCGGAGGAGTCCACCGGTCCGCTGCTGAACAGCCAGACGGGGCAGTGCTTCAGCTGCCGCTGGTTGCGTTGCGCGCAGCGCCTCGCCCGTCCGTTCCACCGCCCCGCGTAGAGGGAGCCGCCCAGCACGACGCCGTCGTATCCGCGGACGTCGTTGACTTCGCCGGCGGGGGCCACGACCGCGTCGATCCCGTCCTCGCGCAGCGAGGTTCCGATCTGCTCCGCGATCCCGGCGGTCGCACCGTGCTTGCTTCCGTAGGCGACCAGAACCCTTTTCGCTTTCATGTGCTCCTCCTTCGGTCGTTCCTGCGAGCCGCCCGCGCGGGGTACGCCCGGGTGCTTTCCACTGCCGTCCGAGACGGCGGGGCCCGTAGGCCCACGGGGGGGCCTGTAGGGGCCGTTCGGCCCTCACGGATCGTTCCCGTCCGGGAGGGGGACTTCCGCGGTGCGGGGGTCAGTCCGACGGAAGACGGAACCAGTGCTCGTCTCCGGCCGCCGCCACGACGGCCTGTTCCCCGGGCAGCACGAGGTTCACGGGACCTTCGAGGGATTCGGGGACGGTGATGCCGAGCCTGCCGGGGAGCAGCCGGATGCGGACGCCGCGGTGTCCGCGGTGGCAGAGCGTGAAGGAGACGGGCTCGATCTGCCCCAGGGGGACGGGTTCGACGTACAGGCCTGCGGGGCCGGTCTCCAGGCCAGTGACTCCGCGTTCCGCCAGGTCGAGGGTGCCGGCCATGGCGCCCAGGTGGATGCCCTCGCCGGTGGTTCCGCCCTGGATGTCGGTGACATCGCCGAGGAGCGCCTCTTCGCAGTGCTTCCAGGCGTCCGGGTCCTTCTGGCGGGCCAGTACCCAGCCGTGCACGAGGCTGCTGAGCGTGGATCCGTGGCTGGTGCGCGGCAGGTAGTACGCGACGGTGGCCCGCCATGTCGCGTCGTCGAGCCGGTAGCCGAGCCGGTCGAAGAGGCCGTACAGCTCGGCGGGCCGGAAGAGGTAGCCGAGCATGATGACGTCGGCCTGTTTCGACGCCTGGTAGCGGTTGGCCGTGTCGCCTTCGGACTCGAGGATCCGGTCGAGCCGGCGGACGTCGCGGTAGCGGGCGCGGTAGGCCGCCCAGTCCAGCTCGGCAAGGTCGCCGTATCCCTCGAACTGGCTGATGACGCCCCGGTGGAACGGGACGTACAGACGGCGGGACACCTCGTCCCAGCGCTCCAGCGCGGTGCGGTCCAGGGCGAGGCTGCCGGTCAGCTCCGTCCGGCGCGCGGGGGTCAGCGCGTCGAGCAGTTCGAGTGCCTGCTGGATGACCCATGCGGCCATCACGTTGGTGTAGGCGTTGTCGTCGATTCCGGGGCTCGCGGCATCCGGATAGCCGTCGTGGTACTCGTCCGGGCCGAGCACACCGCGGATGCGGTACCGCTTTCGTCCGGTGTCGTAGACGGCGGCTCCGGCCCAGAACGCGGCGATCTCCAGCAGGAGTTCGGCGCCCGGGCCGTGCATGAAGCCGGTGTCCCCGGTGGCGCGTCCGTACCGGCAGACGTTCAGGGCGATCGCGGAGCCGACGTGGCGCTGCAGGTGGGAGTGGTCGGGCAGCCAGCGGCCGGAGCGGGGATTGAGGTGCAGGGCCTGGCTCTCCTCCTGGCCGGAGCTTCCGCTCTGCCAGGGGAACATGGCCCCGCTCTGTCCGGCGTGCCGGGCGGCGGTGCGGGCCGCCGGCAGCCGTCGGTGGCGGTACATGAGCAGGGCCCGCGCCACGTCGGGGAAGTGCAGGGTGATGTAGGGCAGGACGAACAGTTCGTCCCAGAAGACGTGGCCGCGGTAGGCCTCGCCGTGCAGCCCCCGTGCGGGGACGCCCACGTCCAGCTCGGCGGTGTGCGGAGAGAGCGTCTGGAGCACGTGGAAGAGGTGGAGGCGCAGGATCCGGCCCTTCTCCCCCGAGACGCTGATCTCGCCTTCTTCCCAGAGCCGTTCCCAGGCCGAGTGCTGTGTCGCGAGCAGTGCCGGGAATCCAGGTGCTTGTGAGGCGTGTTCGATCGCGCGCTCCACGAGGTCCCCGGCGGGCCGGTCGAGGGAGGTGTACAGGGCTGCGGTCTTCACCACCACCGCGGATCGCCCGGGGTCCACGGGCAGCGTGAAGGCCTGGACCGTTCCGGTCGCGGTGCGGCTCGTCACGGCGGGTGCGGCGGGTCGGGTGACCGTCCTGGCGGCGAGGGCGATGTCGATGCGGGAGGAGGTGGTGCGGCAGGCGATCCAGGCCAGGCCGTGCGGTGCGAAGCCCGTCCGGTGATCCGTGAGGTGATGGCCGTCGAGCCCGCTGTAGCGGTCCACTCCCGCGTTGGTCACCGCTCCGTCGAGTCCTGATTCCACTTCGACCGTGCCGCTCCAGCCGTACGCGCGGAACGTCGTCCGTTGGGCTGCGAGGAACGGGTCGCCCATGTGCACGATGCGGACGTGGTTGACGCCGAGACGGCGGCCCTGGCCGTCATCGAAGAGCATGTGCCGGGTGAGCGTCCCGCGGCGCAGGTCGAGCACCACCTTGTAGTGCAGCATCCCCGGGTCGTCGGGCGTCAGCCAGTCCCCCGCGGGTCCGCCGTCGGCGATGCAGCGGTACCGCAGCGCCGTCCAGTCGGGGAGGTTGACCATGTCTTCGTTGTCCACCTGCTGGCCGGCCACGTGCGAGGTGAGCCGGTTGTAGCAGCCGGCAGCGTAGGTGGCGGGGTAGTGGACGGGGCCCGCCGGGGTCTCGGGGGCGGCGCCGCGTGTGGCGAACCTGCCGTTGCCCAGGGTGCACAGGGCTTCGACGAGCCGCTCCGTTTTGGGTTCGTAGCGGCCGTACTCCCAGGTCCACGGGGCGGTCACGGTCCTGCCCCGCAGACGGTGTCGGCGACGGCGATGAGTTCGGCGGCGACCAGGTCCGCCCCGCGGTCCCGCAGTGCCCGCGTGGTGACGGGGCTTTTCGTGCGGTCGAGGCCGACGACGAGGCCGAAGCGGCCGCGCCGGCCTGCTTCGACACCCGCGAGGGCGTCCTCCACCACCGCGCAGCGGGCGGGATCCGCGCCGAGCCGTGCTGCCGCGGCGAGGAACAGGGCGGGGTCCGGCTTGCCTGCCAGCCCCAGCCGGGCAGCGTCCGTGCCGTCCACGACCACGTCGAAGAATCCCAGGAGAGAGGCTGATCCGAGGAGTGGCCGGGCGTGCCGCGAGGCCGACACGGCGGCGCAGGACACGCCGTGTGCCCGCAGTCGGGCGAGTGCCGGAGCGACATCGGCGAAGGCCTCGACGGCGCCGGCCTCCAGGGTGCCGACGAACTCCTTCTCCTTGCGCGCCGCGACCGCCCGGACCGAGTCAGTGCCCGGGGCGCTGTCGGGACTGCCGGCCGGCAGGTCGATGCCCCGCGAGTTCAGGAAGGAGGCCGCTCCGTCCAGCCGGGGCTTGCCGTCGACCCACTGGCGGTACTCACGGTCCGCGTCGAAGGGCCGCTGACGTGCCTTCCCTGACGCGGCCCAGGCTTCCAGACAGTGGTCGAAGGCGGTCTTCCAGGCCGCGGCGTGCAGCCGTGCCGAGTCGAGCAGGACGCCGTCGGTGTCGAACACGACGGCACGCAGCGCCGTCACGCCGATCGCGCGCGGCGGCCGCTGATCCGGGTGGGGGTGATGGACATCCAGTGCGTGCGGGGTCCGCCGGCCCAGGGGAGCGAGCGGGCGACCGAGAACAGGTGGCTGACGCGCGCGCCGTCCGTGACGCCGGACAGTTCACCGACGGCCATGACGCTCCAGCCCTCGCGCATCGCGTCGTCGATGTGGTCCACCTCGAAGGCGACCTCGGTCCCGGCTGCCTCGGCGAGCCGGGAGCTGGCCGCTGTGCGGAACGCGATCTCGTCTCCCACGACGACGTAGTTGACGGGAAAGACGGCAAGTCCTTCCAGGCCGGAGAATCCGATCCTGCCGATGCCGTGGGTGGAGATCAGCCGGTGGCATTCGGGCTCGTTCAGCACCGTCAGCTCGGAATCGCGCATCGCGGTTCCCATGCCGGGGGGACTGTCGGTCGTTCTCCCGGTCAGCTCGGAGACGGTGGTCCCCAGGCCGTCCGCGAGACTGACGAGCATGCTCATGCTGGGCGCCGCCGCCCGCTCCTCCACGTAGGCGATGTACGACGCGGCCGCGCCGCAGCTTTCCGCGAGCTCTTCACGCGTGATTCCCAGCTCTTCGCGGCGGGCGGTCACGCGCCGTCCGAGGTCGCCGCGGGCAACGGGGACCTTGATCGGGGATGATCCTGCTGCGGTCTTTCCCATGATCGTCACACCCTTCCCATGTCGAAGCCGGCACAGGAGGTCCCGTGGGCGTCTACCTCAGGCTGTACCTGCGGCCGGCCCGTGGACAGGGCCGGTCGGCCCCCTCCCCTGGCCCGCCCGGCCTGCTTCCACGCAGTGCGGGCCTCGGCGTCTTCAGCGTTCGAGGGGTCCGCTCTCCTGGGCCGTTCCGGGTACCAGGCGACGGTGGAGTTCCGTGGTCATCGCGTGGATGGCCCGGGTGAGTTCCGTGTTGGTCTTGAGTTCCAGCTCCTGCTCGACGAAGTCGTGGTCGGCTTTCGCCTGCTGGAACGCCGCTTGCCGGTTCTGGCCGATCATCACGAACGTCGACAGGAAGATCGCCTCCAGGGAAACGGCGAGCGTCAGCATCGGCCAGGGGTTGGCCTCCACGAACAGCATCCAGAGGGTGAAGGCGACCGCGTGGAGATAGACGAACGGCATGGAGCCGGCGAACTTCGTGATCGCGTCGGCGACACGCAGCTGGACGTCGGCCGCCAGGCTCGTACGGTGTGCGACGACCACCGGATGATGCCGTGCCCGGGTATCAGTTCCGTTCACCTGGCCTGCCTCCTGGGGTTCAGGCCCCTGCATCGCGTCAATAGCCCGCACCGCCTCAAATCGGCCACCCTTCCACGTGTCCTGCGGTAGCCCGCCCTCGCCCGTGGTGGCCGCAGCGGACCCCTGGCTCGCAACCGTCACACGACCGGGTGCCCCACACTCCGCCCCGTCGCGCCCCGGCAGAAGGGGCCGACCGGCCCCCGTGCGGGGGCCGGTCCTGCCCTTCCCTCCCCGAGCCCGTGCGAGCAGCGTGTCAGGCATCGGCTCAGCCGACGCATGCCCCGGCCCGCGGTCCGAAGGAGCACTCATGACCACGTACCGAATCGCGGAGCTGGACGCGCACTGGCGCGCCGCGAACTATGTGGCCGCCGGCCAGATCTACCTCCTGGACAACCCGCTGCTCGCCGAGCCGCTGCGGCCGGAGCACATCAAGCCGCGGCTGCTCGGCCACTGGGGCACCGCGCCCGGCCTGAACTTCGTCCACACCCACCTCAACCGGGTGATCAAGGAGCGCTCCCTGGATGCCCTGTGCGTGTGGGGGCCCGGCCACGGCGGGGCCGCCGTGCTCGCCAACTCCTGGCTGGAGGGCACGTACAGCGAGACCTACCCGGACATCGGCCGCGACGCGGACGGGATGCGCGAGCTGTTCCGACAGTTCTCCTTCCCCGGCGGCGTGCCGAGCCATGTCGCCCCGGAAACACCGGGGTCCGTCCATGAGGGCGGCGAGCTCGGCTACTCGCTGGCCCACGCGTACGGGGCGGCGTTCGACCGTCCCGGGCTGCTGGTGGCCTGTGTCATCGGCGACGGCGAGGCGGAGACGGGTCCGCTGGCAGCCTCCTGGCACTCCAACAAGTTCCTGGACCCGGTCCACGACGGCGCCGTCCTGCCAGTCCTGCACCTCAACGGCTACAAGATCGCCAACCCGACCGTGCTCTCACGTATCCCGGAGGCGGAGCTCGACGCCCTGCTGCGCGGATACGGGCACGAGCCCCTCTACGTCTCCGGCAGTGACCCCGCCCTCGTCCACCCCGCCATGGCCAGAGCCATGGACCAGGCCCTGGACCGCATCCACGCCATCCAGCGGGAAGCCCGGGCCGCGGGTACCGCGCCGGGCGGCGAACGCGCGCGGTGGCCGATGATCGTGCTGCGGACCCCCAAGGGCTGGACGGGTCCCGCGGCCGTCGACGGCCAACCGGTGGAGGGCACCTGGCGCGCGCACCAAGTGCCGCTCGCCGGCGTCCGCGAGGACCCAGGCCACCTGAGGCAGCTGGAGCGCTGGATGCGTTCCTACCGGCCCGAGGAGCTCTTCGGGGCGGACGGCCGTCCGGCGCCCTCCGTGCTGGCCTGCGTACCGGAGGGTGAGCGCCGTCTGGGCGCCAGCCCGTACGCCAACGGCGGCCGGCTGCTGCGTTCGCTCCCGCTGCCCGGGCTCGACGCGTGGGCCGTCCCCGTGGAGAAGCCGGGCAGCACCCTGCACGAGCCGACCCGCGTCCTGGGCCGCTACCTCGCACAGGTCATGAGGGACACGGCCGGACGGCGGGACTTCCGGGTCGTCGGGCCGGACGAGACGGCGAGCAACCACCTCGACGACCTGTACGACGTGACGGGCAAGGCCTGGCAGGGCATGACGGAGCCCACCGACCGGAACCTCTCCCGCGACGGCCGGGTCATGGAGATCCTCTCCGAGCACGTCTGCCAGGGCTGGCTGGAGGGGTACCTCCTGACCGGCCGCCACGGCCTGTTCTCCACGTACGAGGCCTTCGCCCACATCGTCGACTCGATGGTCGGCCAGCACATCAAGTGGCTGAAGAGCGCGCGCGAGCTGAGCTGGCGCGCGCCCGTCGCCTCCCTCAACTACCTGCTCACCTCGCACGTCTGGCGCCAGGACAGCAACGGCTTCTCCCACCAGGACCCCGGATTCGTCGACCACGTCCTCAACAAGAGCCCGGGTGTCGTGCGCGTCTACCTGCCGCCGGACGCCAACACCCTCCTCGCGGTGGCCGACCACACGTTGCGCAGCCGCGACCAGGTCAACGTGATCGTCGCCGGCAAGCAGCCCTGCCACGACTGGCTGTCCATGGACGAAGCGCGTACCCACGTCGCCCGGGGCGCCGGTATCTGGGAGTGGGCCGGAACGGGCGACGGGTCCGGCGAGATCGACGTCGTGCTCGCCTGTGCCGGGGACGTGCCGACCCTGGAGGTGCTCGCCGCCACGGCCCTGCTGCGCCGGCACCTGCCGGAGCTG
This sequence comes from Streptomyces sp. NPDC048461, assembly GCF_055587105.1. NCBI lineage: Bacteria > Bacillati > Actinomycetota > Actinomycetes > Kitasatosporales > Streptomycetaceae > Streptomyces > Streptomyces sp. NPDC048461. Next base: position 79,415 of record NZ_JBVJGW010000022.1, on the reverse strand, counting down.
GCCGTGCGCGTGGTCAACGTCGTCGACATCGCCCGTCTGATGCCGCGGGAGGAGCATCCCCACGGGATGACGGACACGGAGTACGACGCGCTCTTCACCACCGACAGGCCCGTCGTCTTCGCCTACCACGGCTATCCGTGGCTGATCCACCGCCTCGCCTACCGCCGGACCGGCCACCCGAACCTGCACGTCCGCGGCTACAAGGAGTCCGGCACGACCACCACCCCCTTCGACATGGTCGTCCGCAACGACCTCGACCGCTACCGGCTCGTCATGGACGTCATCGACCGCGTCCCCGGCCTCGCCAGGCGGGCGGCGGGGCTGCGGCAGAGCATGTCCGACCAGCGGATCCGCCACCACGACTGGATCCGCCTCCACGGAACCGACCTGCCGGAAGTCGCGGACTGGTCCTGGCCCTACTGAGCGCCGGCCGAGGCGGGACGGACGGGGCGGCGGGGCAGGTGGGCCGCCCGGGCCGCAATGGGGACCGAACGGCCCTTCCCCCGTCGGCCGCCACCGGCAGAGGGTGGGCGTGAACCGAACGGAGAACCGTCATGAGCGCCTCTTCCCTCCACCGGCTCACCTCCTCCCCCGACCGCTTCACCCGCGCCCTGTCCCCGGAGCACCGCGGCAGCCTGCTGGCACTGGCCCACGAGGCGCACTTCCCCGCCGGCGCGCGGCTCTTCAACCAGGGCGGGCACACCGGACACTTCTGGGTCATCCGGTCGGGCAGCGTCGGCATGGACGTCCATGTCCCCGGTCGGCAGGCCGCGGTCGTCGAGACGGTCGGCCCCGGCGAGCTCGTCGGATGGTCCTGGCTGTTCCGCCCCTACACCTGGCACTTCGGCGCCGAGGCCATGACACCGGTACGCACCGACGAGTTCGACGCCGCCGCCGTGCGCGAGCTGATGCACGACGATCCCGCGCTCGCCTCCGAGATGTGGCAGTGGGTGGGTCAGGTGCTCGCCCACCGGCTCGTCTCCGCGCAGATCCGGATCCTCGACCTGTACGCGCCCCACGGCAGCGGAAGCAGCATCTGAGACAATTGACCTCAGACCTATCCCGACCCGAGGGTGTGGCACGGATGTCCGATGCACCAGCTGCCGCTCCGGCCCCCACCCGGGTGTTCCTCCTCGACGACCACGAGGTCGTCCGCCGGGGGCTGCACGATCTCCTGGACGCCGAGCCCGACATCGAGGTGGTGGGCGAGGCGGCGACGGCCGCGCAGGCGCTGGCCCGGGGGCCGGCTCTGCAGCCGGACGTCGCGGTGCTCGACGTCCGGCTGCCCGACAGCGACGGCATCACCGTCTGCCGGGAATTGCGCTCACGCATGCCGGACATCGCCTGCCTCATGCTCACGTCGTTCGACGACGAGGACGCCCTCCTCGACGCCATCATGGCCGGCGCCGCCGGGTACGTCCTGAAGCAGATCAGGGGCTCGGACCTGGTCGCCGCCATCCGCACGGTGGCGACGGGACAGTCGATGCTCGACCCGGCCACGACCGCGCGCCTCATGCGCTCGCTCCGGGACCCCACCGCCGGGAAGCCGCCCGAGGACCAGCGGCTGGCGGTTCTCACCGAGCGCGAGCGCGCCGTCCTGGAGCTCGTCGGCGAGGGCCTCACCAACCGGCAGATCGGCAAGCGGCTCTTCCTGTCGGAAAAGACGGTCAAGAACCACATCTCGCGGCTGCTCGCCAAGCTGGGCGTGGAGCGGCGCGTTCAGGCGGCGGTCATCGCCGCCGAGGTCCGCGAGCGTGACGAACCGAGCCGCTGACGCCTTCGCTCACCCGGAAGGGCCGAGCGGCACATGCCACTCCAGGCAGGTTCCGCCGCCGTCCGGTCGCGGCGCGACCGACAGCCTGCCCCCGCGGCTCTCGGCGCGCTCCGTCAGATTCCGCAGTCCGCTCCAGCTGCCACCGTTCGTGATACCGCCACCGTCATCACTCACCGTCACAACAAGCGTGCCTTTTGCAACGATGATGGCGACTTCCGCCCGAGCCGCCCGCGCGTGCCGGGCAATGTTGGCGAGCCCCTCGACGAGAACGGCGACCACGTCCTCGGCGACCTCGGGCGGCACATCGGTGTCGATCAGGCCCTCCATCCGCAGGGCGGGAGCAAAGCCGAGCACAGCCGCCGCATCGCCCACGGCCCGGACCGCGCGGACCCGGAGTCTGGCGGGGTGGTCCGGGTGCGCCTCGTGGTCACGGAGTCCGAAGATCGTGGAACGGATGATCTTGATCGTCTCGTCCAGGTCGTCGATCGAGCGGCCCAGCCGCTCGGACGCCACGGGGTGCTCCACGAACCGCTGGGCGCTCTGCAGGGTCATCCCCGTCGCGAAGAGGCGCTGAATCGCGAGATCGTGCAGGTCGCGGGCGATCCGCTCACGGTCCGCGAGCAGGCTGACCTGCTCGGTGTCCCGGCGCCGGTCGGCCAGTTCCAGCGCGAGGGCGGCCTGCCCCGCGAACCCGGGCAGCGGCGCGACCTCGGCCGCGGCGAACGAGGGGCGCCCGGTCTGCCGTGCCAGCATCAGCACCCCCCTCAGCATGTCCCGGGTGCCCACCGTGACCGCCACAGCCGGCCCGAATCCCGTCCAGACGTCCGGTTGGACCGCGACCCGGGCATCGGTGGCCACATCCGCGAAGGTGATCAGGCCGTCCCGCGCCGAGGCCAGACCCGCGAGGATCCCCTCGCTGCCCGGCAGGACGACCCCGCGGTGCGCCTCGGCGCCTTCGCCCAGGGCCAGCGAGCCGTGCAGCTCGCCGCTGGGCTCGACCTGGTAGAAGACGCACATCTCGGCCGAGATGATGGACCGGGCCCGGTCCATCATGCCCTCCAGCACCTTTGTCTCCGAGGAGCCCGACAACAGGGCGCTGGTGGAGTCGGAGTTCGCGGCCAGCCAGCGCTCCCGAAGCCGGACCTCCTCGTAAAGGCGGGCGTTGTCGATGGCGACGCCGGCGGCGACCGCCAGGGTCAACAGGACGCCTTCGTCCTCCGCGTCGAAAGCCTTGCCGCCGCGCTTCTCCGTCAGGTAGAGGTTGCCGAACACCTCGTCCCTGATCCGGATCGGTACGCCGGCGAAGGAGCGCATCGGCGGGTGGTGCTCCGGGAAGCCCGAGGAGGCCGCATGTTCCGACAGGTCCGCCAGGCGCAGCGGCTGCGGGTGCCTGATCAGCTCGCCCAGCAGTCCGTGGCCGGCTGGAAGGGCTCCGATCCGCGCCCGGAGCTGGTCGCTGATGCCCACCGGGATGAACGCGGCGAGTCGCTCCTCGTCCCCCACCACGCCCAGCGCACCGTACTCCGCGTCCACGAGGACGACTGCGGCCTCCACGATCCCGCGCAGCACCTGGGGCAGGTCCAGTTCCTGCCCTACCGACATGACTGCTTCAAGCAGCCCGGTCAGCCGGTCGCGGCTGTCCCGTGCGTCGGCGATCTGGGCCTGGAGCGCGTCCAGGCTGCGCTGTGGGATGTGGCTCTCCGCCGCCTCGCGATCGTCCCCGACCATGGACACCTCCGGCGCCATCAAGGGGCTCTGCGGATCCGCCCACTTCAGCGTAGTCCTACCACCAGGCTGACCATCACTTTCCGGACCGTGTGCGGTGAGCACGAGACGCCCGAGCCGATCTCGACTGCATGCGGCCCCCCGGCGGTTGAGCGGCCCCCGTCTACCCGCCCGGAATGACGATCACCGGGCAGTCCGCGCGGTACAGGAGCCCGTGGGCGACCGAGCCGAGCCGGATGCCCGAGTAGCCGCCCCTGCCCCGGCGGCCCACGATCAGGGCAGAGGCGTGCTCCGCTGCCTCGGCCAGGCATTCGACCGGGTGCCCGGTCGGGACCTCGCCGGTGATTTTGACGTCCTCGTACTCCTGTACCCAGCCTCGGATCGTGTCGGTCAGCATGCGGTGCTGGGCCCTGACGGCCGCGGTCTCGTTCTGGAACGAATAGACCGGTGGCTGCCACACCGACACGGCGTGCAGCTCGCAGCCGCGGAGGCCGGCCTCCTGAAAGGCCATGGCCACGGCCATCTTCGAGGACTCGCTGCCGTCGACTCCGACGACGAGATGGGACGGCTCCCGGCTGCCGCCTCCGCCGGCGCCCACGACGACGACCGGGCAGGAGGCCTGCGCGGTGACGGGCAGAACAACGGAGCAGGCACTGAAGATCTCCTGCGGCCGGTTCAGCCGGCTCGAACCCAAAACGACCATGCGGGCGTGTCTGGACGTCCCGCAGAGGACGGGTACCGGATCACCGTCACGCAAGACGGTCGCCAGATCCGTGCCGGGATGACGCTCACGCGCCCATGCGGCGGCCTCTTCGAGGGCGTCCGAGTCGGCCCGTCGCACGGCGTTGTGCCGCGCGCTGTCGTCGTCGGCCAGGCCGGGGTCGTACGGCGGGGGTACGGCCAGGACCAGGCGGAGCCGGACCTTGCGGCGGTGTGCCTCGTCGGCTCCCCAGGCAAGGGGCAGGAGCCACCCTCCGGCGGGGTCGATCCCCACCGCGATTTCACGTCCCTCCCCGATGTCCCGTCTTTCCGCGGCAGCCGTCATGACGCGTCGCTCCCCTGCTCCTCATCGTGGCGTGGAATGAGCTCGACGGGACAGTGCGCGTGGTGCAGGAGGCTGTGCGTGACGCGGCCCAGGGTGGGCCCGAAGCAACCGGGTGATCGGCGGCCTCCCATGACGAGCAGGGCGGCGTGGCCGGATGCCTCGACCAGGACGGAAGCCACCGACACGCTCTTCTCGGCATCCGCGTCCACCGTCAGTGTGGGGAACTCCTCGCGCACGCGGGCGGCGACGGACTCCAGGCTGCGGAAATGGCGGCCGGCGAACTCGTCGACATCATCGAGCATGGTGACGACGCTTCCGGCGTACTGAAGGATGTTCCACACAGTCAGCAGGCGCAGCGTCGCCTTGCGCAGCTCGGCTTCGCGGGCGGCGTGTTGGGCGCATTCGAGGTCGTATTCGTCGCGCACCGCAGCCAGCACCACCGCGTTCTGATCATGCTCCCCACCTCCGCGCACCACGATGACGGGGGTCGTGGCTCCTGCCGCGACTCCCAGACCGACCGATCCCAGCAGCAGCGAATCGAAGCCGCCCAGCCCCCGGTGACCGACCACGGTGGTGCCGTGCTTCGCCGCCACCCGGTGCAGGCCGGACACCGGGTCCCGGCGGCTGTACTCCGTGGTGACGCCAAGCGCCGGAAATCGCTCCGAGACGGCGCGGGCCGTAGCCTCCAGCAGGTCCCGGCCGGCCACGTGGACCCGCTCGGCGGTCTCCGCCGACAGGTAGAAGATCCGGTCGGCGGTATCTGCGGCGTAGAAGATGCGCAGCGGGCTGTTGCGTCGGGCTGCCTCGGCCGCGGCCCACAATGCGGCCCTCCGCGCGGTCTCGGACCCGTCGACGCCGACGACGACCGAGCCGAGGTCCGGACGCTTTTGAGTGGCGCCTTCCATGGCTTCCTCCTCTGCCGAACAACGTCGAGGGTGTCCCTCCAGGCTGTCACCAGGGCCGGCGCGAGGAGCGGGCCACAGGGGCCGGCGAAGGGACCGAACGTCCCTTGCAGGCCTCGCAGCGTTTCGGCGACGGCGCGACTCCGGGCACCGTGCCCGGGACCGGTCAGTCCGGGCGCAGGACCGTTCGGCCCTCGCGCCGCGGGCAGGGCAGGGCGGATGGTGGCTGGTGAGGCGCTCCGCACGGCGCGCCTGGGCGCCGATGGGAGGGCCCCACATGAGGCACGCCAAAGTCGGCTTCCTGATGACCGACGAGGTCGTATCGGTCGTCGGTCGCACTCCGTCCGCGGACGTGGCCGCGCTGCTCGTCGAACACGACATCAGCGGGCTGCCGGTCGTGGACGAGGACGACCGCGTCATCGGGGTCGTCTCGCGAACCGATCTCCTCGTCCGCGGTGACCACACCGCCCGGGAAGTCATGTCGGCGCCCCCCGTCACCATCCATGCCGAGCAGACCGTCACGGAAGCCGCCCGCCTCATGACCCGGCGCGGCGTGAAGAGAATCCCTGTCGTCGACGAGGAGGGCCGCCTGGTCGGCATCGTGACCAGACGGGACCTGCTCCGGGTGTTCCTGCGCCCGGACCACGAGATACGGCGCTGCCTGATCGAGGACGTGCTCGGCGAGACCATGGGTATCGCCTCCGGCGCGGTGGAGGTGCACGTCGTGGACGGGCTCGTCACCCTGGACGGCCTCCTGGCAAGAGGCAGCCAGATTCCCGTCGTTCTGCGGCTGGCCCGGCAGGTGGACGGAGTCGTCTCGGTGACCGACCGGCTCACCCCGCGGTTCGACGATTCCCGCCGCGCCCCGCCGGATCGCGGTACCGGCACCGGCCCTCGGTGACGCCGCGTACTGCTGAGCCCTCAAGGCCGGTAGATGAGCTCGACCGTCATCGCGACGATCACCGCCCAGACGCCCAGGCCCAGCAGCCACATGGCGTCCAAGAGGATCCCGGCGCCAATGACGGGCAGGCCGGCCGCGCCGAGGGTGAGGGTCGCCCGGCGGATACCGCGGTCGGGGAGCCAGTCGATGGTCACGTAGTGAGGATCGCGCCGGACCCCCACCCTGGCGAGGGTCCGGCGCGATCCCTGTCGGCATCTTGACGTCGACGGCCGGGGTCAGCCCGCGTGGACGTGGGGGCGGCGCGTGCGGTCGGGTTCCGCCTCGCGGATGACCTCGCGGGTGACCGGGGCGACCTCGCCCTGGCCGAAGAGGAAGAAGCGGAGGAAGTTGGCCATCGGATTGCCCTCGGTCCACTCGAAGTAGATGTGGGGGCGCTGCCCGGTCGCATCCCGGACGTGCAGGAGCAGCGCTGCCAGGGCGTTGGGGATGCTGGAGCTCTCCAGGGTGAGGACGCGGTAGCGGTCGTGGAGCACCTCGCCGCGCACCCGCATGCCGGACTCGAACTCTGATGCGTCCAGGACGGTGACCTCGACGAACATGACGTCGTCGCCGGGTGGGATGTCGTTGTCCGCCCGGATCTGCTCGACCTTCTCGCGGTACTCGGCACGGTCCCGGTTGTCGGGCTCGTTCGCGATGAACCGGATGGTGCGGTTGGCGGTGTCGCGGACGAACCGCTGCGCCATGTCGTCCAGTTCCACGTGGGTGACGCGCAGCTCGAAGACGCGGGCGAGGCGGGAAAGGAGGGACAGGGCCATGATGCCGCCGATGAAGCAGGCGCCGATCTTCACGCCGTCGGGGCGCTCCACGACGTTGACGGCCGTCGTGTAGATGAAGACCGCGGAGATGATGCCGAAGCCGATGGTCCAGCCGCGCTCCCCCGCCCGACGGGCCGCGATGGTCACGGCTACGGCAGCCGAGGTGATGAGGACCAGGACGCCGGTGGCGTACGCACCACCCTGCGCGTCCACGTCGGCGTCGAAGATCCAGGTCACCAGGAAGGCGATCAGGGTGAAGACGATGACCATGGGGCGCAGGGCCCGGGCCCAGTGCGGGGCCATGCCGTAGCGGGGCAGGTAGCGGGGCATCAGGTTGAGCAGGCCGGCCATGGCGGAGGAGCCGGCGAACCAGAGGATGAGGATCGTGGAGATGTCGTAGATGGTGCCGAAGGCGGAGCCCAGGTACTCGTGGGCGAGGTAGGCGAGGGCGCGGCCGTTGGCTTCGCCGCCTGGCTTGAACTGGTCGGCGGGGATGAGGAGCGTGGTGATGAAGCTGGAGCTGATCAGGAAGACGCTCATGATGATGGCCGCGGTCGTCAGCAGCTTCTTGGCGCCCCGGATCCGGCCCGCGGGCTTTTCGACGGTGTCTTCGGGGTCGCCCTTGACGTGCGGCATGACCGCGACGCCCGTTTCGAAACCGGAGAGCCCGAGTGCGAGCTTCGGGAACACGATGAGCGCGATGGCGATCATCATGAAGGGGTTGCCGTGCTCGGTGGTCAGCGCGGTCGTCCAGTCGGTGATGACGTGGGGTTCGGCCATCACCTGCCACAGCCCGACGGCCACCACGACGACGTTCAGGCTGAGGTAGGTGGCCACCAGGACGACGGCAACGCCTATGGCCTCGCTGAAGCCCTTGAGGAAGACGGCGCCGAGGAGGGCGATCATGATGAGGGTGATCAGGACCTCGTGGCCGTGCAGGGTGCTGGTGAGGTGTGGGTTCTCCACCAAGTGTGCGGTCGCGTCGGCGGACGAGAGCGTGATGGTGATCAGGAAGTCGGTTGCCGCGAACCCGAGCAGGGTCAGGACGAACAGCTTCCCCTTCCAGAACGTCAGCAGCCGCTCCAGCATCGCGATGGAGCCTTCGCCGTGGGGGCTCTCCTCGGCCACCCGCCGGTAGACCGGCAGCGCGCCGAAGAGGGTGAGGAGCACCAGCACGATGGTGGCCAGAGGCGACAGCAGTCCGGCCGCGAGGGCGGCGATGCCGGGCTGATAGCCGAGGGTGGAGAAGTAGTCGAGGCCCGTCAGGCACATGACCCGCCACCACGGCCGACCGTGGGGCTGGGCCGCCGCCTCCTTGGCGGCGGGCGAACTGTTCTCGGCGGTCAAGCCTTCCAGCATCCACGCGCGCAGGCGCGTGGAGCGGGCCGGGGTGGCCATCGTGGGTGCTCCTGTCGTACGGCAGAGAATCAGCCATCGGCATCGACGGCTGAGTCAGCGTACGCAGCGAGATCCTTTTTGCACGGGTCTGAGGCAATACTGACGCGTCCTTAACGCGGACGCGCCAGTCGGGAGCCGAGCCGTGGGCTCGACCGGACAGTCAGCCCAAGCCGGGAACGGTGGACACCAGGAGGTCGATGAGCTTGATGCCGACGAAGGGCAGGACCAGACCGCCGAGGCCGTAGACGCCGAGGTTGCGGCGCAGGAGGTCGTGGGCGGAAGCGGGCTTGTAGCGGACACCGCGCAGGGCGAGCGGGATCAGGGCGACGATGATCAGCGCGTTGAAGATGATCGCCGAGGTGATCGCGGAGGTCGGGCTGCTCAGGCCCATGATGTTGAGGGCTTCGAGCCCGGGGTGGGCCGCGGTGAACATGGCCGGAATGATCGCGAAGTACTTCGCGACGTCGTTCGTGATCGAGAAGGTCGTCAGGGCGCCCCGGGTGATGAGGAGTTGCTTGCCGATCTCGACGATCTCGATGAGCTTGGTGGGGTTGGAGTCGAGGTCCACCATGTTCCCGGCCTCCTTCGCGGCCGAGGTGCCGGTGTTCATCGCCACGCCTACATCGGCTTGGGCGAGGGCCGGGGCGTCGTTCGTACCGTCTCCGGTCATCGCGACCAGTTTGCCGCCGGCCTGTTCCCGCTTGATGAGGGCCATCTTGTCCTCGGGAGTGGCCTCGGCGAGGTATTCGTCCACGCCCGCCTCGGCGGCGATGGCGCGGGCCGTCAGCTCGTTGTCCCCCGTGACCATGACCGTACGGATCCCCATGGCCCGGAGTTCCGCGAAGCGCTCCCGGATGCCGTCCTTGACGACGTCCTTCAGGTGGATGATGCCGAGGACGCGCGGGCCGTCCCAGTCGTGGACCGCGACCAGCAGCGGGGTCCCGCCGGATGCGGAGACGGCCGCCGACCATGCGGCGGCCTCCGCGGGTACGGTGCCGCCGCGGGCCGCCACCCAGTCGCAGACCTGCGTCACCGCGCCCTTTCGGATGGCGCAGCCGGCACCGTTGTCCCAGCTCAGGTTGACGCCGCTCATCCGGGTGCGGGCGCTGAACTCGGTGAAGCGGGGGTTGCTGAGGTCCTCGGAGGCGGCCGGCTGGAGTCCGTACCGCTGGGCCAGGGCGACGACGGACCGTCCTTCGGGGGTCTCGTCGGCGAGGGAGGACAGCTGGGCGGCGTCGGCCAGCTTGGTGTGGTCGGTCCCGGGGAGCGGGATGAACTCGGCTGCCTCGCGGTTGCCGTGGGTGATGGTGCCGGTCTTGTCGAGGAGGAGGGTGTTCACGTCGCCCGCGGCCTCGACGGCGCGGCCGCTCAGCGCGATGACGTTGCGCTGGACGAGGCGGTCCATGCCGGCGATGCCGATCGCGGAGAGCAGGGCGCCGATGGTGGTGGGGATGAGGGTGACGAGGAGGGCGACCAGCACGGTCGTCGACTGGGCGGCGCCCGCGTATGCGGCCATGGGCTGGATGCCGACCACGATCAGGATGAAGATCACGGTCAGGGCCGCCAGCAGGATGTTCAGCGCGATCTCGTTCGGGGTCTTCTGCCGGGACGCGCCCTCGACCAGGGCGATCATCCGGTCGATGAAGCTGTTTCCCGGGCGTGAGGTGACGCGTATGACGATCGAGTCGGAGAGCACCGTCGTGCCGCCGGTCACCGAGGACCGGTCGCCGCCCGACTCCCGCAGGACCGGGGCCGATTCGCCGGTGACGGCGGACTCGTCCACCATCGCGGCGCCGTCGACGACATCGCCGTCGGCCGGGACGGATTCGCCGGCCTCGACGAGCACGAAGTCGAAGGGCTGGAGCTCGGCCGGGGTGACCGCCTCGGTCTCGGCATGGCGCAGGTTCGCGCCGTACGTCCAGTGGTTCAGGCGCAGCGCGACCGTGTCCGTACGCGCCTTGCGCAGCGACTCGGCCTGGGCGCGGCCGCGGCCTTCGGCGACGGCTTCGGCGAGGTTGGCGAAGAGGACGGTGAGCCAGAGCCAGACGCTGATCACCCAGGTGAAGACGGAGGGGTGCATCACTGCGGAGAGCGTGGTGAGGAGCGATCCGACGGCGACGACGAACAGCACCGGCTTCTTGACCAGTTCGCGCGGGTGCAGCTTGGCCACGGCCTCCCGGGCCGAGGTGGCGAGGAGCTCGGGCTCCAGTACGTTCACCTGGCCGGAGCGTTTCCGGGACGGACGGTTGACCGGCGTCCGTGGAGGTGTGCCGGGACCCGGGGGTACGTGCTGCGTGGCGGCGGGAGGCATGGAGCGACCTTCTGACGAGATCAACGGGGTGCGGGAGAGGGTGTCGCCGCCGGGGACTGGCTCGCATGGACCCCCTCGGCCGTCATGTGAGTGATCGAGGTCCCCGGCAGCGCAACAGACAGGAAACTAGCGCCCGTTCATGGGTGGTCCCGCATTCGGGCGGGGGAATTGGCACCTTCTTGACGGCGGCGCACGAGGCGCGTCAGGTCGCCGTCAAGGGCGCGTCGACGCAGGCCGGCGTGCGTCGTCGGTGATGCGGAAGCGCAGTCGGCAGATGACTGCGTCGGTGTCGCGGCGTACGGCGTGGGCGACGACGGAGCCTCGCTGGTTCTGGAGCATCCGCTGCCACAGGTGGGCGGGTTCGGTCTCCGGGATGAGGACGGTCACCTGGGCGTCCGGGTGCGTCCGGGCCAGTTCGCGCACGTAGGCCGACACGGGCCGGCCGAGCGAGCGGCTCTGCGAGGTGATCTCGGTCAGCTCGACTCCGGGCTTCCACAGCTCCCAGTCCCGGCGGAGCGCTTCGGCTGCCTGCCGGTCCTCCGGAGCGCAGTGCGTGACGGTCACGGCGACGACGTCGTCGCCGAGCGAGCGGGCGGCGGTGAGCGCCTGGCAGGTGAGCCGGGAAAGCCCGGAGACGGGTACGACGACCAGGGAGCGGGAGCTGTGGGGCGGCTGCGGGATCCGGCCGAGTTCCAGGCGTTCGCCGATCTGCGCGTAGGCCCGGCGGACGCGTCCGAAGCCGAGGACGAGCAGCGGCAGGGCGAGGACGATCAGCCAGGCGCCTTCGGTGAACTTGGTGGCGGTGACCACGACTGCGGAGACACCGGTCAGCAGCGCGCCGAAGGCGTTGAGGGCGGCCTTGGCCCGCCAGCCCTTGGGGCGCTCGCCGTGCCAGTGCCGGACCATGCCGATCTGGCAGATGGTGAAGCCGACGAAGACACCGATCGCGAAGAGCGGGACGAGGGTGTTGGTGTCGCCTCCGGAGAACACGAGCAGGGCGGCTGACACGAGCGCCAGCCACACGACCCCGTGGCGGTGCACTTGGCGGTCTGCCTTGAGGGCGAAGACGTGCGGCAGGTAGTTGTCGCGGGCGAGCAGGCTCATGAGCACCGGGAGCCCGCCGAAGGAGGTGTTCGCGGCCAGGGCCAGCAGCACCATGGTCGCGAACTGGACCACGTAGAAAGCCGCGTTGTGCCCGAACGAGGCGTCCGCGAGCTGGGCGAGAACGGTGACGCCCTCGACGGGCTGGAGGTGGAAGCGGCCGATCAGCACCGACAGCCCGATCAGCATGACGCCGAGCAGAGCGCCGAGGGCGACCTCGGTGCGCTGGGCGCGCCGGGCGGCCGGGGCCCGGAACGACGGCACGGCGTTGGCAACCGCCTCGACGCCCGTCAGGGCGGAGCAGCCGGCCGCGAAGGCCTTCAGCAGCAGGAGCGCGCCGACCGCGGTGGCGCCCTCGCCCAGGGCCGAGGCGTGCCCGGTGGCGGAGGCGGTGCTCACCGGACCGTCACGGAAGAGACCGACCGCGACCATGGTCAGGATCGACCCGACGAACACGGCCGTCGGGACGAGGAATGCCTTGGCGGAGTCGACGACGCCGCGCAGGTTCACCGCCGTGACCAGGACCAGAACGGCTGGACAGATCCACACCCGTTCCCCGTGCAGATCGGGGAAGGCCGAGGTCAGCGCGGCGACTCCGGCGGTGACGGAGACGGCCACGTTCAGGACGTAGTCGAGGATCAGCGAGGCCGCGGCCACCAGGCTCGTACGGCGTCCCAGGTGCTTCCTCGCGACGGCGTACGAGCCGCCGCCGTCCGGGAACGCCGCGATCACCTGGCGGTACGAGGCCACCAGTACGGCGAGCAGCGCCGCGATCGCCAGGGTGACGGGGAGGGTGAACCCCAGGCCGTAGGCGCCGGCCGCCGCCAGGACCAGCACGATCGACTCGGGCCCGTAGGCGACGGAGGCCATCGCGTCCAGCGACAGCGCGGCCAGGCCCTGGAGCGCGGTCAGCCGGTGCCGGTCCCCCTCGGCGGGCACCGTGACGCCGGTATCAGGGGGTTCCTCCGTGCTCGGCGCCTGTCCTGTCGTGGCCGGCTTTCGCATGTGTAGAGCCATCTTCGCTGGTTCCTCCGTTGGACAAAGTGAGGACAGCGTCCTGATGCCGTGGCCGGATGACCAGGGAGATTGGCGCGATCCATACGCCCACCGGCCCACTCTTCACGCGCTCCTGACGCCGGGACCCGAATGCCGTATGAGGTGCGTCAAGACCCCGCCAGGGTGCGTTGCTGCCCGCGCCCCCAGGTGCACGCTGAAGGCGGGCGACGCAGCCCGATCGCACACATCGAAGGAGAAGCAGCGGATGGACGCGGAAAACGTGGTCGGGCTCATCGTCGCCCTCGCCCTGCTCGGCTACCTCGTGGCCGCTCTGATCAGGCCCGAGAAGTTCTGATCCGAGGTTCTGCCCTCCGGACAGGAGGCATCACCTGTCCGGATACCGACTCCATGGCCCCGCCGCTCTGCTCGCGGGGCTCGTGGCCCCCTTCCTCGTGGCGCTCGCGCTCGTGCCGTTCCGCACGGAGCTCTCCGCGACGAACGGGGCTCTGCTCATGGATCGTCTCGCTGCGCCGTGGCGACCGGATCACCGAGTACGCCGAGTGGCCGGACGGGCAGACGGAACTGCGGGGCTTCGGCGGCGGCCACTGCTACGGCCGCTTCCTCCTCGACCCGGTCCCCGGACACCCCCTGCCGCCCGAAGAGGCCCGCTTGGTGGCCGTCGCCCCGGCCGCGCAGGCAGGCGCCGCCCTGGACACGGCCGGCCTGTCCCACCAGGGCTGAGCGGCGATTCGCAGCCCTCGCGTATGGGCGGCGTCAAGAGTTCCTCGGCGTCCGTATGGACCCCGTCAAAGCGTCTTAACGCCGGGGTGAAGACACGGTTGTCTCGTCATTGGCCATCTGGCCGATTCATTACTTCCTTCTTCATCCAGGAGCTCGCGATGGCCGATCTGGCCTTCGTCGTCACCACGGTCGCGATATTCGCGCTGGTGGCCCTTATCGCCCGGGGGGTGACCAAGCTGTGACGATCGAGAACATCGTCGGCCTGCTGGTCGCCGTCTCCCTGCTCGGTTACCTCGTCCTCGCCCTCGTGTACCCGGAGAGGTTCTGAGCACTGCCATGAGCCCCGTAACCGCTGGAGTGCTCCAGCTGCTCGCGCTGATAGCCGCCCTCGCGCTGGCCTACCGCCCGCTGGGCGACTACATGGCCCGCGTCTACTCCTCCGAAAAGCACTACAAGCCGGAGAAGTGGATCTACAAAGCCATCGGCGCCAACCCCTCGGCCGAGATGCGCTGGCCCGCCTACCTGCGCGCCGTCCTCGCCTTCTCCGCCGTGAGCGTCCTGTTCCTCTACGGACTCCAGCGACTGCAAGGCAGCCTCCCGGGCTCGCTCGGCTTCGTGTCGATCGACCCGGACCAGGCCTTCAACACCGCCGCGTCGTTCGTGGCCAACACCAACTGGCAGTCGTACTACGGCGAGCAGGCCATGGGCCACGTCGTACAGACCGGCGGCCTGGCGGTACAGAACTTCGTCTCCGCCGCCGTCGGCATGGCCGTCGCGGTGGCCCTCGTACGGGGCTTCTCCCGCTCCCGCACCGGCGAACTCGGCAACTTCTGGTCCGACCTGGTCCGCGGCACCGTCCGCATCCTTCTTCCCCTCTCCGTGATCGGCGCGGTGATCCTCGTCGCGTGCGGCGTCATCCAGAACTTCGCCGGCATCCACGAGGTCGGCCAGTTCATGGGCGGCTCGCAGCAGTGGAACGCCGGCGCGGTCGCCTCGCAGGAGGTCATCAAGGAACTCGGCACGAACGGCGGCGGCTACTTCAACGCCAACTCCGCCCACCCCTTCGAGAACCCCACCCCCTTCTCCAACCTCTTCGAGATCTTCCTGATCCTGCTCATCCCCTTCGCGCTGACCCGCACCTTCGGCCGGATGGTCGGCAACCTGCGCCAGGGCTACGCGATCCTCGCCACCATGGGCATCATCTGGATCGCGTTCACCGGCCTGATGATGTGGACCGAGTTCGCCCACCACGGCCCGGCGCTGGACGTCGCGGGCGGGGCTATGGAGGGCAAGGAGACGCGCTTCGGCATCGGCGGATCGTCGATCTTCGCCGTCGCCACCACCCTCACCTCCACCGGTGCGGTGAACTCCTTCCACTCGTCCTACACCGGGCTCGGCGGCGGCATCGCGATGCTGGGCATGCAGCTCGGCGAGATCGCCCCCGGCGGCGTCGGCTCCGGCCTCTACGGCATGCTGATCATGGCGATCATCGCCGTCTTCATCGCCGGCCTGATGGTCGGCCGCACCCCCGAATACCTCGGCAAGAAGATCGGCACCCGGCAGATCAAGCTCGCCGCCTGCTACATCCTCATCACCCCCGCCCTCGTCCTCGGCTTCACGGCCGCCGCGATGGCGCTGGACACCCCGGCGAACTCGATGACCAACACCGGGGCACACGGATTCTCCGAGATCCTCTACGCCTACACCTCTGGTGCCAACAACAACGGCTCGGCCTTCGCGGGCCTGAACGCCGACACACAGTGGTTCAACAGCACCATCGGCATCGCCATGCTGCTGGGCCGCTTCCTGCCCATGGTGTTCGTCCTGGCCCTCGCCGGCTCGCTCGCCGAGCAGAAGCCCGTCCCCGAGACCGCGGGCACCCTGCGCACCGACAAGCCGCTCTACGCGGGCCTGCTCGTCGGAACGATCCTCATCATCACCGGACTGACCTACTTCCCGGCGCTGGCGCTGGGTCCGCTCGCCGAAGGGCTCGCCTCATGAGCACCGCCACGCCCACCAGGGCTCCGCACCAGGACGTACCCACCGGCCACAAGACGGGCGCCGGACGGGTCGGCGGCGGCCTCTTCGACCCCAAGCAGCTGCTGAAGTCCTTCCCGGACGCCGTGCGCAAGCTCGACCCCCGCATCATGATCAAGTCCCCGGTCATGTTCGTCGTACTGATCGGCTCGGTCGTGACGACCGTACTGGCGGTCAGGGACCCGGGCGACTGGTTCGGCTGGGCCATCACCGCCTGGCTGTGGCTCACCACCATCTTCGCCAACCTCGCAGAAGCCGTCGCCGAAGGCCGCGGCAAGGCGCAGGCCGACACCCTGCGCAAGGCCAAGACCGACTCGGTCGCCCGCCGCCTGACCGAGGACGGCCGGAGCGAGGAGCAGGTCCCGGGAGCCGAGCTGAGCATCGGCGATCTGGTGGTCTGCGAAGCCGGGGACGTCATCCCCGGTGACGGGGACGTCGTGGAAGGCGTCGCGTCGGTCGACGAGTCGGCCATCACCGGCGAGTCCGCGCCGGTGATCCGGGAGTCGGGCGGCGACCGCTCGGCCGTGACCGGTGGCACGAAGGTGCTCTCCGACCGGATCGTCGTCAAGATCACGACGAAGCCCGGCGAGACCTTCATCGACCGGATGATCGCGCTCGTGGAGGGCGCCGCCAGGCAGAAGACGCCCAACGAGATCGCGCTGAACATCCTCCTCGCGTCCCTCACGATCGTCTTCCTGCTGGCCGTCGTCACCCTCCAGCCGTTCGCGATCTACGCGGGCGCCGAGCAGTCGATGATCGTGCTGACCGCCCTGCTGGTCTGCCTGATCCCGACCACGATCGGCGCGCTGCTGTCCGCGATCGGCATCGCGGGAATGGACCGGCTCGTCCAGCGCAACGTCCTCGCGATGAGCGGTCGTGCGGTGGAAGCCGCCGGAGACGTGTCGACGCTGCTGCTCGACAAGACCGGCACCATCACCCTCGGCAACCGCCAGGCGTCCGAGTTCGTCCCGGTCACGGGCACCACGGCGGCGGAACTGGCGGACGCCGCCCAGCTGTCGTCCCTCGCGGACGAGACGCCCGAGGGCCGGTCGATCGTGGTCCTGGCGAAGGAGAAATACGGGCTGCGCGAGCGCCACCAGGGCGAGCTGGCGCACGCCGAGTGGATCGCCTTCACCGCCCAGACCCGTATGTCGGGCGTGGACGTGGACGGGAAGCAGACCCGCAAGGGCGCGGCCGGTTCTGTCATCACCTGGGTCCGGGAGCAGGGTGGTCAGGTCTCCGACGACGCCGACACTCTGGCCAACAAGATCTCCGAGGCCGGCGGCACGCCGCTGCTCGTCGCCGTGAAGGACATCAAGGGCGCTCGCGTGCTGGGCGTCATTCACCTCAAGGACGTGGTCAAGGAGGGCATGCGCGAGCGGTTCGAGGAACTGCGCCGCATGGGCATCAAGACGGTCATGATCACGGGCGACAACCCGCTGACGGCGAAGGCCATCGCCGAAGAGGCAGGCGTCGACGACTTCCTCGCCGAGGCCACGCCCGAGGACAAGATGGCCCTCATCAAGCGGGAACAGGCCGGCGGCAAGCTCGTCGCGATGACCGGAGACGGTACGAACGACGCCCCGGCCCTCGCCCAGGCCGACGTCGGCGTCGCGATGAACACCGGCACCTCGGCCGCCAAGGAGGCCGGGAACATGGTGGACCTCGACTCCAACCCCACCAAACTCATCGAGATCGTCGAGATCGGCAAGCAGCTCCTCATCACCCGCGGGGCACTGACCACGTTCTCCATCGCCAACGACGTCGCCAAGTACTTCGCGATCATCCCCGCCATGTTCGCCGTGGTCTACCCGGGCCTGGACAAGCTCAACATCATGGGCCTGGCCTCGCCCGAGTCCGCGATCCTCTCGGCCGTCATCTTCAACGCGCTGATCATCATCGCCCTGGTCCCGCTCGCCCTCAAGGGCGTCCAGTACCGGCCCACCAGCGCCGACAAGATGCTCCGCCGCAACATCGGGATCTACGGACTCGGCGGCCTCGTCGCCCCGTTCATCGGCATCAAGCTCATCGACCTGCTCATCTCCCTCATCCCCGGAATCGGCTGATCTGCGATGAACAACTCTGTAGGGAACGCTGCACGGTTGCTCGGGGCGGGCCTGCGCGCCCTCCTCGTCCTGACCGTGATCTGCGGCGTCATCTATCCCCTCGCCGTCACCGGGATCGCCCAGGCCCTGTTCAGCGACAAGGCCAACGGCTCCGAGATCAAGGACAACGGTGGCCAGGTCGTCGGGTCCTCCCTCATCGGGCAGACGTACATCCTCCCGAAGAACGATCCGGATGACGCCGAGGAGGCGGCGCGGCCGGACCTGAAGTGGTTCCAGCCGCGCCCCTCGAACGGCCTGGGCAGCAACAGCGTCAATACCCAGTACTCGCTGATCCTCTCCGGCGCCACCAACCGCTCCGCCGACAACGGCGCCGTGAACGGGGTCTGCACCAAGGACGCGGAGGAGGGCACCCTCTGCGCCCAGGTCGTCGCCGCGAAGGAAGCCGTCATCGCGGACAACTCCACGGCCGGCCACCAGGTCAAGCCGGAAGACGTCCCCGCCGACGCCGTCACCTCCTCCGGGTCCGGCCTCGACCCGAACATCTCCCCCGAGTACGCCAAGCTCCAGGTCCACCGGATCGCCGAGCAGAACAAAATCGACGTCAAGCAGGTCGACAAGCTCGTCGCCGACCACACCCAGGGCCGCGTCCTCGGATTCATGGGCGAACCCCGTGTCAACGTCCTCGAGCTCAACATCGCTCTGAAGGCGCTCTCCAAGAGCTGATGTTCCACAACGCACGTCTCCGGGAGCCTGCGGGGCGCGCCGCTTCCCCCGGCCCCGGCCTCGGCCGGGGCCGGCAACCGGCCCGCCGGCTCCCGCCGTGCCCGTACCGAAGGAAAGGCTGCACACCGATGACCCGGGTGCTGGTGGTGGAGGACGATCCCCAGCTCGTCCGCGCGCTGAGGATCAACCTCCAGGCGCGCAAGTTCGAGGTCGAGGAGGCCGGCGACGGCGGATCGGCCCTGCGGCTCGCGGCGGCGCGCACGCCGGACGTCATCGTGCTGGACCTCGGCCTGCCCGACATGGACGGCATCGACGTCATCAAGGGCGTCCGCGGCTGGAGCAAGGTCCCCATCCTGGTCCTCTCCGCACGCCACACCTCCGAGGACAAGATCCGGGCCCTGGACGCCGGCGCCGACGACTACGTGACGAAACCGTTCAGCATGGACGAGCTCCTGGCCCGCCTCCGGGCGGCCACCCGTAGACAGGAAGCCCCGGCGGCTTCGCAGGCCACCGAGGTCTCCGTCGTCACGACCGACGAATTCACCATCGACCTGGTCGCGAAGAAGGTGCGGCGGGGTGAGCGCAGCGTGCGGCTCACCCCGACCGAATGGCACCTGCTGGAGATCCTGATCACCCACCCCGGCCGTCTGATCACACAGAGTCGGCTCCTGCTGGAGGTGTGGGGGCCGACGTACGGGGAGAACACCAACTACCTGCGCGTCTACATGGCCCAGCTCCGGCGCAAACTGGAAGCGGACCCCTCCCACCCCCGCTACCTGATCACCGAACCGGGTATGGGGTACCGCTTCGAACCCTGATCCCCACCACACCCCCCAGCACAGAAGAGACGGAACATGGGACGCGGCAAGCTCCGCATCTACCTCGGCGCGGCGCCGGGCGTCGGCAAGACGTACGCCATGCTGTCCGAGGCGCACCGCCGGATCGAGCGGGGCACCGACTGCGTCGTCGGCTTCGTCGAGCACCACTCCAGGCCCCGCACCGAGGTGATGCTGCACGGCCTGGAGCTCATCGAGCGGCGCGAGATCGAGTACCGGGGCTCCACCTTCGCCGAGATGGACGTGGACGCGATCCTGTCGCGGCGCCCCGCAGTGGCGCTGGTGGACGAGCTGGCGCACACCAACGTCCCCGGCTCCCGCAACGCCAAGCGGTGGCAGGACGTGGAGGAGCTCCTCCAGGCCGGCATCGACGTCGTGTCCACCGTCAACATCCAGCACCTGGAGTCGCTGGGCGACGTCGTCGAGACGATCACCGGGGTGCGGCAGCGGGAGACCGTCCCGGACGAGGTGGCGCGGCGCGCCGACCAGATCGAGCTGGTCGACATGTCCCCGCAGGCACTGCGCCGTCGCATGGCGCACGGCAACGTCTACAAGCCCGACAAGGTCGACGCGGCCCTCTCGAACTACTTCCGGCCCGGGAACCTGACCGCCCTGCGCGAGCTCGCGCTGCTGTGGGTCGCGGACCGCGTGGACGAGTACCTCCAGGAGTACCGCGGCGAGCACAACATCCGCTCCACCTGGCAGGCCCGCGAACGCATCGTCGTCGGCCTCACCGGCGGCCCGGAGGGCCGTACCCTCATTCGCCGCGCGGCCCGCCTCGCCGAGAAGGGCGCGGGCGGCGAGGTCCTTGCCGTCTACATCGCCGCCAGCGACGGACTGACGTCCGCCTCACCCAAGGAGCTGGCCGTCCAGCGGACGCTGGTCGAGGACCTCGGCGGCACCTTCCACCACGTCATAGGCGACAGCGTCCCCGACGCGCTCCTGGAGTTCGCCCGCGGCTGCAACGCCACCCAGATCGTGCTGGGCGTCAGCCGCAGACGGTCGTGGCAGTCCGTCTTCAGCCCCGGTGTCAGCGCCACGGTCGCCCGCGAATCCGGCCCGGACCTCGACGTCCACATCGTCACCCACGACGAGGCTGCCAAGGGCCGCCGTACCCTGCCCGTCACACGGGGCGCGCGCCTCGGCCGCTCCCGCATCATCTGGGGCTGGCTCACCGGCATCGCCGGGCCCGCGCTGCTCGCCGTCCTGCTCAACCTGGTCGTGCCGGACCTGGGCCTGGCCAACGACATGCTGCTCTTCCTGACCTTCACGGTCGCGGCGGCCCTGCTCGGCGGGCTGCTCCCCGCACTGGCCTCGGCAGCGTTCGGCTCCCTGTTGCTGAACTACTTCTTCACCCCGCCGCTGCACGAGTTCACCATCTCCGACCCGAAGAACATCGTCGCCATAGCGATCTTCGTCGGTGTGGCGGTGTCCGTCGCCTCGGTGGTCGACCTGGCCGCCCGGCGTACCCACCAGGCCGCCCGGCTGCGCGCCGAGTCCGAGATCCTCTCCTTCCTCGCCGGCAGCGTCCTGCGCGGCGAGAACTCCCTCGACGCCCTCCTGGAGCGCCTGCGCGAGACCTTCGCCATGCAGTCGGTCACCCTCCTGGAGCGCACCAGCGAAGTCGACCCCTGGACCGCGGCGGCTTCCGTCGGCACCAGCCCGGTCGGACGGCCGGAGGACGCGGACGTGGACCTGCCCATAGGCGACACCATGGCTCTCGCCCTCACCGGCCGGGTCCTGCCCGCCGAGGACCGCCGCGTCCTCGGTGCCTTCGCCGCACAGGCGGCCGTGGTCCTCGACCGTCAGCGCCTCGTCGACGAGGCCGAGAAGTCACGGGCGCTCGCCGAGGGCAACCGCATCCGCACCGCCCTCCTGGCCGCCGTCAGCCACGACCTGCGGACCCCACTCGCCGGCATCAAGGCCTCCGTCACCTCCCTGCGCTCAGCCGACGTCGAATGGTCCGAGGAAGACAAGGCCGAGCTCCTCGAAGGCATCGAGGACGGCGCCGACCGCCTCTCCGCCCTCATCGGGAACCTGCTCGACATGTCCCGTCTCAACACCGGCACCGTCGTCCCACTGATCCGCGAGACGGACCTCGACGAGGTGGTCCCGATGGCCCTTGGCGGCGTTCCGGAGGACAGCGTCGACCTGGACATCTCCGAGACGCTCCCGATGATCGCCGTCGACCGGGGTCTGCTGGAACGGGCCGTCGCCAACATCGTGGAGAACGCCGTGAAGTACAGCCCCGAGGGGCAACCCGTCCACGTGTCCGCCAGCGCCCTGGGCAGCCGCGTCGAGCTGCGCGTCGTCGACCGCGGGCCCGGGGTCCCGGACGAGGCCAAGGACCGTATCTTCGAGCCTTTCCAGCGCCACGGCGACGCCCCGCGGGGCGCCGGAGTCGGCCTGGGCCTCGCCGTCGCCCGGGGCTTCACGGAAGCCATCGGCGGCACCCTCACCGCAGAGGACACTCCCGGCGGCGGCCTCACCATGGTCATCACTCTCCCCGTGGCAGGCAGCGCTCCCCCGGTCAGCGCGGAACTCCCGACCTCGGCGGTCACCTGACCCCGTACGGATCCTCCGTACGGGCGCCCACGCACGCGAGCCGTCCGGCCCCCGGTATCCCCACACCGGAGAGCCGGACGGCTCCTGTGTTGCGCGACAGCTGACGGGCGCACGGTCGCACCGTCCCTTACCCCACGGTGGGACCGTGCTCTTCGTCCGCGGTGTTCAGGCCACCGCCGACGCCGCGTGCCGCCGGCCCGTCGCCGGCTCCGTCGCACGATCAGTCTGCGCCGGGTGAAAGACCTGGGAAGCGCCCCTTGACGTGTTCCTTCCGCTCAGAAATCGATCTTTGACGCCGGCCTGACGCCGGGCATCAGAAGGTCGTCAAAGAGCGTCCGCGGGCTTGCCCGCCACACCTTCGATGCGGTGGGATCGAGTCATGAACAGCGGTCCGCGCCACGACGATCGGCCACCTCATCAGGTGCAGCCGACGGCGCCCGCTGTCCGCCCGGCCCTCTGACATCGGCCGCGCGTCCTCTGCGTACCCGCCGCCGGCGTCCTGACGGACTCCGGCCATCGGGGCTCCGTACGCGTTCCCACCTTCACCGCATGGCCTGAGCCCGCCCACGTCCCTGTATGACGCCGGGGCGCAGGGCGCGTCAGCCGTGCCCGTTTCCAGGAATCCCACATGTCTGCATCCCCGTCCGGACGTACCGTCCTCGTCACCGGCGCCACCGCCGGCATCGGCTACGAGACCGCTCGCCTGCTCGCCCGGAGCGGCGCCGTCGTCCTGCTCCACGGCCGTACCGCCGAAGAGGCCCAGGCCGCGACCGACCGCCTCATCGCCGCCGACGGCATCGCCAGCGGCCAGCTGCGGCCGCTCGCCGCCGACTTCGTCCGCCTGGAGGAGGTCGAGAACCTGGCGCACGCCGTCGTACGCGAGTACCCGCACCTCGACGTACTCGTCAACAACGCGGCCATCGCCGCACCCGAGCGCCACACGCTCGCGCCCGACGGCAACGAGGTCGCCTTCCAGGTCAACTTCCTCGCGCACTACCTCCTCACCAACCTCCTGGAGCCCGCCCTCACGAGCGACCCGGGCGGCCGCGTCGTCAACGTGTCCTCCTCGCTCCACCGCACCGGCGCCATCCAGTGGAACGACCCCCAGCGGCTGCGGCGCTGCTCCCGGCTCGCCGCCTACGCTCAGTCGCAGCTGGCCCTGACCGTCTTCGCCGCCGACCCGCGCGTCACCGCCGTCTCCGTGAACCCCGGCGTGTGCGCGACCGGTCTCCTTCCCCTCTACGGACACGAGGGTGCCCCGGCCACCGAGGGCGCCCGACACGTCGTGCGGCTCTGCGACCCGGCGACCGACATCGTCAACGGCGCGTACTACGACCGCTCCGAGCGCGTCGCCCCGGCACCGGCAGCCACCGAGGACCGCACCGTCAAGCGCCTCAACAAGCTCGCCGACCTCCTCGTCGGCCACACCGCCTGAAGGGGCACGCCACCGTGTCCAAGCGCTCCCGCAAGAAGAAGGCCCGCCGCCGCAAGGGAGCCAACCGCGGCTCCAAACCCGGTCAGCGCTGAGCCTCCGGCCTCTGTGCGGGGCGGCCCTCACGCGGGAGGGCCGCCCCGCCTCCACATACTCCGGTACCGCTCACACCTCGAAGCGGTACCCCATACCGGGAGCGGTGATCAGGTGACGCGGGTGCGACGGGTCCGCTTCCAGCTTCCGCCGCAGGTGCGCCATGTACACCCGCAGGTAGTTGGTCTGCGTCCCGTACGAGGAACCCCATACCTCCTGGAGGAGCCTGCGCTGGCTGACCATCCGGCCGCGGTTGCGGATCAGGACCTCCAGCAGGTGCCATTCCGTCGGTGTGAGTCTGACGTTCTTCCCTTTCCGCCTGACCTTCCTCGCCGGCAGGTCGACGGTGAACTCCTCGGTCTCCACCACCGCTTCGTCCGAGGCGGTCGCGCTGCGGTCGGGCGTACGGCGGACCACGGCCGCCAGCCGGGCAAGCAGTTCGTCCATGCTGAAGGGCTTGGTGATGTAGTCGTCGGCGCCGGCGTCGAGGGCCTGGATCTTGTCGCTCGAACCGTGGCGGGCGGAGACGACCAGTACGGGTACCTGCGACCACCCCCGCAGGTTCTTGATCACCTGGATCCCGTCCATGTCGGGCAGCCCGAGGTCCAGCAGGACCGCGTCCGGCCGGCAGGCTGCAACGGCGTCCAGGGCCTCACCCCCGTCCTGCGCGGACTTCACCTCGTACTTGCGTGCCTCCAGGTTCATGACCATCAGCCGAGCGAGCTGCGGTTCGTCATCGACCACCAGCACCCGGGTCATCGGCGTGCCGCCTTCCTGTCGTGCGTCCTGCGGAGACGGGACGGCTCACTCGAGCAAACAGCCGTTTCCTCCCGTGCCGACGGGCGTTGACGACGTCCATACGCCCACGGACGTGACCTTGACGGCCTCCCTACGGGAGCGGGGCCGGCCCGTGTAAGAGCTGTGTCAAGGACGCTCCGACCTCGTTGAGTGCGGGCTCGCCACCCCGTTGTATGGACGAGGTGAACAACGGTCAGCGCCATCACGACCGGCCACCTCATACTGTGCGCCCGGCCCCGCGCGCTGCTCACCCGACGGTGCGCTGAAGCGCCCTCCGATCCGCGGCCGCCCGTCCCCGCCCGTACGACGGGCGGCCGCTCCCGCCCCGTGCCCACCGCCGTCCCGGCAGGCGCGGGGCGCCACCGTTCGCAGGCACCGGTGCCCTGCTTTCCTCCGCCCGGACGTCCGGGGCACAGCCCGGAGAGGCCCCATGTTCGAAATCGCCCCGCAGCAGCTGCCGGCCCTGAACCGCTGGTTCCCCGCCGGCTCGCCCGGCCCCGGCAGCCTGGCCGAGCACGTGCTGGCCACCGGCCACGAGCAGTGGTGGGCCGACCGGCCCGACCGGCCCCGCGTGCTCGCCGTCAGCTGCGCGCACCATGTCCTGCTGCGCGGCGAGCCGAGCCTCCTCGCACCGGATGCGCTGGCGCGGTTCGCCGACCGGTACGTCGAAGCCCCCGCATGGTTCGGGCCGTCCCTCGCCTCCGCCTTCGACCGGATCGTGCCCTGGGAGCGGATGCTGTACGTCCACCGGGTCCCGGCGCCCCTCCCCCGGGCACCGCGCGGCATCACGGTCCGACGCCTGACCCACGAAGACGCTCCGGCGCTGGCCGCACTCCACCCCGAGAACGCCTGGACACACGCCGGCTGGGGCGGCCCTGGCGGGGGGCCTGGACGGCCGGCTTCCGCCTGACCCGCGCATACGTGCACCACGTCACCGGACGCGCACACGTCACGGCACGCGCGGGCGACACTACGGCTGTACGCACGTGAGCGGCCCGCGAGACGTTCCCATCACCATGCCGTAGCCGCCGCATCAGCGTCGCGTCAGAGGCCGATCCGCAGGCCGGCACCCGCCCTACCGTCTCCCCATGGGACGACGATTCACGCGATCCGTCAGCGGCGCACGGGCCGCCGTCGCAGAGCCTCCAGGACCCCGCTCGGACGACATCCACTGGGCCGGCGATCGGCGCACGGCGATCGGCGTGACGTGTCTCCTGTACACGGCCCTCCTCGCCGTGGACGCGGGCTTCGGCACGCTCGACACGACGCGCCCTCTGGACCGGCCTGGCGGTCCTCGTCTTCGTGATCCTGCTGCCGCTACGGGTTACAACGGGTCCCGGCGTACTGAGCGCCCGCGGCCTCCTGACGGGGCACATGGTCCGTACCGACAGCCTCGTCTCGATCAGGTGGTCCGACGGCGTGGCCCAGCGCATGATCCTGCGCGACACGAAGGGCAACGTGGTCGAGATCGACCCGACCGTCCTGTTCAGGAATCCCGCCATGTGGCGCCGCTTCGACGAGGACACCCGCATCTCGATCCGGCGGGGCACTCTGCTGTGCGGCGCCACGGCGCTGCGCCAGTTGGCGGCGCGCATCGACGGTGAAACCGCCCGTACCGTGTTCAAGCTCTCCGGCCTGCAGTGACCCCGGGTCCCGCCGGAGGGGCTCCGGGTACCCTCGTTCCCGTTACGGGCGATGAAGGGGCCAGCGCGGTGGTATCGAACTACCGCGCACCGAAATGCAGGCCACCCTGATGCGGTGCGGCAGGCGCCGTAGCCGCCGGCGGCGTCGCGAGCACCGCGGTGAAAGCCGTCGTAGCGATGCACAAGGCCATCTTCGTCTTCACGGGGTCTTCTTACCGGAACCTCGGCGGCTGCCGGCTGTCGGGACACGAGCACTCCCGACAGCTGGTCTCGACACCGGGACCCCATGAACCCGTTCAGGCGTTCGATGGGGGCTCAGGTCAGGCGGCGGCGAGGCTGATCTGATCCTTGAAGATCACCCAGCGCTGGCCCGGGTCCTTGGTGTCGCACGGCTTGGTCGACACGTTCGGGGTGTTCCAGGCGTTGGCGAAGCAGTAGGCCGGGGCGTAGGCGAGGGTGATCTGCTGGCCCGAGACGTTCCAGTACTGTCCCTGGTCCTTCGGGTTGCACGGCTTCACCGAGACGTCCGAGGCGTTCCAGGTGTTGGCGAGGCAGTAGGCCGGGGCGTTGGTCAGGGAGATCTGGTGGCCCGAGAGGGTCCAGTGCTGGCCTTGGTCCTTGGTGTCGCAGGGCTTGGTGGAGATGTTCGGAGTGTTCCAGGCGTTGGCGAGGCAGTAGAGGCCGGGAGCCTTCAGCGTCGGGGCTGCAGCACTGGTTGCCTGTGCCCCGGTGGCCGGCAGGAAGGAAGCGGTCAGCGCCAGTGTGGTGAGGGCGAGCGTCTTGCGGAGGGTGATTGCCATGAGGGCGAAATCCGTTCCTGGTGGAGAAGTGGGATGAGCGCCCGGCGGCGAGTGGGATTTCCATCCCGCTTCGAGCGCAGGGCAATTGGTAGCAGCAGCCAAGAGTTGGCCAACGGTTTCTGCGCGGCATCTTCATTCCAATGAGCCGCGATATGTGATGACCCGACAGAGGCCCGAGAGGGCGGTCGGGCCGTGCTCCGCCTGCCGGGCCACGGCCGACACCGGATCAGTACGTACCTCTGCACGCCGGGCGGGACTGGTGGGCTCGCATGGTGAGGTGTCGCGCGGTACGGCCGACCGGATCGCCGATACAGGTCTCCCAGCTGGTCGGCGCGGGAAGGGCGCGCCGCTCTCTGGAGCATGGGGAAATCCGCGCAAGCGATGTCGTGAATGCCGCCTGTGATGCGCTCGTCGCCGGACTCGACACCCCCTGCCTGCGGATGCTCGCCGCCTGCACGCGCGCCGAGGCTGACCACGACCTCGGCGGCCGCGGGGCTCTCGCCGCCGGCCTACGCGGCGATGACCTGCTCCGGGGCGGCCCGGTACTCGTCGCGCAGCTCGCTCATGTCGAGCCCGGACAGGGTTTCGGCGAGGGCGAGGGCGGCGTCGGGGACGGGGACCTGGTCGGTGGCGCGGATCTCGTCCGGCCAGCGCAGGCCGTGCAGGACGATCAACCCCGGGCAATTGCATCCGATGCAGGACGGCGTTGGGTCGAGGGCCTGGTGGCTGAAGGTCTTGTCGCAGACGCTACCCGGCGATCTCGACTCGTCGACCTGCCCCTTTGCCGATGATCATGCATTTACTGCATGATTCACGCGTCTGGAGAGGTGGATTGGTGGAGCGGATCTCAGTACCGGGCGCGTCCCGGATGGCGCTGGTGGAGGGCGTGGCCCTGCTGCATCCCAAGGAGGCTGTGTTCGAGGCCATGCTGTCGGGTTGGGGTGCCCAGCAGGTTGGCGGACGCGGCTTGCAGAGGAGGACGGTCGAGGCCCGGGCGTCGGTCGTGCGCCGGTTCGTGGCACGGACGAACGAGCATCCGTGGACCTGGTCGGCCAGTCACCTCGACGAGTGGATGGCCGACCTTGTGTCGGCGGGCCGTACCGCGCCGTCGACGATCCGGTCCTATCAAGGGGCGATGCGGTTGTTCTGCGACTACATCACCTCGCCGTACTACCAGTGGCCAGCGGTGTGCGAGGAGCGGTTCGGGACGCATCCGGTGCAGATCTGCCACGAGTGGAACACCGTGGCGCACTTGGCTGAGTACGAGGGCGGCCCAGGTCGTCGGCCCTTGACGAGGGCAGAGTGCCAGGCACTTTTCGACTACGCCGACGAGCAGGTGGAGCGTGCGGTACGACGCGGGCGCAAGGGAGCGTTGGCCGCGTACCGGGACTCGACGGTGTTCAAGGTGATCTACGGGTGGGGGCTGCGGTGCAGTGAGGCCGCGAGGCTGGAAGTCGCGGACTGGTACCGGAACCCGAAGGCACCGGAGCTGGGCCGTTTCGGGTCGCTGCACGTGCGGTGGGGGAAGCGGACGAAGGGCTCGCCGCCGCGGCGGCGGATGGTGCTGAGCGTGATGCCGTGGGCGGTGGAGGCGGCCGAGGACTATCTGGTCAACCTGCGCCCCCGCTACCGGGCGGCGGACGGTCCGGACCTGTGGTTGACCGAGCGTGGGGGCCGGCTGCAGCCGCGGGAGATCGAGGACCGGTTCGCTGAGTACCGGCGCGCGATCGGTCTGGCCGAGGACTTGACCCCGCACTGCCTGCGTCATTCCTACGTGACGCATCTGATCGAGGACGGAGCGGATCCGAAGTTCGTCCAGGAACAGGTGGGGCACCTCTACGCTTCGACGACCGCGATCTACACCGGGGTGAGCGGGGACTTCATGAACACGATGATGCGCAAGATCCTGGACCGGACCTTGGCCGGGCAATGAAAGGGCGGGACCGATGAGCGCGAAGCTGGACTACCGGTGGCGGCTGAGGGAGGTCATGGCCCTGCGGGGCATGTTCTCGACTACCGACCTGGCGCCGCTGCTCTCGGAGCGGGGGATCGATCTGTCGTCGAGCCAGGTGTACCGGCTGGTCGCGGAGAAGCCGGAGAGGCTGAACCTGAACACGCTGATGGCTCTGCTCGACATTCTGGGCTGCTCGATGGATGAGCTGATCGAGCCCGTCGCGGCGTCGGCGGTCCGTCGTCGCACCGCGGGCGAGGCAAGGCCCTCTCCAGGAACTGGCGGTACGGCCGATCAGGGGCTGGGTGCGCTGCGCCCGCGCCGGGCGCGGATCCTGCCTGAGTAGGCCTGCAGTGTCCACCGAAGAGGGGCTGTCCCAGAGCGCCGCCGTTGCGTCGGTGGCCATCATCGAGGCAGTGCTGGCTGTCGAGCCGGGGCTGGACCCGGCCGTTGTCACCGAGGCCCTGGGTGCGGTTGCCCCGAGCTTGGCCGGCCGGCGGGAAATCGCCCGGGCCCTGCGCACGGATCCTGTCCTGCTGACGGGTGCCGGTGCCCGGGGCTCGGCCCGGATGGTTCGCTTCATCGACGCTCTCTTGGCCCGCGGTGCTCAGGTGGTGGTCCGCCCGGTGTGCGGCCTGTGTGGGAAGGAGGGGGTCGCCTCCCCGCTGGGCGGTGTGCGGGTATGCCGGTCCTGCTATGTGAGGGGCCGGACGGAACCCTGCGGACGGTGCGGGAAGATCCGGCCGGTAGGCGGGCGGGACTCCTGTGGCGCCGCCCTGTGTCTGCCGTGCGTTCGTGCGGACCCTGCCAACCACTCTGCGTGCACGGGCTGCGGCCGCACGGCGTGGATCGTGCGGCGCATCGATGGGGCCGGACTCTGTGCCCGCTGCTATCGCCTCCCGCCCGCGGTCTGCTCGACATGCGGCCGTACCCGGCCCTGCCTGTACGCCAAGACCCCCAGCCCGCAGTGCGGGTCGTGCAACAACCTCCAGCGACGTGCGGTCGTGTGCGCGGGCTGTGGCCTGGAACGACGCGTTGAGGTCCGCAGGCAGGACGGCCGGCCGCTGTGCGCAAACTGCGGGCGCCAGCGGCTGGCGTGTTCACAATGCGGGTGGAAGCGCCGCGTCGGTGGGCGCACGCCGGACGGCGCGCCTCTGTGCCGCTCCTGCTACGCCGCCCATCCGATCGCCCGTCAGCCGTGCGTCGGCTGCAAGGTCGTGACCCGGCTGCACCGCCACGGCCTGTGTCCCCCGTGCGCACTCGTTGCGCTCCTGGACCGGCTCCTGGCCGGCCCTGATGGCACCGTCGCCCCCGGCCTACGGGCGGTCGCCCGCAGTTTGCATCGGGCCGAGCCCCGGTCTGTCCTGCGCTGGCTGGAGGAGCGACCCGGCCCGCAAGCCGTGCTGCCCGCCTTGGCCCAGGCCGAAGGCCCGCTCACCCATGTTCTCCTCGACGGCCTGGCTCCCGCGAGAGCTGTACGCCAGCTGCGCGCCGCCCTCGTGGTCGACGGCGTGCTCCCGCCCCGCGACGAACGCCTGGCCGCCCTGGAGCGTTGGCTCCCCCGCGCCCTTGGGAACCTTCCTGATCCTGAGGACCGGCACGCGGTTCGCTCTTTCGCCACCTGGCACCACTTCAAGCGGCTGCGCCGGATCTCCCTGCCAGCCACTACGTCGGGTTACCAGGCCATCGGCGTACGCCGTGACATCCAGGCCGGCGCCGCGTTGACAGTGTGGCTTCGTGACCAGGGCACCAGCCTCACCGCCTGCTCCCAGCACGACATCGACGCTTGGCTCAGCGGCCGCCACTACCTGCGCTACACCGCCAGTACTTTCCTGTCCTGGGCGGTCGCCCACCGCTTGGCCCACCGCGTGGCCATCCCCCGCGCACGCGGCAACACCCAGGTGTCCGTTCTCGGGCACGACCGCAGATGGCGCCTGGTCCGCCGACTTATCCAAGACGACAACCTCGAACCGCTCACCCGGGTGACCGGCCTGCTCGTGCTGCTGTACGGGCAGCCCGTTAGCCGTATCGCCCGCCTCCGCCTCGACCAGCTCGCATGCACTGGCGAGCATGTCACCCTCGCGCTCGGTCCCGAACCTACCGTCCTGCCCACCCCTCTCGACCACCTCGTCCTAGGCCTCGCTGCCCAGCGCCACGGCCGCGGTGTTCTCGGCCGTACCGACGACCACCGCTGGCTCATCCCTGGCCAAACGGCAGGCGAGCCCATCACCGTTCAGCCGTTGGTCCAACGCCTGAACCAACTCGGCATCCGGGCCCGCCCCGCCCGCAACACCACCCTGATGGAACTCGCCGCAGAGCTTCCCGCCGCTGTCATCAGCCGACTCCTCGGCCTGAGCATCACCTCAGCCGAACACTGGACCGCCGAGGCCGCAGCCAGCCGCATCCACTACGCAGCTGACTTGGCTCAACGCTGATGAGGCGCCGCACCGGACCCATGCGCCGGCCGGGTCCTCGTCGGGGTCCATGGTGAGCCCAAGGGGCAGTTGGATGATCTTGGCGGGGTAGCCATGCGGTTCGGCGCGACAAGCCGGGTGGTTCTCCTCTTCCTGAAGGTCCTGCCCGCAGATCAGACGACTGAGATCGATTGCCCAGCACCCCGTCTGCCGCGCGCTGCCATCATGCTCGAATGGCCCACGACATAGTGTTCTTCCTCGCCCCTGACGACGAGACGGCCGCCTCGACGCGCCTGCGGGTACCGGGCGGGGACTGTGAGACCGTGACCTGCCGATTTATTGAGCCAGACAGTGCCATCGCCGAGTGGGACATGTACTTCGAGGCGCCTTCAACCGAGGCCCCGCCGCTTGAGCAGCTCTATGCGTGGCGGCCATGGCCGGAGTGGGTCACCGCCCCCTTGAACGATGGCGTTGAGGTGTTCGCTCTGCCGAAGCGGCTGACCCGAGCGCTCGGCAAAGCCAGTTCCGCCGAACTCGACGAGCTCGCAGGCCGCTGGATTGCGCGGCTCCGATCTGAGGACGGCGACGATATGACCGACGATGATCTCCTTGCGGTCTTGCAGGGCGTTGCCCGCCTCGCAGCGTCTGCGGCAAATACGGGTGGCGGCCTCTACAGCTGGAGCTTCTGACCGTCTCCCCGCGAGGGACGCTCATTCTTGACGCCGCTGCACGCCAAGAGCTCGGTCCCGGTGGCGTCGAAGTACAGGGTGAAGAACCAAGACCGGTCTGCTGCGCTGATGTTGCCGGTACGCAGGTGCTCGTCGCGGTGCAGAGCTCCGAGGATCTCAACGGTCTCGTCAAGGCCGAGGGTCGTCAGGCCGATCTTCAACGACCGTTTCAGCCTTGTCGCAGCGATGCCGAGGACCATCCACTGTGGCGGCTGTCCGTTGTAGAGCATTACCTCGCCGCCCGCGGCGATGGCGTCGCGTGCCGCCTCGCAGGCACCGGTCTGGTCTTTGAGCATCGCGGTGATATCGGGCTGACTTGGGTTCTCGTCCTCGGTGGCCATGCAGCGACTGTAGGGAGCGAACGCGGGCGTTGCTACAGGATTCGGCGTGGCCTGCGCGGGGCTGTTGGGCCGTGGGGAGCCATCAGGACCGCCTACCCAGCGGGGGATGTCCGTCGATGACGATGCTACTTCGAGCTGATGGCCGCAGCCTGCGTGCGGCATCGTTCCAGCCCTGCAGTCACCTCTTCGTGGTCCGGGCGGTCCTGGCTGGCCAGGAGTTCACCCGCCACGGTCATGGCGGCCCAAAAATCGGGTGGTGAGCCGCGCCCGTCCCGGAAACGGGTTTTGGCGAAGTAGAGGAAGATCTTCGTGAGCTCCCCGCTGCGAAACCACGCGAGCAGGCCGCCGGGATAGCCTCCGCGGGCACCAGCGGCGGTTCCCAAGAGGTCGCGGATGCGCTCCTCGTGTTCCTCAAGTACTCGGTCCACGATGAAGACGTGCCCAAACCTGAGAAGGAAGGCGAGGTCCTCCTCCTCACCCACCGCGAAGTCTGAGAAGAGTGGCTCGACCTCGCGGAGCCGGACCTCGGCGTCAGTCCGGGGCACACCCAGGGCCAAGCACACGGCCAACACACAGCCACCCCAGTTGCCGGTCCTCGCGGCCAGCTCGGCGAAGACCTCCTCGTCGCTCTGCCCTGCGGCGAACATCTCCTGCGCCTCCAGAACCAGCGCGCCCTCGCCCTCCCCATGACTCATGGCGAGAGGCTACCGCGAGGTGCGATGGCCGAGCCGGCCGCGATCCCCTCGCTCACCGAGGCAGCACGAAGCTTCCCAGCCAGCCGGGTGTGAAGCGCAGCAGAGCCGGATTGCAGCCCTATTCCGCACACTCGAATATCCGAAGCTACCGACAACCTTGTCCATGACGCGCAGGAGGCTCAGGCGCTCGCGGTCGCGCATCGCGAACTTGGCGACGGCGAGCTTGCTGCTGCGCTGCAGGGCCTGGCGCGGCAGCTCGTACGGCTTGGCGCCGACGGCGTCGGCGGCGGCGGCGAGGTAGCCGGAGGCGCCGATCTGGATCGGGTCGATGCTGTCGGCCGGGACGGACGCGACGATCTCGATGGCCTTCGCGGTCGGCAGCGGCATGTTGTCGAGGTCGGCGTCGGTGATCTCCACGAGCGTGCCCGTCGCGGTCTCGTAACCGCGGCCGATCTCGTCCTGCCGCAGCTTGCGGCCGTCGAGCTCGCAGACCTTTCGGTTACTGATCAGGCCGCCGTCGGCGAGGTGGGTCTGCCAGAAGGACACCGCGTGCGACTCGGTAGCGGGGTAGACCTTGATCGGAATGGTGACCAGCCCGTCGATCGTCACCGGGCGGCCCTGGTCGAAGGCGCTGGATCGCGGTCATCGGTCCTCCTCCCGGGAGCCGGCCCTGACGGACACCGAGGGACTGGAGGCGGGAGCGGATGGTGCCTCGGATGCGCGACGTGATCCTGCTGCTGCGGCGCCGCGCGGACGTCAGCGGAGAGTCCGTCCTGCCGTGGGACGACCGCAACGAACGTGTCGTGCGGGTACGCACGCACGGAACCGGTGGTCGGATACGTCCACATACCAAGACTGGTACGGACCACGGCGCCCGGAGTGGCCTTGGGTGGACTCCGTCAGGCTGTTGGAATGATCACGCGAAGTACGCGCGGCAAGTGAATCGGGAGAACCTTTTGAAAGCGCCAGCACTGAGCGCGGGCCGTAGGCCGTCCGGATCGGCTGAAACGACCCGCTTCTGCGCCGTCGCGGCAGCGGTCGACCCCGCTGCCCTCGGCGCGCTGCTCGACGAGCGGCGTCTGCAACTGGCGCGACGGCCCGACGTCGAGGACGTGTTCGCGCGCGCGGCCGAGGTGGCGCGGGTCTACGCCCGGTGGTTCGAGGCCCAGGGCCACACCTGTCCGCTGCCCGGCCAAATCGCCGCGGCCCGGAGCAAGGGCCTGCCCTCGATCATGCCGACCATCGACACGCTGCTGTACGCGGAGCTGACCACCGGCGTACTCATGGGGGCCCAGGACGCGGACGCCATCGACGGCGGACTGCGCTTCGACTGGGCGCGCGAGGGCGAGTCCTTCACCGGGTTCCGCTCCACCGTCACCTGTGTCCGCGACGAGCCCGTGGTACGGGACGCGACGGCGATCGTGGCCTCGGTGCTCCAAGGCCCCGACCGCCGCACCAGCGTCACCAAGAACTCCCGGCACCTGGTCTTCACGGTGTACGACGCCCCCGGGCTGCCCGTCGAGGCGTTCGACGCGGGGGTGGGCGTGCTGCGTGAACTCCTCACGGCGGCCGGCTCCGAGCCCGAGGTACTGGAGGTGCTCCTGTGACCGGTTTCAGCGCGGCCGACTGCGAGCGGCTCTCCCAGGACCCGCTGCCCAGCCGCCACCAGCGCCGCATCCTCATATCCGCCGGCCCGGACGGCGCCGGACCGGCCCGCCTCCAGCAGGCCGCGGCCCGCTGGCAGCGCCAGTACGTCGGCGGGGTCTACGTGCGCGTACCGGGCGACGCCGCCCGGCAGAGCGCCACCGTCGCCGAGTTCACGGCCGCCGGGTGCACCCTGCAGGCCATCCACTTCTACCGGCCCGCGGACGTCCCCACGCTGTCCTTACTGGCAGGGCGCATCGACGCGCTGCCCCTGGACGCGGAGTTCGACTCGCTCCGGGCGGCGGAGCTGGTGCTGCTCGGAGCGACCGACGTGGTCGGCCCCTACCCGCAGCGGGACATGGACGCGGCACGTTCCGCGGCCGCGTACGTCAACAGCCGGCTCGGCGAGGACGCCCTGGCGCTCCCCCTGGTGACCCGGGTGCCGGGAAGCATGGTCACGGCCGGGGGGCCGGAGGGGCCCGCGGCCCCGGGCTGGGCCGCGCTGGAGGACCATTTCGCCGACTCGGCGCGGGCCCTGGCGGCCGAGGCCGAGAGCCGGTTGGAGGTCTTCGACGCGCTGGACCACCTGCGGGGCGGCGGGGACGCCCTGCCCTTCTCGGCGGCCCTCGCCGACGAATGACCGGGCGCACCACCGACCACACCGTTTGAAGCGTCACCAGCGATCCGGGGGGAACCGAGATGCGCACCACGACCACCGCCACCACTACGACGACCTTACGCGCCGTACTGGATTTCGACCTGGCCGACTACGTCCGCCACGCCCGCGCCGAGGGCCGCGACCGCCTCGACCCCGAACTGCGCGCCTGGATGGCCGAGGCCTACGAGGACATCGTCGTCCTTCTCGCCCTGGACCGCGACCGGCTCACCCGCCAGGAGCGGGCCGTGCTCCGCTTCGCCGAGCTCGTCTTCCAGGCGGAATGGAAACTGGCTCTCCCCGGCGGCGAGAGCCCCCAGGAGGTCGCCGCCCGCGGCGGCGGCCCCCTGGACCGGCGCGGCAAGCGCTACCAGCCCTACGGCAACGTCCGTTTTCTCAACCACGTCCTCGGCACCCGCTCCCACGCCCCCGACGGCGCCGTCGAGCGGGCCTGCTGGCAGGCGATCCGCGCCACCGCCGCGGGCTGGCGGGCGTACGAACAGCGCACCGTCGAAGGCACCGAGAAGTGGGCCCAGGACGCACTGCCCAGCGCCGCGCAGCTCACGGAGCGCATTGCACGGCTCGGCTCGCTGGTCTCGCTGACCGCCGGCCGCGCTCCCGCGCTGCGGCCCGCCTCCGCCGAACCGCCCCGCCACTGGCAGGATTATCTGCTCCCGCACGGCCGCGCCGACATCCTGGAGCACCTGGCCGTCCTCCCGCAAACCACCCAGCACGACGAGGTCACCTTCCTGCGGGTGATCCACCTCGTCGAGGCCACCACCTGGGGCGTGCTCGCCCGGGTGATGTCCGCCGCCGAATGGCTGCGTGCCGGGCAGTGGGAGTACGCCACCGAGTGCCTGGACCGCGCGGCGACCATGGCCGCCGCGCAGACCGAGGCGCTGCTCGTGATGCGCAGGACCATGCCCGTCGAGCACTTCCACGGCTTCCGGGAGGCCACCGGCGACGCCAGCGCCGTTCAGGCCTTTCCCACCCAGCTGCTCCACATCCACCTGCTCGGGGTACACCCCGAGAAGGTCGAGGCACTCGGCGAGGCTACCGAGAACTCCTACGTACTGATGCACCAGAACCCGGACTTCGAGCCGTTGCGGGACCTGCTGCGCTGGGTGCCCGACGAGGAGTCCGGACAGCGGGTACTGGACGCGGCCTACCGCCTCGACCAGGAACTCTTCGCCTGGCGGAAGGTCCACTACGGGGTGGCGTTGCGCTACCTCTCACCGGAGGCCACCGGCTCGGGCGGCACCTCCGGCGCCCCGTACCTGCGCGGTTTCTACCAGGACCGGCTGTTCGACGCCGACGACCGCACGCTGCTGCCGCAGCACCGCACGGCGGGGACGGCCGTGCTCGACCCCTGGATCCGGGCCCGCTCCGCATTGTCCCCCTTCAACTGAACGTAAGGGAAACACCGTTCGGCCGGGGAGGCGTATCGTGCGGGATCACTCCTCGTACGCCTCCCCGATGCGCCGGACCGCCTCCGAGATGCTCGACCGCCCCAGGGCCGTGTACCCGAGGACCAGACCGGGCAGGGCGGTACCCGGCCGGTCGTAGAACACCCGGCTGCCCTTGACCAGGACGGACCGCCGCAGCGCCCGGGCCACCAGCCGCTCCTCGTCCGCGCTCTCCGGCAGCGTCGCGAACACGTGCAGCCCGGCGACCGGACCCACCAGCGTCGCGGACGGCAGGTACCGCTCCACGGCCTGCATCAGGGCCCCGTGCTGCGCCCGGTAGCGCGTCCGCATCTTGCGCAGGTGACCGTCGAGCAGGCCGCTGCGCAGGAAGTCCGCGAACGCCAGCTGCATCAGTCCGTCGCCGCCCAGGTCTCGCCGGACCCGGACCATCTCCATCAGCCGCGTCAGCTCGGGCGGCAGCACCAGCCACCCCAGCCGCAGACCGGGCGCGAGGAGCTTGCTCGCCGTACCGGCGTAGATGACCCGCTCGGGGCTCACGGGCTGCATCGCGAGGTGGCGGCCTCGGTGGTCCAGCCACAGCCCGCCGTCGTAGTCGTCCTCGATGATCCAGCCGCCGGTGTCCTGCGCCCAGCGCACCAGCTCCTGCTTGCGCTGCTGGGACATGGGGATGCCCAGGGGGAACTGGTGCGAGGGCGTGACCAGCACGGCCCGCACCCCGCTGGCATAGAGCGGTTCGATCTCCACGCCCTCCGCCCCCACCGGCACCGCCACCGTCCGGATGCCGTTCTCCTCGATGAACTGGCGCTGCCGGTCGTGGCTGGGGTCCTCGACCGCCAGCCGGTCCACGCCCAGTTCGACCAGGGCCGCGCAGATCAGCCCCAGACCGTGCGCGAACCCGCCCGTCACCATGGTGTTGTCGGGGTGCCCCAGCACACCGCGCACCCGGCCGAGGTAGGAGATCAGTTCCGTGCGCAGCTGGTCGACACCGAGCAGCGGCGGATAGCCGAGCCCCTGATAGCGGGCCGACTCCACCGCCCGCTGGTAGGAACTGGTCCACTCGCGGTGCGGGAAGGTCGCCGCGTTCGGCGTACCCGGCAGCAGGTTGAACCGGGCCGGGGGCACCGCCCGGTCCACCAGAACCACCGGCTTCCTGATCCGGTTGTCGGCATGGGCCGCCACCCGCGTCCCCGACCCGCGCACCGACTCCAGCAGCCCCTCCCCGGTGAGCTTCTCGTACGCCTCCACCACCACGCTCCGGGACACCTGGAGGTCCTGGGCGAGTTGACGACTGGACGGCAGCCGGGAATGGGGCGCCAGCCGGCCCTGTTCCACCTGGCGGCGCAGCTGGTCCGCGATCTGGGCTCCCAGTGGCTCGGGTCCGTCACGACGGACCTCTAGTACCACGTGCCACGTCATGGAATCCCCCTGCTCAAGCGTGTGTTGCGTCAGCCGCGAACTTACAGGTGGATTGCGATTGGTCCGGTTCCGAGCCGTTCAACTGGTCTGGTGTGCTGTTACCCGGATTCGCAGACTGTGTTCTTGTGACAGCCCGCGAACTGACGACGACCTGGCCGGACCTGCTCCGTTCCCTGCTGGACGGGCGGGACCTGCCGGTGGCCGAAACCTCCTGGGCCGGGGAACAGGTGATGACCGGCGGGGCGACTTCCGACCAACTGCCTTCGCTGCTCGTCGCGTTGCGGGGCAAGGGAGACCGCCGAGGTGCGCGGCTTCGTGGACGCGAGGCGCGCCCACGCCGTGCCCCCTGGACGTGCGGCCCCACCGTCGACGTGGCCGGCACCGGCGGCGACCGTGCCCGTACGGTCGACATCTCCACCGTGGCCGCAGTCGTGGCCGCCGCGGCCGGGGCGCGCGTCGTCAAGCACGGCAACCGGGCCGCGCAGGCCGCCGCACGGGACCCACGGGTGGCCGGTCTCCCCTGCACCGAGTGGATCGGGGGTCGGCCGGAACGGGCCGCCGAGACCGTCGGCTCCGGCGCGGCCACCACCCTGACCGGGCGCCGGGCCGAGGTCTCGGCCACGTTCGTGCCCTGACCCTGCGACCCCCGTTCCCGAACCCGTAGCCGTTCCTCCGCTTGCTCTGCGCTCCGCGTGCGCCGCGACGGCCGACCGTCGCACGGCCCGCGGCACGCAGCCGTCCCCGAACCGAACCGAAAGGTGCCCCGATGCCTTCCCCGTCGCCGTTCCCGCCCTCGTCGGACGCCCCCGGCCCCGACGTCCGTCCGCTGCTGATCCTGATCAGCCCCATGGACCAGGAGACCCGCGGCCACCTGCTGGAATCCGTGGCGCAGGAGCACCGGATCTGGCTGTTCTCCGACCGGGAGCCCGGCTGGGAGGCCCCGTTCATCACCGGGCACACCCTGGTCGACACCCTGGACGCCGAGGGCATGACCCGCCACGCCGGTCCCGTCGGCGCGGACGCGATCCTGTGCTGGGACGAGACGCGCATCCTGCCGGCTGCCCGGGTGGCCCGAGCCCTCGGTCTGCCCGGGCTCACCCCTGAGGCGGTACTGACCTGTCGCGACAAGCACCTGACCCGTCTCGCGGTGGCCGCGGCCGGCGGCCCCCAGGCCCGCTCCACCGCCGTGTCCACGCTGGACGAGGCGTACGCGGCGGCCGCTCGGACGGGCTACCCCGTCGTGGTCAAGCCACGCGCGCTGGTCGGCAGCACGGGCACCCGGATGGCCCGCACGCCCGAGGAACTCGCCGCGATCTTCCCCGGCATCCGCGGGACCACCATGGTCGAGGTACGCGAGCGCTTCGAGCAGCCCGTCCTCGTGGAGGAGTACCTCGACGGCCCCGAGATCAGCGTCGACGCCCTGATCTGGGACGGTGAGGTCACCCCGCTCTTCGTGGCCCGCAAGGAGCTGAGCCCACCGCCCAACTTCGAAGAGGTGGGCCACGGCGTCGACGCCGCCGACCCGCTGCTCGCCAACCCCGAACTGCTGCGGGCGCTGACCACCGTGCACGCCGCCGTCGGCATCACCCGCGGCTGGACACACTCGGAGTGGCGCCTCACCGCAGGCGGCCCGGCTCTGGTCGAGGTCAACGCGCGCAGCGGCGGCGACTTCATCTCCTACCTGGGTCTGCTGGCCACCGGATGGAACGCCGGCCTCGCCGCCGCCTCCCTGGCCCTGGGCAAGCAGCCCGAACAGGGCGCCGCCCGGCACGGCGCAGCCGCCGTCCGCTTCCTCTACCCCGAGGTGGAGACCGTCGTGGGCCGGGTCACCATCGACCGGGACCGGCTCCCCGCCGCCATCGAGATCGCCCGGGTCGTCGCCCGGCCCGGTCACGTCCTGGAACTCCCGCCCGCCTCGCACACCGGCCGCTACGCCATGCTGGTGGCCGCCGCCGACACGGCGAACGGCTGCCGGGCGGCCCTGAACGCGGCCGAGGACGCCGTACGCCTCGAAGCGGCTGCCCCGGTCACCGCAGCGCGATGAGCGTGGACGAGGGCACGCGCAACGCCGCCGGGATGGAAGCGGTGGGCATCGCGCGCACCTGGCGCGAAGCCCCCCTGCCCGTCAAGGCGGTGATCGCCGGGATCATGGTGAACCGCCTGGGCGGCTTCCTCCAGGTGTTCCTGGTGCTCTACATGGTGGCGGGCGGCTTCCCCGTGGTGCGGGCGGGCTTCGCCCTCGCCGCACACGGCGCCGGCGCGGTCGCCGGGATCCTCCTGGGCGGCTGGCTCGTCGCCCGGATCGGCGTCCGGGCCTCGAT
Source organism: Streptomyces sp. NPDC048461 (assembly GCF_055587105.1). Classification (NCBI taxonomy): domain Bacteria; kingdom Bacillati; phylum Actinomycetota; class Actinomycetes; order Kitasatosporales; family Streptomycetaceae; genus Streptomyces; species Streptomyces sp. NPDC048461. The sequence goes on along the minus strand of NZ_JBVJGW010000022.1, from coordinate 39,121 downwards.
CGTCTCCTCGATGACCGTCAACGCCGTCCTCACCGCAGCCCTGCTGTACGCCCACTCCTACCCGGTACTGCTGCTGCTCGCCGCGGGCACCGGCGCGGCGAGCCAGGTCTACCGGCCCGCCTCCGCGGAGCTGGTCAGCCGCCTGACCAGCGAGCAGCGCCGCGTGATGGTCTTCGCCATGTACCGGCTCGCCACCAACGTCGGCACCACCGCCGCCCCGCTGATCGGGGCGCTGCTCGTCACCCACTCGTACGCCCTGCTCTTCTGGGCGGAGGCGGCAGCGGCCCTGGGCGTCGCCGTGCTCGCGCAGCGGCTGCTCCCGCGCGACCGGCCCCCGCGCTCTACGGCCGCCCCGTCGGCGCGGCCGCGGGGTACCGGCACCACCGGATACCGGGCCGTGCTGCGCGACCGGGGTTTCGTCCTGTTCCTGCTGGCCATCCTGGGCTTCTCCGCCGTCTACACCCAATACCTGTCGACGCTGCCGCTCGCCGTGCGCGCCCACGGCTTCGACATCTTCGTCTACGGCGTGCTCGTCGCGGTCAACGGGGCCATCGTCATCCTCTGCGAGCTGCTGGTCACCCGGCAGGTACAGCGCTGGCCGGCCCGAGTGACGAGTATCGCCGGGATCCTGGCCGTCGGCGCGGGCCTGACCGCCTACGCCCTGCCGCTGGGCCTCGCCGGACTGGTGCTCGCCACCGTGGTGTGGTCCGTCGGCGAGATCATCGGCTCCCCGACGATGACCGCCTACCCCGCGCTGGCCGCGGCGCCGGAGAACCGCAGCCAGTACCTCGGCGCCTCGCAGGCGATGTTCGGCGTCGGCTCCGCCGTGGGTCCCGCCGCCGGGGTCGCCGCGTGGGCCTTGATGGGCGACGCCGTCTGGCTGCTGTGCGGGGCCGTCGCGGTGCTCGCGGCGCTCGCCGCCCACTTCGGGATGCCGGCCTCGCCGGGCCGTACATCCCCCTCGGACAAGGAGAGTTGAGAGAACGTGTCACCGGTTCCCCGCAGAAGTTTCCTCACGGCGTCCTCAGGAACGGCCCTGACCGGAGGACTGCTCCTCGACGGGTTCGCCGCCCCACCCGCCCGGGCCGAGGCGCCGTCGCCCGATCCCGTACCGCCGGCCCCGGCCACCGCGGAGGCCGGCGAGCACGTGTCCCTGCGCTTCACGGACGCCACCAACGGCGCCGCTACCGCGACCGCCGGCGGGGACCGGGTCGTCGCCGAGGTGCAGGGCGTCCTGTGGGCGGTGCCCCGGGACGGCTCGGCCGCCACCGCGCTGACTCCGCCGGACCTGGAGCCGAACCGGCCGGTCTTCTCGCCCGACGGCCGGCAGGTCGCCATGAGCGCCTACCGGGACGGAGCTTTCCACATCTGGCTGATGCGGGCGGACGGTTCCGGTCTGCGCAGGCTCACCGACGGCCCCTGGGACGACCGGGCGCCCGCCTGGTCCCCGGACGGCCGCACCCTCGCCTTCTGCTCCGAGCGCGGCGGCGACCCCGTCACCGGCGCCCCGTACCGCATCTGGACCGTGTCCGTGCGCGACGGCGCCCTGACGCAGGTGACCGGCCTTCCCGGCCGGGACGGGCCCGGACAGGACCACCAGTGGGAGGACTTCGACCCGGCCTGGACCGCCGACGGCTCCCGGCTGCTGTTCGTCCGCGCGGGCTGGACCGCTCCCGTGCTGACGGCCCGTACGCTCGTGTCCGCCGCGGCCGACGGGAGCGCGGCGCGCGTCGAACACACCGCCGCCGAGGGCAACCTGCTGGCTCCCGCCGTCTCCCCGGCGGGGCGCACCGTGTGGCTGCGGAGCACACCCGGGCCACCGAAGACCGAGGCGATCGCCCTGTTCGTGGACGGCCGTCAGGTGGCGCTGGACGCCGAACTCGCGCCCGCCCCGCCGCGCTGGATCGACGACGAGCAACTGCTGCTGACCGTCGGCGGCCGCTTTCGGGTGATCCGCCCGCACCGCGACGACCGGGGGCACGAGATCGCCCTCGACGCAACCCTCCGGGTCCGCCGGCCCCGCTACACGGTCAAGGAGTACGCGCTGGAGGCCGAGACCTCCCGCCCGGTGCGCGGCATCCACCAGCCGAGCCTGTCCCCGGACGGGCGCGGCATCGCCTTCGCCGCGCTGAACGCCCTGTGGGTGGTGGGCGTCTCCGGCGGCTCCCCGCGCAAGATTCTGCAGAGCCCGCCCACCGCCTACGTCCAGGGCCCGGTGTGGTCCCCTGACGGCCGCGCGCTGATCTGGACCGACGACCGGGACGGGCTGGGCGCGGTGCGCCGCCGCGAGCTCGACGGAGGGGCGGAGAGCGTCCTCGCCCCCGGCGGCCGTGTCCACGGGGTGCCCTCGCCGGATGGGACCCGGCTGGCCTGCCTGGACATGGCGGGCAACCTGCTGGTGCGGGAGCTTTCGACCGGTGCCGAGCGGGTGCTGGCCACCCCGCTGGGCGGCGGCGGGCTCCCGGGCCGGCCGAGCTGGTCGCCCGACGGCCGCTACCTCGCCCTCTGCGACCGCAACCGGCTCAACTTCCGCTTCCGCGAAGGCCACAACCTCATCCGTGTCGTCGACACGCACACCGGCGCGGCCCGCCTGTACGGCCTGGCCCCGCACGTGTCCCTGTCCGACCGGTACGCCTCGGGGCCCGTCTGGTCCCCGGACGGGCGGGCGATGGCCTGCGTCAGCGAGTCCGCGCTGTGGCTGCTTCCGGTGGGCCCCGACGGCGCCCCTGCGGGCGAGGCCCGCCTCCTGACGGAGGAGCCGGCCGACCACCCGTCCTGGTCGGGGGACTCCCGGACGCTGCTCTACCAGTCCAGCGGCCGGCTGCGGCTGCTCGGCGTCGACGCCGCGGGCGCTCCGGCCGGAGCCCCGCGCACCGTGCCGGTGTCGCTGACTTACAGGCGTCCCACCCCTGTCGACACGGTGGTGCACGCCGGGCTGCTGTGGGACGGCACCGGATCCGCGCCGCGCGCCGACGTGGACGTGCTCATCAGCGGCGGCCGGATCACCGCCGTCGAACCGCACCGTCCGGGCCGCGCCGCCGTCCGTACCGTGGACGCCTCCGCGCGTACGGTCCTGCCCGGCCTGTGGGACTCGCACGTGCACCCCTGGCAGTACACCTACGGCGCCCGCCAGGGCGCCCTCCAGCTCGCGTACGGCATCACCACGGCTGTCTCCCTCGGAGGCTTCGCCTACGAACAGGCCCGGCTGCGCGAAGACATAGCCGCGGGCCTGCTGGCGGCGCCCCGGCTGCTGGCCACGGGGGAACTGCTCGACGGCTCGCGCGTGGGCTACAGCATGGGCCGCGCGCACCGCACCGACGAGGGCTTCGCCCGCTCCCTGGCCCGCGCGGACGCGCTGGACTGGGACTTCGTCAAGACGTACGTGCGCGCCCCCTACCGGCAGATGGCCGCTGCCGCCCGCCACGCGCACGAGCGGCTGGGCGTGCTGAGCGGTACGCACCTGTGCGCCGCCGGGATCCAGTCCGGGATGGACCTCACCACGCACCTGTTGTCGACCGACCGCGCCGAGTACGGGCACGGCGCGAGCGCCGAGGGCCACACCCACCAGGACACCCTGGAGATCTACAACCGAGGCCGCTTCGACCTGATCGCCACCCCGTTCACCGCGATGGCGCTGATCGGCGCGCACCCGGAGGTGGCGCAGGACCCGCGGGTGACGGCGATGATGCCGCCCTGGGACGTCTCCGTCGTGCAGGGGCTGGCCTCCCGGCCGCCGACGGACGGTGAACTGGCCGTACTGGAACGCGAGGTCGACGCCTACCGGCGGGTGGCGCGCGGAGGCGGCCGGCTGGTGCTGGGCACCGACGCGCCGCTGTCCCCGGTCGGGCTGCACCTGCACATGGCCATGCGGGCCCTGCACCGGTACGGGCTCTCGCCGGCCGAGGTGCTGACCACGGCCACCCTGTCGCCCGCCCGGGTCTTCGGGGCGGACCGGCACCTGGGCACGGTCGAGCGGGGGAAGCTGGCGGACCTCACGCTGGTCGACGGTGACCCCTTCGAGGACTTCGCCTCCCTCATCCGTACGGTCGGTGTCGTTCGGGGCGGGGTCCTGCACGAACGGGCCGCGCTGGAAGGGGCCTTCGGCGGTCCGCGGGCGAGCCGGGCGGCCGCCCCTGCGGCGCCTCCGGGCGGCTGGGCGGCGGTCACCGAGCAAATGGTCAAGGACGGCTGCTGCGAGGACCACCGCGTGAAATGACGGCGCCCATGCCGAGCACCGGGCCCCGGAACCTGATCGAGATCCGCTCCCTGATCGACGCGCTCGACTCGGGGATCTGGTCGACCTCCTCGCCCGGCGCCCGCGGCTGGTGCGGACGGCGGCGGCCAACGCCGACGGACGGGCCGTACGCGCCCCCGACCGCGCGGAGCGGGTGATTGCGGCCGCCCGGGCCGGGCCGGGTCTGCGGGGCCGGCCCCGGAGGTCGCGGACGCTGCGCCGGCATGGCTTCACGCCGCAGCGTCACGCCCGCCGCTCCTACCGGCAGCAGGACGTACAGGTGCGGGCCTGGCTGGGGCTGATCAGTGCGGCCTGCGCTCCGACACCCCCGCCCCCGGGCGCTCCTGGGCCCAGGCCGGGCACACCCGCTGGTGCGGGTCAACGGCCGACGCTTCAGGGTCAACATCATGTCTGCGATCGCTTCGCGGGGCTCGCTGTGCTTCATCGTCTTCCCCGGCAAGTTCACCGCGAAGGTGTTCTGTGCGTTCCTGAACCGCCTCGCCGCTCGGGCCCGCCGGAAGGTTCATGTCATCGTCGACCGGCACCCGGTCCATCGCAGCAAGGTCGTCAAGGAGCTACTGGTTGGCCCCGACAGACAACTGCGATGCACAGAACGCAGCAGGTGCGCGGGCGACGTGGTTGAGGGCCGGCCACTCTCGTAGCTCAGGGCCTGCTCGCCCTCCAACAGGCCTGAAGCCGGCTCTACAACCGGCTCGCCCGGCAGCCGGGCGCGGAGGCGGTCGAGCCGCGGGCGGAGCTGTTCCGGCTCTCGTACCGGATCGGCGACCACCCGTACTGGGGTCAGGGGCCCCGATGCCCTGGCCGGCCGGTCAGCAATCGGCGACTTCAACGATTGGCAGCCCGGCGTCCACACCCTCACCGGGCCCGAGGACGGAAAGCGGGCCGTCACGGTCGCTCTGCCGCCGCGAGCACCCACTCATTTCGCTGCCTAGCCGCCCGGGACTGCTGGTTCAACGACGACAGCATCAGCGACCAGGACGGCACCAGCAGCCGCCTGAGCACCTGAACGGCCCAACGGCGTGACGCCCAGCCGCCCCGGCGTTGAGAGCAACGACACGTGCCCGCCTGCCCGTCCATCCCGGGCCGGTACCCGTGTGACGATCCTGCCACCCAGTCAGCGGCCTGGCATTCGAGGAAGTGACGGATGCCGGCGGCAAAGGACGCCATCTGCTCGCCGGCTTCCAGCTGTGTCGTCACCGAAGCACTCCAGCCGCCTGCGGCCTTCCGCCAAGGGCGCAGCGTCAAGGTCAAGTCGACGTGTCCATCCGGTCGGAAGGCTGCTGATACGGCGAGGTCGTGGTCGCCGGTCTCCCAACACTGCTCGCCATCCCCACCAGTGAAGTCTCCGGCGAGCTTCTCCAGGAACGGCGCGAGGTCCTTGTTGTTCCCGGTCCAAGCCACAGCCTCGTCGAGGCACGCGCTCAACCCTGCAGCCTGAATCTCCACCGACTAGTGCACGCATTAGCCGTCGGAGCTGCGCCGGTCACGGAAGCTGACTCCAACGGACATGTTGTCCTGGCAGCGGATGGTCACGCACGGCCGCTCATCGCAATCGACTTGGGAGTTCACCCAAGAATTTCAGGCCATCCCAGTACCTGCCCTGGCAGGAGTGCCGAGAAGCCATGCACCGACATGCCGATGCGGGTCATGGCCGGCCGGTAGGCCGTCGCGGCGGTCTGGGCGGCTTCCCCGAGGGCTTCCGCGAGCAGTTCGGGCTGGGGCGGGTAGGTCATCGGCAGCTTCCTCGGGTCGGGGTCAGCCCGTACGGGACGACCCCGGTCGGCCGGGGTCGGGGTGCGCCCGCACCGGCACACCGCAGAGCGGGCCCAGGCGGCAGCCTGAGCGTCCGCGGCAAGGGTTCCCCCGTGGAGCGGTCCGTCTTGACGGACTTCCGCCGTCTCATCGAGCGACGCGCAAGCACGAACGGAGCTGGGTACGACCGGATCGGAACGGAATGGACGCCAGACTTCGCCGTAGGTCAGACCCGGTGGCACAGAAGGGATTAAGACGCCTCGAATACGCCTATCCCATGACTTTTGCGCATCCTCGTTGGGGACTTCAGTTTCACTGGTGGGCGGTAGATCGGTTCGGCCGAGTCGGTTTGTTCTACTCCGCGTTCGGCCCTGTGCCCTCGGCGGCAAACGCTCATGAACAGACCATGGATGAGGCGACGGCCTGGGCCAAGACGCGTCACCCGGAGTGGTTCGACGCGCAGTGAGGTCGCCTTTTCCTTCGACCAGGCCCCGCAGGTCAACCTGGGATACCACGGAGGTCGGGAGGCCATCTCGGCCTCGGCACTGACCCCCTGTACGTGCTGCCAACGGCACCCGGATGGGCGGGATCCCCCGCGGCAAGTCCTTCCGAAGGTCCGACTTCAACGCGAACTCCGTACGTTGGCAGGACAGCACGCGAGAACCTGCCCCGGCCCAGCAGGCTGGACCCCTACACGTTCTACCTGGAGCGGCGATGAGCCGAGGGGTCCACCAGCGTCGCCCACCTCCCACTTGGGAGTCCCGACGCGCGGTGTCCCGCCGGGGCTGCCGGTGTGTCTCAGGCGAGGGACTCGATGTAGGCCCAGCCGCCTTCGCCGACTCGGACCGGGGTGCCGAAGGTGCCGGTGGTGCCCGAGCGGAACCACAGGTCGCCGCCCGTGGCGGTTGTCGCGTCGTACTTCGTGGTGACCCAGAGGTCGGCGCGGCCATCGGCGTCCGCGTCGCCGAGGGAGACGGCCAGGGGGCGCTGTGCGGCGGTCCAGGTGTCGCCGCCGATCGTCTGGGGCGCGGCCAGACCGGCCGCGCCCTTGGAGCGGAACTCCTTGAGCTCGCCCGTGGTTCGGTTGCGTGCCCACAGGTCGGCCATGTTCTCGTCACCGGTCTCGGCCGGGTTCTCGGTGACGTCTCCCGGGGTGAGCACGTCGTAATCCGCCCAGCTCCCCTCGGTGGGCTGCAGTCCGATCGCCGCGCGGGGCAGTGAGGGTCCGGTCGCCGGGGTGCCGCCCCGGTGCAGCCACATGCTGCTGCCGCCCGCGCTCTTGACGACCAGGTCGCTCTGGCCGTCGCCGTCGAGGTCTCCGGCGGCCAGCGGGACGGTGCCCGTCCAGCCGGTTTCCCGGTTGGGTACGGCTACGCGCTCGCCCAGCGTTCCGCCGCCCACGTTCGGGTAGACCCACAGGTTGTCGCCGATCCGCGCCACCACGTCCTCGCGCCCGTCGCCGGTCCAGTCGCCGCGGTGACTGACCACGGCCCCCAGCCAACCGCCGCTTCCGATGAGCTGAGGGGAGCCGAACCGGCCGTCGCCGATGCCCGGGTAGAGGCGCAGCGTCCCGTCCTTGCGTACGGCGAGCAGGTCGGGGCGGCTGTCTCCGGTGAGATCGCCGTTCACGGGGGCCCGGGTGACCGCCTTCGCCCGCAGGAGGGCGTGGTCCTTCGCCCCGGCGAGCTGCACGTCGTCAACGGACGCGGACGGGGCCGCGAAGTCCTCCGAGCTGAAGAAGGCGTGGTCGAACTTCGCCGTATAGGTCTTGGTGGTGGTGTTCCAACCCGCCGTCGGGGTTTTCGTCCCGGCGTCCGCTTCGAGGAACGGGCCCGTCACGGGCCTGCCGGGGCCGACTGTCGGGTCCACGACGTCGGGCCTTGCGTTGAAGTCGCCGCCGAGGATGACGGCGGCGCCGCCGGCCTTGGCCTCGATGTGCCCGAACAGCTCGTGCATATCGCCCGCCGCGGTACTGGCGGACAGGTGGACGCTGCAGGCCAGGGTGTGGCGGCCGGCGACCGGACCCTTCGCGCACACCGCGAGCCGCGTGTCGTTCGCCACGACCTGAACGGACGATCCGGCGACGCCCGCGCTCGTCCGCAGGATGACGGCCTGTCCGAGCCGGGTCGATTCAGCGGTCGGCGTGGCCGTCGTACTCCACTGGTCGCATCCGGGGCTGCTCAGCTTGGCCTCGAAATGCCCGGAGTATCCCGCCCCCAGCTTCAGTATCAGCTTCTCGTACTGGCCGGCGCACAACTCCTGGAGCATGACCACATCGGTCGCCCCCAGGTCGGGCACCTTCTGCAGCGCCTCGTCCGCCCACACGTCCTCGTCCGCCGCGCTGCTCTTGCACGTCGAGGATGCGCCGCACACGTTGTACGAGATCAGGCTCACCGGCTTCCCGGCCGGGGCGGCCCCCGCCGCGGCGGCCGGGCCCGCCGCCGTACCGGCGAACAGACCCGCCGCGAGCATCAGGCCGGCCACCAGTGTTCTTCGTATCGCTTGCACGTACTCGTGCCGCCCCTCTGAGGAAAATCACCAAAACCCGGTGAGTCTACAAAGGCCTCTGGTGCGGCATCGCCACCAGCTACGAGAGAGCGCCATCGACTACCTCGCCGGACTCCACATCGCGGGCATCGTCCTCGGGTCTGCGAGATGGGGCCATCTCACTGGCGGCCCCCGCGCACACTGCCTGGTCAGGGTGCGGCTGATCTACGGGCCGCACACCTAAGGAGACTGAAATGGAGTTCGGTCACTGCCTCAGCGAGGTCTCCTGGCATCTCTCGTGCCACAGGGAGAGCGCATGACAGGAACGACCCCACTGCCTTCGTCAGTTCGATCGGCGTTCCGTCCTCCAGGGCCCGACACGAGGGGTGCGGGGACGAGAGGGGCGCGGAGCCCGCTCCGGGGAACGGAGACCCGGAGCGGGCGGGTGCACCCGTCCCATCAACGACGCGGAGCAGAATCGGTTCCGCAGAATCGGCCACCGATTGCCGGAATACCTGGCGCCGGGTCCCGGGTTGTGGCTCGACATGGCAGACACCACGAACACGACGGGCGCGCCGGGCGCGCCGGACACTGCGAGCACTGCGAGCGATGCGGGCAGCGGAAGCGCTCCCTTCGACCCGCACGAGCTGCTCGCGGGCAGCCGGCTCGGGGTCCTCGCGACCCTCAAGTCCGACGGCCGCCCCCAGCTCTCTCCCGTCCTCCCCTCGTACGACCGGGCCGCCGGGGTCATCCGGGTGTCGACGACGGAGGGGACCGCCAAGACCGCCAACCTGCGCCGTGACCCGCGCGCCGCGCTGGAGGTGACCGGCCCGGACGGCCGGACGTGGGCCACCGCCGAGGGCACGGTGACGCTCGTCGGGCCGGGCACCGACCCGCACGGCCCCGAGGTCGAGGCCCTGGTGGACTACTACCGGCTGGCCGCCGGCGAGCACCCGGACTGGGACGAGTACCGGTCCGTCATGGTGTCGGACCGCAGGGTGCTGGTGACGATCGCCGTCGACCACGTGTACGGCGCATCGCTCCGCTGACCGCCGCGCCCCGGTCGCGCCCCGCTCCCGCCCCGGTCGCTCCGCCGTTCGAGGGACCGTGCGGTGTGCCGGACGGCCGTACGGCGAACGGCGGCGCAGGGTCGTCCCCAAGGCCGCGTTCGATGCGCGCCGGTGAGTCGTGAGGTTGGGGAGACGTAGATGCGCATGTTCAGAAGGATCGCTGTGGCAGGTACGGCGGCCGCCGCCTCGGCAGTTCTCTTCGCCGGGGGCGCGCTGGCGGCCGTACCGTACGCCGACGGCCTGGTCGTCAGCTCGGCCGGCGTCAAGGTCCGCGCCAACGCCACCACCAACGCCCGTGTGGTGGGCTCCCTGCGCCCGTGGGAGAAGGTCAGGCTGTCCTGCCAGGTGCAGGCGAAGTGGGTCGAGGGCAACAACGTCTGGTACCGGCTGCACGGCCAGCCGAGCGGCTGGGTGTCGGCTCGGTACGTGCACAACTACACGGTCGTGCCGTGGTGCTGACGCACCGTCCGTGACGTGGCCGCGCGGCCGGTGGGGCTTCCCGCCGGCCGCGCCGGGCCGCAGGGCGTGCCCCGCGCCGTCGGCGGCGCGGGGCACGTCCGTCTTCCGCCCCTGCCGGAGACCGGCGGGGGCGCCCGGCGTCCGTCAGGTGCGCAGGTGGGAAGCGCCGTTCAGGTCGAGCACCGCTCCCGACGCCCACTGCGCCTCCGGCGAAGCCAGCCACAGCACCGCCGCCGCGACCTCCTCCGCCGAGGCCACCCGGCCGAAGGGGCTCTGCGCCCGGATCGCCGCGCCGTCCGCTCCGCTCAGCCGGGGCGCGACCCGCTCGGTGTCGAAGAATCCGGGGGCCACGGACGCGACACCGATGCCGTACGGGGCGAGCGAGACGGCGAGCGACTGGCCGAGCGCGTGGACCGCCGCCTTCGTCGCCCCGTACGCGGGGTGGTCCGGCTCGCCCTTGAAGGCGCCCCGCGAACCGATGTTGACGATGCGCCCGCCCGTGCCCTGCTCGATCATCCGGCGGCCGGCCAGGTAGCTGAGATGGGACGTGGCCAGCAGGTTCACGGCGACGTGCTGCTGCCACGCGCTCACCCACTCCTCGTACGGGGTCTCGGCGAGCGGATGGCGCAGGTTCACGGCCGCGTTGTTCACCAACACGTCAACGCCACCGAGGAGTTCGGCGGCCGCCGACTCCACGGCGGCCACCCCGGCCGGGTCGGAGAGGTCGCCGCCGACGAGCCCGTGTCCCGCGCCGTCGAGGGACTCCAGGGTCAGCCGCGCCTCGGCCTCGCGCGAGCCGTAGTGCACGGCGACGCGGTCTCCGTTCGCGGCGAACGCCCGCGAGACGGCTCGGCCGAGGCCTCGGGAGGCACCGCTGACGAGTACGCGGCGGCCGGTGGCGGGCAGGTTCACGGGCAAGGGCCTCTCTCGGTGGATCCCGGTCGGCGGCGCCGGTTTTCGCGCCCGGCCGGCCCGGTTCACCGTCCGGTTCACGACTGTTCGCGGCGGGTGCTCGACGTCCATTCATACAGGAGCGGACGGGGGTCCCGCGCTTCCCCCGGCGCCCCCGATACCGTCGAGTGGTGACGACCACGCTTCCCCCTCTCCCCGCGCACCGCTCGGCCCCACCCTGCCCCCGCTGCGGCGCCTCCCCCTGCGACGGCCGCGGCGCACCGCACACCGACGCGCGCCCCGCCCAGCGCCGTTCGGCCCCGGCCCGGCGGGCGCGCGAGGCCACCGGGCCCCGCCCCGACGCCCCGCTCGCCGACCGGGCTGCCGCCGTGTTCGGCCGGGAGGCGGGCCGTATCCGCTGGCCGTACGGGCTGGACCTGCCGAACTCCCCGAGGCAGCCGACCGGGGAGGCGCAGGCCCGGTACGAGGAGGCCGTGGCGGACCGGTTGGCCGCGCAGTAGGCGGTCACCGGCTGGGCGGGGTCGCTCGGGCTGAAGCAGAGCCGGTCGGGCTGCTGCCCCCGGTGGCTCCAGCGGCGGGCCAGCCGGCGCTGCACGCCCTGGACCTGTACCCAGTACGGGGGCAGCGGGCCGGACCACGACTGGCTGGACCGCCTGACGTCCTGGACGCACGGCGGAGCCCCCGCCGCGATCACCTCGGCCCCGCACCAGGTGACGCCGGAGGACGAGGAGCGGCTGGCCTGGTGGACCCGGAGCGAGCCGCGGCTGCGGGTCGCCCGCGGCGCCGGCTGGTACGGCTCCGGTACCACCCAGCTCCTCGTGTGGCGCGCGGACCTGCTGGGCGAGGACGTACGGCCCGCCTGACCACCGGCGGCCCGGGGCCGGGGCAGAGCCCCCTGAAGGCACTCAGCGCCTCGGGCCCCCGGTGGCGTAGACCGCGGTGCCGGTGACGGCCAGGGCGAGGGCCGTCCAGGTGCCGGCCGCCGTGCCGGGCGGCAGGAGCATCCAGGTCAGCACCCGGGCCGGTCCGTCCGCCGCGGGCGGGACGACGAGGGACACGGCCACCCACGCGAACGGCGGGATCCACGCGTACGGGCTCCCGCACCAGGCCGCCCCGAGGGCGACGAGCCCCATCAGGCCCGCGCTGTTGCGCACCGTGAACGCGAGGGCGGCCGGCTGCCCGCCCGCCGTCTGCGCCGCCAGCAGCACCGCGCCGGCCAGCACCCCGCAGAGCAGTACGTGCACGGCCCTGCGGGGCCTCCAGCGGATCGCCGCCGTTCGGTCCAGCCCGAGGTCCTGCCCCCCGAGCCCGACCGACAGGGCCGTCACCCCCGCGGCGAGGACCAGGGTGGCGAGCCGGGGGTCGCCCGGCCCCGTGCCGACGATCCGGGCGAGGGCGCACACCGCCACCGCACCGGCCGCCACCGCGGCGAGGGAGGCGGGCACCCGCCGCGAGCGCGCGTACAGCACCAGCCACCTCACCGGGGTGCCCCGCCGGTCAGCGCGGCCAGCACGTCGCCCGAGCAGTCGACGGCGGCGGCGTGCAGGGCAGCGATCCGCAGGCGCTGTTCGGAGCGCGGCAGCGCGGTGAACACCTCCCACACCGGACGGGCCACCTCCTCCTGGTGACGCGCGGAGTGCATGGTTCCGTCGAGCGGCCGGAGGTCCTCACCGAGCGCCCAGGCGGCTCCGATGCTCTGGGCGGCGGCCTCGTCGAGGGTGCCGCTCTCGGTGCCGCTGCGGGGGCGGCACACGGGAGCGAGGCCCTGGCCGACCAGCGCCCGGGTCAGCCGCTCCCGGCCGACGGCGCCGCCGATCGTCCCGTCGCCGAAGTCGACGAGCACGGAATCGGCCGACCGCTCCGGTGTGTCGCCGAGCGCCCGCGGGACGGTGGTCTCGCGGACGGTGACGGGGGCCCGGTCCCCCAGGGCCTCGCGCAGCAGGCGCAACGCCTCCTTGCCGGGGCCCTCCAGGCCGTCGAGGCGCGCCCGCCGGGCCGTCGTCACGCACACCGGGCCGTCGCACACCTGGGCCGCCGCGGCGCGGTCGACGACGTGCGTGTCGCGCGGGTCGGCCGGGAGCAGGAGCACGGCGGCGGCCCCGCCCGCCACGAGGGGGGTGAGGGCGAGCAGCCGCACGCGCGGGGTGGCGGCGGCCAGCAGCGCCAGGCCCGTCGCGGCCATGCCGAGCAGCCACACGGTCTGTCCGAGGTGCACGGGGGCGGAGAGCGTGAGGAGCGTCTCGCGCACCTCCGGCACCGCGGGCGACAGCAGCGAGAGGCGGTTCGGCGCGGCCGAGGCCGGTACCGCGTCGTCCGTGGTCTGCCGCACCAGGGTGGTGAACAGGAAGGCGCCGACGGCCAGTACGGGCGGGGTCAGGACCGAGGGCAGCGCCCGCGCGACCCCCATGCCCAGGACGGCCCCCGCGGCCAGGGCGAGCGCGCCGACCAGCGAGACGGGCAGCCAGCCGAGGTGGGCGTACGGGGCTCCGCCCGCCAGCACCCGGACCGCGCCCAGGAGGACGAGGATCGCGAAGGCGGTGACGAGGGTGAGGGCCGTCGTGCCCGCCGAGGCGGCCGCGCGGTGCCGGGCGGGCCGCGGGGTGCTGATGAGCAGCTCGGCGATCTTCGAACGGTGGTCGCGCAGTCCCTGGAGCGCACCGAGTCCCACGGCGAGCGGCCACAGGAAGATCAGCAGGAAGCGGGTCCACAGGGCCATGGAGGTCCACTGGGCCGTCCACAGCGCGGTGCCGGTCCACCACGGGCCGGGGACGAGGTACAGGAAGGCGAGCGAGACCGCCAGGACCGCGGCGCCGGCCCAGGGGGCGACGGACCGCCGCAGTTCGGTGCGCAGGATGCGGAGGTTCACCAGGCACCCCGCGTCCGTACGGGGTCGACGAGGAGCGCCGAGTAGCCGCGCTCCAGTGGGCTGTCGCCCACGTGTTCCGGGCCGCCCGCCGCGGCCAGCTCGTCCGGGGACCCCTGGAAGACGAGCCGTCCCTCGGCGAAGAGCAGCACGTCGGTGCAGGCGGTGGCCACGTCCTCCACGAGGTGCGTCGAGACGACCACGCAGGCGTCCGTGCCCAGTTCCTGGAGCAGTGCGCGCAGCCGCAGCCGCTGTGCGGGGTCCAGCCCGACCGTCGGCTCGTCCAGCAGCAGGATCGACGGGTCGTTGACGATGGCCTGGGCGATGCCGGCCCGCCGCACCATCCCGCCCGACAGGGCCTTCATCCGCTCGTCGGCGCGGTCGGCCAGGCCGACCCGCTCCACGGCGCGCTGTACGGCCGCGGGGATGTCCGCCCTGGGCACCTCCTTCAGCCACGCCATGTACTCGACGAACTCGCGCACGGTGAACCGCTTGTAGTAGCCGAAGTCCTGCGGGAGGTAGCCGATGCGGCGGCGCAGCGCCCGGTGCTCGCCCGGGCCGCCCACGGACCGGCCGAGCAGTTCCAGCTCGCCTCCGGCGGGCCGCAGCACGGTGGCGAGTGCCCGGATGAGGGTGGTCTTGCCCGCTCCGTTGGGGCCGAGGAGACCGTGCACCCCGGTGCCCAGCGCCAGGTCGAGTCCGTCGACGGCCATCCGCTTCCGGCCGGCCCTCACCTTCAGTCCGGTCGCCTGGATCTCCCAGGCGTAGGCCGTGGGGGCGATGTCGGCCCTGCTCACTGCGGGCATGGTGCGCTTCCTCTGCTGTCGGGGCTCGTGCGGGGGTCGTCCGAGCGGTACGGGGTCCGCTTCGATGGGGTCTGCTGCGACGGGGTCTGCTGCGAGGGGGTCTGCTGCGACGGGGTTCACGGCCGGGCTCCCGGCACGGTGTAGGAGCGTCTGCGGGCGATGACCACGGCGACGCCGAGCGCGAGCAGCAGCCCCCACACGGGGAGGCCGTCGCCGCGCAGGACGAAGGCCGTTCGGCTCGTGGCCAGGGTCGGCGCGGCCACGACCGCGGCCCACGTGCCGATCAGCGCGAGGGCGGCGCGGGTCACGCCGAAGACGCCGCCGAGGGCCAGGGTCAGCGCGGTGAAGGCCAGGCAGGGCAGCAGCCACTGGGCCGCGGTCACCCCCGGCATTCCCGTCGCCCATCCCCCGGCCAGCAGCGTGGGGATGACCACGGTGAGGACGGAGGCGGTGCGCCGCAGCACCAGGGGGAGCCCCGCCCGCGGTGTGGCGGCGGTCAGTTCGTAGGCCGGGTCCAGGGCGCGCGACCACGAGGCCGCGACGCCGCACACGGGCAGGACGGGGGCCAGCAGCAGCACCAGGGAGACCCGGCCGGAACCCGGGCCGATCGCGTCCAGCAGCAGTGCGAGCAGGACGACGGCCAGGATCATGGCCAGCCACGGCGTCATGGCGGGCGTCGTCCACGCCGACCAGCGGGCCGGGCGGCGGCGAGGTGGGGCCGGTGTGGTGGCGGCCAGGAGGGGTGCGAGTTCGGACCAGACGGCCTCGGTCAGGGCCGCCGTGGCGGGCGCCCCGGCCGTGACGGCGTCCGACAGCCGGTCGCGGCAGACCCGGCAGCCCTCCAGGTGGGCCTCCAGGGCCCACAGCTCGTCCGCGGCGAGGTCCGTGTCGCCGCGCGCGTACCCCTCGATGAGCCGTGCCGACGCGTGTTCCCCGTTCATGCCAGTGCCTCCCGCATCGCGATCCGGGCCCGGCGGGCGCGGGTCTTGACCGTTCCCTCGGGCAGTCCGAGCAGAACGGCGGTCTCCCGGACGGACAGCCCGTCGAGCACCATGGCCTGCAGTACGTCCCTGAGTTCGGGTGCCAGGCGCCGCAGCGCGTCCCCGACGTCGCCGCCCACGGTGGCTCCCAGGGCCTCTTCCTCCGCCGCGGGCGCCGCGGGGTGCGCGGCGGCCGCGAGCGGCGGCTGCGCGTGGTGGGCCCTGCGCCGGAACGCGTCGACGAGGCGGCGGGCCGCGATCGTCCACAGCCAGCCGACGGCCGTGCCTCCGGTGGCGGTACCGCTCCCGGCGAAGGAGCCCGCCGCCCGCCACACGGCCAGGTACGTCTCCTGCATGACCTCGGCGACGATCTGCTGGTCGGCGCAGCGGCGGCGCAGGCGCACCGCGAGCCACGGCGACGTGCGCCGGTACAGCTCCTCGAAGGCGGCCCGGTCTCCCCGGGCCACCCTCCGCAGGAGGTGTTCCTCGTCCAGTTGCTGCGGCGCCGCGGCCGCTCCCACCCGTTTCACACCTGCTAGACGCGCGGCGGCGGCCCCGGGTTTTCCCCTGGACGTGATCCGGGTCACGTCCAGGGGCGGGGCGGACATGGGGCGGTGGGGCCGGTGGGGCGGTGCGGCCGGTGCGCACGGGCACGCGGGTCCGGCCTCACGCCTTCCGTCGGCCGAGTCCGATCGCCACCAGGAGCGCGGTGGCGAGCACCACGGCCGCGTCGACCGCCAGCACCGTCCGCACGCCGTCGAGCAGTGACGCCTGCGTGGTGGCCAGGACGCCGAGGAGCGGGATGCCGATGGTGATGCCGACCTGCTGGGTGGTGGTGACCAGGCCGGTGGCCAGGCCCTGTTCCGCGTCGGGCACCCCGCTCGTCACGGTGACCCCGTACGAGATGATCGCTCCGAGGTGGAACATGCTGGCCAGCGATACCGCCACGGTCGCGAGCAGGGCGCCCGACTCCGGGCCCACGCCGAGCAGTGCGGAGATGAACACGCCCTGGCCGAGCAGCGAGCCGACGAGGGTGCGGCGGGCGCCGAAGCGGCCGATGAGGGTGGGGGCGTACGTGCCGGCGACGGCGGACGCGATGCCCTGGACGCCGAAGACCAGGCCGGTCCGGAAGGCGGACAGGTGCAGGGTCTCCTGGAGGTAGAGGGTCAGGACGAAGACGACCGTCGACATCATCGAGAAGGTCACGAGGCCGCCGATGTTGCCCCAGGCGACCGTGCGCCGCTTCAGCATCGGCAGGGAGACCAGCGGGGCCTCGGCCTTCGCCTCCACGACCGCGAAGGCGGCGAGGAGCACGATCCCGGCGGCCAGCGTGATCCGGACGTCCGCCCCGCCGAAGCCGCGCTGGGCGGCCGTGGACAGGGAGTAGATCAGCGCGAGGAGTCCGCCGGTGACGGTCACGGCGCCGGGTACGTCCAGCCGCGGTCGCCGGGGGGTGCGCGACTCGGGCAGCAGCCCGGGGGCGAGCAGGAGAACGATCACCGAGGCGACCGCGAGGAGGCCCATCGTCGAGCGCCATCCGAGGGTGTCGGTCATGACGCCGCCGAGCAGCATGCCGACGGTGAAGCCGAGCGACAGCAGGGTGCCGGAGATGCCCAGCGCCCGGTCGCGCAGGGGGCCTTCGGGGAACGTGGTCGTCAGCAGGGACATGCCGGTCGGCACGATGATCGCCGCGCCCAGGCCCTGGACGGCGCGTCCGGTCAGGAAGGACGCCGGGTCCCAGGCGAAGGTGGCGAGAAGGGAGGCCGCGCCGAAGACGGCCAGGCCGGTCAGGAACAGCTTCTTGCGGCCGTAGAGGTCGGCGATGCGGCCGAAGAGGAGCAGGAATCCGCCGGACGGCAGCGCGAAGGCGGTGACCGCCCACTGCAGGGCGGACCGGCCGAGGCCCAGGTCCTTGCCGAGGACGGGCAGGGCCACGTTGAGCACGGAGAAGTCGAGCGCCACCATGAACTGGGCGGCGCAGAGTACGAAGAGGACCAGTCTGGCCCGGCCGGAGAGCCGGCGGTCCTCGGGGTCCGCGGGGTCCGCGGTCTGCGGAGCGGTGGTCGTCGTCTGTGTGTCGGTCGCCATGGCCCTACCTTCACGGCGCGGGAATGCCCGTGAAGAGTGGGAACTTATCCTGTTGGTGGCACCACCAGGGGGCCGGCAGGGGGAACTTCGTGGCGACACCGATCGACCAGCACCGCCGGGCGGAACTGCGCGAGTTCCTGATGAGCCGGCGGGCCCGGGTCACTCCGGCGCAGGCCGGGCTGCCGGACGGCGGAGCGCGGCGCCGCACGCCCGGTCTGCGGCGGGAGGAGGTCGCCGTGCTGGCCGGGGTCGGGGTGTCCTGGTACCAGTGGCTGGAACAGGGGCGCGACATCACCGTGTCGGCGCAGGTGCTGGACGCGGTGGGCCGGGTGCTCAAGCTGACCAGCGCCGAGCGGCGGCACCTGTACGTGCTCGCCGGTCTCAACCCGCCCGCCCTGGAGGTCGCCCCCGGGGACCGCGACATGTGCCACGGTCTGA
Source organism: Streptomyces sp. NPDC048461 (assembly GCF_055587105.1). Taxonomy (NCBI): domain Bacteria; kingdom Bacillati; phylum Actinomycetota; class Actinomycetes; order Kitasatosporales; family Streptomycetaceae; genus Streptomyces; species Streptomyces sp. NPDC048461. The sequence goes on along the minus strand of NZ_JBVJGW010000022.1, from coordinate 21,011 downwards.
AGCGGCTGATCGACACCTGGATGCCCTACCCCGCGCACATCATGGACGTGTACTGGAACACGGTGATGTACAACGAGGCGGCCGCGCTGGTGCTCGGGATGCGCCCGGAGACCGTGCAGAACTGTCTCGTCGCCTTCTTCACCGATCCGATCTACCGGCTCCGCTCCACGCGCTGGGAGGAGGTGGCGTGCGAGGTCGTGGCCCAGTTCCGGGCGGCCTGCTCGGAGCACCCGCGGGACGAGGGGTTCCGTACGGTCGTCGCGGAGGCGAAGGAACGCAGCCCGGAGTTCGCCGCGCTGTGGGAGCAGCGGGACGTACGGCCCGGCGGCCAGCTCCGGAAGGAGATGGAGCACCCGGTCGTGGGCACGCTGCACGTCGAGTCCACGCAGCTGCGCGTGCCGGCCCGCCCCGACCTGTCGATCGTGCTCCACGCTCCGCTGCCGGGCACGGACACCGCTGCCAAACTGGAGTGGCTGACGTCTCCGGAGGGGCGGCGCGGCCTGATGTATCCCGTCGCGGGCTGATGCGTCCCGTCGCCGGCTGGGCGAGCGGCGGGGGCCGGGGCGGCGGGGGGCCGGTTCCGGGCCGGCCGGTCGGCCGCGGTCGCGGGTACGCCGTACGGCCGGTCAGGGGTGGCGGGAGCCGAGGACCGTGACGGCCTCGATCATGCGGTCCCAGAACCGTTCGGCGTCGAGGGTGACGGCGACCTGCGCGTTCACCGGGCGGTCCAGGTACTGGTGGAGGTCCACGACGGTGGCGCCGCGCGTGTACCGCCCGTGCAGTTCGACGGTGACGTTCGCGTCGACGCAGCCGACGATCGACGGGTCGATGACCCGGGCCACCGCGACGGGGTCGTGCAGCGGCGGGTGGGGCATGCCCCACAGCCGGTTGTAGGCGGAGGCGAAGTAGGCGAGGAGTCCGGCGCAGGTGTCGCCCAGTTCCGTGCCGAGGCCTTCGAAGCGGGCCAGGATCTCCGGGGTGGCCAGAGCCTGGTGGGTGACGTTGAGCCCGCACATGGTGACGGGGACTGCGCTGCGGAAGACGATGTCCGCGGCCTCCGGGTCGGTGTGGATGTTGAACTCGGCCGCCGGCGTGCGGTTGCCCCGATCGGTGGAGCCGCCCATCAGGACGATCTCGCGGATGCGGGCGGCGCTCTCGGGGTAACGGGTGAGCAGCAGGGCGATGTTGGTCAGCGGGGCGGTGGGCACCAGGGTGACCGGCTCCGGGTGGTCCGTCAGGATCCGGTGGATGAGGTCCACCGCGTGTTCCGGGACCACGTCGACGGTGGGGTCGGGGAACCGCGGCCCGTCCAGGCCGGAGGCGCCGTGTACGTCGGCCGCGACGGCCAGCGGCTGGACCAGCGGCCGGTCGCACCCGGCCGCGACGGGGACGTCCGTGATCCCGGCGAGGGTGCAGACCCGGCGGGCGTTGAGCGTGGTCTTCTCCAGCGTCTGGTTGCCGGCGACCGTGGTGACGGCCAGCAGGTCGACCGCGGGATCGGCGGCGGCCAGCATGATCGCGAGGGCGTCGTCGTGCCCCGGGTCGCAGTCGATGATCATCGGAACGGGCACGGGCGCTCCTCCTCGTCGGGGCCGGCCGGTACGGACACGTCCGGGCGGAGGCCCGCGGTGGGCCGCCCGGCCCTTCGCCGAACGTGCCGTCCGCCGTCTGCCGTCCGCCGCGGGAACGGCACGACGATACGCCGGGGCGGTCGCGGCGGGGTCCGGATCCGGCCGGATCGCCGGGACGGCCGGCGGGACCGTCCGAACGGCCCCCGACACCCGCCCCGCGTCCGGGCGGGGGGTGGGGGTGGCCCCACCCCCGAACCGGGGGTTTGAATCCTGGTGGCGGTGGGCGCCGGCGGGGAGGCTTGGGGTATGAAACAACGCACTCCGGCGCTTTCCGCCCTGCTGCTCCTCGCGCTCGGGGCGGTGCTCGCCGCCGCTCCCCCGCCGCCGGCCCTCTCGCCGGTGTCCGCCCTGAGCCGGGCCGCGCAGCCCCTGCGCACCACCGAGCCCACCGGTGGCGTGGACGACCTTCGCCCCGTGGGCCGGATGGTGGGCGAGGCCCGGGTGGTGGGCCTGGGCGAGGCCACGCACGGTTCGCACGAGTTCTTCACGATGAAGCACCGCATGTTCCGCTACCTCGTCGAGGAGAAGGGTTTTCGCACCTTCGCCCTGGAGAGCAGCTGGAGCACCGGGCTCCGGCTCAACGACTACGTGCTGCACGGCAAGGGCGATGCCCGGCAGATCATGCGCGAGGAGTTCCGCAACACGTACGCCTGGTGGAACAGCGCCGAGTACCTCGGCCTCCTGCGGTGGATGCGCGCGTACAACGTCCGACACCCGCAGGATCCGGTGCAGTTCATGGGCGACGACTTCGCCTACGCAGGCCCGGAGCTCTACGACCGGGTGACCGACTACGTCGCCCGGGCCCACCCCGCGCTCCTGCCGGAGATCGCCGGACTGTACGACGGCCTCCGGCCGACGACCTCCGCCGACGCGTACATGAACGCGTACCCGGCGAAGCCGCCGGCCGAGCGGCAGGAGATGGCGGACCGGACGGGCCGCGCGCTGGCCCTGCTCGGGCAGCAGCGCCCCGGGACCGGGGCCGACGGGGAGGCGTACGCCTGGGCCCTGCAGCACGCCACCGCCATCGACCAGACGGCCAGGGGCTACGCCTTCGACTTCGCCGACCCCGCGCAGGTCGCGGCCTGCATGCGCTACCGCGACTCGGTCATGGCCGACAACGTCGACTGGTGGCGGAGGAACACCGGGGACAAGGTGATGCTGTCGGCGCACAACGCGCACCTGGCCCTGGAGACCCGCGATCCGGCGCAGTACCCGAAGGTTCAGGGCAGCTTCCTGCGCGACAGGCCGGCCGAGGGCTACGTGAGCATCGGCACCACCTTCGACCGGGGCTCGTTCAACGCCACCGGTGACGACGGGACGGTGCGCCGCCACACCGTGGGTCCGGCGCAGCCCGGCAGCAACGAGTACACCCTGGACCGGGTCGGCCACCGCGACTACGTCCTGGACCTGCGCAGCGCCCCGCCCGCCGCCCGTACGTGGCTGGCCACGGCCCGTGCCACCCGGAGCATCGGCACCGCCTATCCCGGGCCCTCCGGAGCCGAGTACCCGGTCGCGCTCGCGTCCGCGCACGACATCGTCATCCACCTGCACCGGGTCACCGCCGCCCGGCTGCTGCCGGACGGCCCGGATCCCGCCGACCGGTAGGCGGTGACGCGGACGCGCACGGCCGCCGGTGTCAGGTTCCCGTGCGGGCGCGACGGCGGCGCAGGCGCAGCGCCGCGGCGGAGGCGGCGCCCGCGAGGACCAGGGCCGCCGCGAGGGTCAGGAGCCACACCGGGGTGCCGCCCCACACCGTGAGGAGCTCGTCGTGGTGGATCACCCGCCGGTACGGGGTGTCCGCGGGCGCGGCGCGCAGTTCGTGGTCGGCGTCGATGCGGGACGGGTCCGGGAACCTCTGGTCGATCGCCGTCAGGAACACCGGTCCGGTGCCCGCCAGTTCGGCGAGCGGGCCGTCCTTCGGCGAGACGGTGCCCGCGAACGTCACCTCCGGTGCGGAGCCGCCGATGCGGGAGGCGGGTTCCATGCGGTGGTCGGCCAGCACGTAGAGGCCGAGGGACTGCGGGGTCCGGGCGAGGCGGGACAGCCGCATCGGGTAGACCAGCCGCGGACTCTCGAAGCGGATCTTCAGGGGGTCCAGGTCGCCGCGCAGCACCGCGTCCGGCCGGCGCGGGGCGAGCCGCACCGCGACGTACTCCCACTTCTGGTCCACGTACGGCTCGACCTCGGCGGCGAGCCGGTCGGAGAGCGTGAAGCCGTTGCCCTCCAGCCAGTTCTGCAGGGCCCGGGGGTCGGTGGCCGTGAGGCGGGCGACGTCGAAGTCGCCGAGCTGCTCGCGGCCGACGACGCCGACCCCCGCCCCGTCGCTGCCCGGAGGCGCGGCTCCCGCGCTGTCGCCGCGGCCCGAGGAGAAGGGCCAGTCGGAGTTCCGCGGCCAGAAGTAGCCGCGGGCCCGGCGCTCGGGCCGGGTGAGCGAGGCGAGTTCGCCGAACAGGTCCCCGTCCCCCAGTTCCACCGTCGCCCGGCCCGGCACCGGCATGATCCAGGCGGCCCGGCGGGCGTCGCCGCCGACGGTGAAGCGCATCACGATCTGCTCCGTACGGCCGTCCCAGCGCACCACCGAGGTCTCCCGGTCGACCCCGATCCGGGACTGCCCGTCGGGAACCATCGCCCCGCATCCGCAGGCGTACGCCGGGCTGACCAGCGAGCCCAGCTGGGTCGCGAGCAGGGCGAACAGCAGCGCCAGGATCCTTCGTTTCGTCCACACGGGGTCTCAGACGACCGGCCCCGCGTTCCGGTTCCGCACGCCCGTACGGCCCGCTCCCGGCCGGCCGCCCGCGCACCCCCGCCCCCGCCCTTCCCCTCGGAGCCACGTGGCCGTCACCCGGGGCTGCCAGCATGCCGGGGGACGGAGTTGTACAGACAACTCTGCGAGACGAGGACGGGAGCGTCCCATGACCCCATCGACGCCCGCGACGCCCGCGACGGCGATCACCGATCCGCCGGCGCCCTGGCTGCGCGACAACTGCCCCTGCGGCGCGTGCCGCGATCCGCGCAACGGCCAGAAGCTGTTCCAGATCACCGACCTGCCCTCCGGCCTGGCCGTCGGCGAGGTGCGCGCGTGCGTGCCGGCCGCCGGGGGCGGGCCCGGCTGGGAGGTGGTGTGGGAGCCGGACGGCCACCGGTCCGTGTACGACGCCGCATGGCTCGCCGCCCATGCGCCGGGCGCTCCCGCCGGGGGCCGCGGCGACGGCGGGGGCGCCGCCGGCCGGGGTCTGCCCGGCGACGGCCGGACCGAGGCCGACAAGGAGCTGTGGGCCGCGGCGGACCTGCGGGGGCGGGTGCCGGAAGCCGGCTGGGAGGCGTACCGGAGCGATCCGCGGGTGCGCGAGGAGGTACTGGAGGGCGTGGCGCGGCTCGGGTTCGCGCTGCTGCGGGACGTGCCGATCCGGGACCGTGCGGTGCTCGACGTGGCCCGGACGTTCGGCTTCGTGCGCGCGACGAACTACGGCGAGCTCTTCGAGGTGCGCGTCGAGGCCGCTCCCACCAACCTGGCCTTCACCGGCGCCGGCATCGCCCCGCACACCGACAACCCCTACCGGGACCCGGTGCCCACGCTCCAGCTGCTGCACTGCCTGACCAACGGGGCGCCCGGCGGTGACTCCGGGCTCGTGGACGGCTTCCACGCCGCCGCGCTGCTGCGCGCGCAGGACCCGGACGCCTTCGCCGTACTGGCCCGCACGCCCGTGGAGTTCGTGTTCGCCGACGCGCACACCGAGCTGCGCGCCGAGCGTCCGCTGATCGAAGTGGACCCCCTCGGCCGCATCCGCGAGATCCGCTTCAACAACCGCTCCATCGGCACCCTGCACGGGCCCGCCGACGCGGTCGACGCGTTCTACGCCGCCTACCGGAGCTTCGGGGAGATCCTGCTCCGCCCGGCACTGCGGCTGGACTTCCGGCTCGCGCCCGGCGACTGCGTCGTCTTCGACAACACCCGCCTGCTGCACGCCCGTACGGCCTTCGCCGAGTCGGGCGAGCGCCACCTGCAGGGGGCGTACGCCGACCTGGACGGCCTCCTCTCCGCCCTTGCCGTCCTGCGCCGCGCGGGAGGCGCCGCGTGAACGGCGACGCGCCCCCGCTCGACCTGATCGCCGCGCTCTTCGCGGGCGAGGGCGGCGCCGAGTACCTCGGGGAGGCCGTCACCCAGGCCGGGCACATGCTCCAGGCGGCCGCGCTGGCCGAGGACGCCGGCGCCCCCGACCACCTCGTGGCCGCCGCGCTGCTGCACGACGTGGGGCACTTCCACGGGGCCGTGAGCGGCCGCGACCTGATGGAGGGCGGCCTGGACAACCGGCACAGTCACACCGGGGCCGACTGGCTGGCCCGCTGGTTCGGGCCGGAGGTGACGGGGCCGGTGCGTCTGCACGTGGCCGCCAAGCGGTACCTGTGCGCGGTCGAGCCGGGGTACTCCGCCCTGCTCTCCGAGGCCTCCGTGCACACGCTGCGGGTGCAGGGCGGCCCGATGACCGAGGCGCAGGCCCGCGCCTTCGAGGGCCTCCCGGGCGCGGCCGACGCGGTGGCCGTGCGGCGCTGGGACGAGGAGGCGAAGGACCCGGACCGGGCGACCCCGGACTTCGCGCACTTCAGGCCGTTGCTGGAGCGGCTCCTGCTCAGGGGCTGAGCCGCCGGCCGAGCGCGCCGGCCGCCGTACTGTGCACGGTGAAGGCCACCGTGCCGGGGAGGTAGCGGTCCTGCGACCACTCCACCGGGACGCCCGCCGGGTCGGTGGAGCGGCGCCGCTCCCGCAGCAGCGCCTCCCCGGGCCGGCAACCCAGCAGCCGGGCGTCGTCCGCATCCGCGAGGGCGAGGTCGATGGTGTGCTGGGCGTCGGTGAACAGCACGCCGTGCAGCGCGAGTTGTTCGGAGTACGACACCGTGTCCGGCGGCATCCGCGCGACGAGCGCGCCGACCGCCCCGGTGTACGCCGTACGCTCCACCATCACGGGGGCGCCGGAGAGCGTGCGCAGCCTCAGGACGCGGTAGACCTCGGCGCCGGGTGCGATCCGCAGCCGCTCCGCCTCCTCGGCGTCGGCCGCGCCCCGGTCGACGGACACGGTCCGGCCGCCGGGCCGCTCGCCCAGCGAACGCGCCCAGCGCGTGAAGCTCCGCAGCTCGGCGACGTCGCCCTGTGCCCCGGGGCCGGCCAGGACCACCCGGCGGGTGCCGCGGCGGGAGGTGATCAGGCCGTCGGCGCGCAGGGCGCCGAGCGCCTGGCGGACCGTACCCCTGGACACGCCGTGCCGACGGGCCAGTTCGTCCTCGGCGGGCAGTCTGGCCCCGGACCCGTACTCCCCCGCCGCGATGGCGGCCCGCAGGTCCGCGGCGAGCCCGACGTGGAGCGGGGTCCGGCGGGGTGCCGGCGGGGCCGGTTCCGGTGCCTGGTTCACGGACCCAGCCTGCCACGCCCGCCGGGACGGCCGGGACGCGGAGAGGGTCTGCGGACCGTCGGCCGGCTCACGCCCGGGCCGGTGCTCCCAGGCACCGCCGCAGCAGTTCCGGGGTGACCTCCTCCAACGAGGCGGCGAAGGTGCGCGCCGCCGACGCCGGGACCGCGAGGAGCGACGGCACCACCAGGACCCCGCATCCGGCGGCCTCCGCGGAGGCGGCGCCGTCCGGCGAGTCCTCCACCGCCACGCACCGCCCGGGTGCGAGGCCCAGCCGGGCGGCGGCGGCCCGGTAGGGGTCCGGGTGCGGCTTGGTGCGCTCGGTGTCGTCGGCGGACACGGTGAACGCGAAGGGGACGCCGGCCAGCGAACCGCCCACCACCGAGTCCACGACCACCCGCGGCGAGGCGCTGACCAGCGCGAACGGTACGCCCTCGGCCTCCAGTGCGGCCAACAGCCGCCGGGCTCCGGGACGTAGGGGCGCGCCGGCGTCGACCCGGCGGAAGAAGTCCCGGGTGAGCGCGGCGGCGACCTCGGCCGCGTCGCCCGCGCCCGCGGCGCGTACCAGGTGGGCGGCGGTGTCCCGCACGGCCCGGCCGACCACCTCCGGCGCGTCCGCGTCGCTCAGCGCGTAGCCCAGCTCCCGGGCGGTCCGCTCGGCGGTCCGCCACCACAGCACCTCGGTGTCGACGAGCGTGCCGTCCATGTCGAACAGGACCGCTCCGAGGGCGTTCACGCGGACCCCGCCACGACGAGCACCGGCCGCTCGGCCAGCCCCATCGCGGCGCGCGTTCCGGGCGCCAGGGCGCCCGCGTCCCGCGAGGGCAGGTCCGCCTTGACCCGGACGCCGCCGGGGAGTTCGAGGTGGAGCCGGGTGACGGAGCCGAAGAAGGAGGCGGAGACGACGGTGGCGTCGCCGTCGGGGTCGGCGCTCGCCGTCACGTTCTCGGGGCGTACGAGGACCTCGACCTCCGTGGTGGCCGGTACCGGGCCGTCCACGGGCAGCCGTACGCCCGCCACCTCCACGAGGCCGGAGCCCGCGAGCCGTCCGGGCAGCCGGTTCATGGTGCCGACGAACTCGGCCACGAACGGCGTCGAGGGGCGCTCGTACAGCTCGGCCGGGGCCGCGCACTGCTCCAGTTTCCCCGCGTTCAGGACCGCGACCCGGTCGGCCATCGACAGCGCCTCCTCCTGGTCGTGGGTGACGAACACGGTGGTGATGCCCAGGGACAGCTGGAGCCTGCGGATCTCCTCGCGCAGGTTCGCCCGTACCTTCGCATCCAGCGCGGAGAGCGGCTCGTCGAGCAGGAGCACGCGCGGGCGCAGCGCCAGGGCGCGGGCCAGTGCGACGCGCTGCTGCTGGCCGCCGGACATCTGGTGCGGGTAGCGGTCGCCGTGGTCCGGCAGGCCCACCAGGTCGAGCAGTTCGGCGGCGCGCTCGCGGCGCTGCGCCGCGCCGACCTTGCGGACGCACAGGCCGAAGGCGACGTTGTCGCGGGCGCTGAGGTTCGGGAAGAGGCTGTACGACTGGAACACCATGCCGGCGTCGCGGCGGTTGGCCGGGACGCGGGTGATGTCCCTTCCGTCGACGAGGACTTCGCCGGAGTCGGGCTGCTCGAAGCCGGCGATCACGCGCAGGGCCGTGGTCTTCCCGCAGCCCGACGGGCCGAGCAGGGCCAGGAGTTCACCGGGCTCGACGGTGAGGTCGAGGCCGTCCAGCGCGACGGTGGAGCCGAACGCCCGGCGCAGGGCCCGGAATTCGACGCGCGCGCCCGCGGGGGCGGCGGAGTCGGCGGGCGCCGGGGCCGCGGGGGCGGTGGTGGGCGTGGTGGACATGGGCTCAGGATTCCTTGCGGGAGGTGGTGGCGGGTGCGGCCGCGGCCGTGGACGGAGCGGTGCCGGCCCGGGACAGGGCGAGCAGCAGCAGCCAGGTGATGAGGAGGCTGAGGACGGAGACGGCGACCGACATCCGGGCCTGGGCCCCGGAGATCGACACGATCCAGACGGCGAAGGGCTGGAAGCCGAGGAGCGAGGCGATGGTGAACTCGCCGAGGACCAGGGCGAGGGTCAGGAACGCGGCTCCGGCGAGCGCGGCCCGCAGGTTGGGCAGGAGGACGCGCAGGACGACGTACGGCCAGCTCGCGCCGCAGCTGCGGGCGGCCTCGACCAGGGTCGGCACGTCGACGGCGCGCAGGCCCGCGTCGAGCGACCGGTACACGAAAGGCAGGGCCAGCACGGTGTAGGCGAGGACCAGGACGACCGGGAAGCTCTCGTTCTGCACGGCCAGGAAGGTCTGGTAGAGCGGGGTCCGCGACAGGTGCTCGGGGCCCCAGCGCAGGACGGTGGTGATCCCCGTGACCAGGGCGATCGGCGGTACCACCAGCGGCAGCATGCACATCACCTCGACGACCGGCCGCAGCCGCGGGGAGCCGATGCGCACGGCCACCAGCGCCGGCACCGCGAGCAGCAGGGACAGGGCGATGGTGGCGGCGGCGAGGCCCAGGGACAGCAGCAGGCTCTCGGTGAAGCCGTCGGCGGCGAGCAGACCGGTGTACGCCTCGAAGGAGATCCCCTGCCCGGGCACGTGGACGGTGAAGACGAAGGAGGCGAGGAGCGGGAGGACGAAGTAGGCGCCCGCGAGGGCGAGTACGGCGCCGCGCCAGACGCGGGGCCGGCGCCGGGCGCGGGCCGGGGCGGGGCGCGGGGCCGGAGTTCCGGCCTCGGCCGGCGGGGTCGTGCGGGCGGCGGTCGGGGTCATCGCAGCCATCGGGCGCTCCGTCGCTGGAGGGGCAGGTAGACCGCCATGACCAGGCCGGCGATCAGGATCATGTCGAGGCCGAGGGCGAGCGCCACGTTCTCCTGGCCGGTGAGCACGTTGCCGGACAGCGCGTCCGCGATCTTCAGGGTGACCAGGGGTACGGATCCGCCGACGAGGGCCGCCGCCGTGGCGTGCGCGGCGAAGGCGGTGCCGAAGAGCAGGACGAACCCGCCGAGCAGCGAGGGGGCGAGCACCGGCAGGCCGACGTGGCGCCAGAACTGTCCGGCGGTGGCCCCGCTGTTCTGGGCGGCCTCGCGCCACTGGGGGCGCAGTCCGTCCAGGGCGGGGGCGATCACCAGCACCATCAGGGGGGTGAGGAAGTACAGGTAGACCACGGTCAGTCCGGTGAAGGAGTACAGGTTCCAGCCGAGGCTGCCGAGGTCGGCGAGCTGGGTGACGACTCCGGAGATCCCGACCGTGGCGATGAAGGCGAAGGCGAGCGGAACGCCGCCGAAGTTCGCCAGGACCCCGGAGGCCGTGAGGGCCGCGCCGCGCAGGCCGGCCGAGCCCGAGGTGACCACGGCCTGCGCGATGACGACGCCGAGGACTCCGCCGATCAGTGCGGTGAGGGCGGAGAGCTGGACGCTGCCGACGAGCGAGCCGAGGTACGGGCCCTGGAGGGAGCGGGCGAGGTGTTCGCCGGTCAGTGCGGTGGCGCCGGTCGCCGGGTCGGTGCGGGTGACGGCTCCGAAGGCGATGGCGCCGAGCGGGATCCCGAAGCACAGGCCGGTGAAGGCGAGGAGGGGGAGGGCGGCGAGCCAGGTGCGCGGGCCGCGCCGCCGGCGGCGGCTGGTGCCGCCGGCGGTCCCCGCCGGGTGGGGGGTGGTGGAGGTGGCGGACATCAGGAGAGGGCCTTGTCCCACTTCTCGGCGAGGGCGGCCTTGGCCTTGTCGAGCTCCTCGGACGCGGGGAACGCCGGGGTGCCCTGGACCTGGGGGAGCTTGGCGACGGCGTCCTTGTCGGCGGTGCCGTCCTGGGTCATGGCGGGCAGCAGCACGGGGCGGGCGTAGCCCTTGAGCCACAGGTTCTGGCCCTCGGCGCTGTACAGGAACTCCATCCACAGGCGGGCGGCCGCCGGGTTCGGGGCCTCCTTGTTGATGGCCTGCGAGTAGAACTGGGCGAAGACCCCGTCGGTGGGGACGGCGACCTTCCAGTCGACGCCCTTGCCCTTGAACTGATCGGCGTAGCCGGCGTTCAGGTAGTCCCAGTCGATGGAGATGGGCGTCTCGCCCTTCTCGACGGTGGCCGGGGTGGACTCGACGGGGATGAAGTTCCCGCTCTTCTTCAGCTGCCCGAAGAAGTCGATGCCGGGCTGGATGTCGGCGAAGGAGCCCTTGTTCGCCAGTGCGGCCGCGTACACGCCGCCGAAGGCGGAGCCGGACTTGGTGGGGTTGCCGTTGAGGGCGACCTTGCCCTTGTACTCGGGCTTGAGCAGGTCGGCGAAGGTCTGCGGGCAGGTGGGGACGCGGGCGGCGTCGCAGCCGATGGAGACGTAGCCGCCGTAGTCGTTGTACCAGCGGCCGTCGGCGTCCTTCTGGCCGGCGGGGATCTTGTCCCAGGCGGCGACCTTGTACGGGGCGAACAGGTTCTCCGCGGCCCCGCTGCGGGCGAAGGCGATGCCGAGGTCCAGTACGTCGGGGGCGCGCTTCTGGCCCTTGCGGGACTTGACGGCGGCGATCTCGTCGGAGCTGGAGGCGTCCGGGTTCTCGCTGTTGACCTTGATCTTGTACTTGGCCTCGAAGGCCTTGATGATCTCGCCGTAGTTCGCCCAGTCCGGGGGCAGCGCGATCACGTTCAGCTGGCCCTCCTTCTGCGCGGCGGCGGTGAGGGCCTCCACGGAGCCGAAGTCGGCCGCGGAGGTCGCGGCGCCCGGCTGCTTCGCGTTCTTCGCGTCACCGGCGGCGCCGGCGGGCTGCGGGTCGGGGGCGGCGCCGCACGCGCTGAGCGTGGTGAGGACGGCGGCACTGAGCAGTACGGCCGCACCGCGACGGGCGGAGGAACTGAGCACGGTCTCTCCCGGAGACGGATCCAACAAGAAGGGGGCAATCACTTGTCTGAACAAGTTGGCTCCAGTTCGCCCGGGCCCGCTGTACGGACGGTGAACGGCGCCCGTCGCCCGAAGCACGACTGGGGGAAGAGACGAGAATGGCCGGAAGGAGACGTGCCCGGAGCTGCTGGAGTGATCATGGAGGGGCGGGGTGCGGAATCCCGGCACCCGGCACACACCGCGACGAGGGAGCGAACGGCATGGGCACGGTCCGGTACCTGGAGATCGCCGACGCGCTGCGCGGGGCGATCGCCTCCGGCGAGCTCCCGGTGGGCGGGCAGCTGCCCTCCGAGAGCGATCTGGCGGCCCGCTGGTCCGCCTCGCGCGGCACGGTCCGCCAGGCGGTCGCCACGCTCGCCGCGGAGGGCCTGATCGGCTCCCGGCAGGGGGCGCGCCGGATCGTCCTGCGGCACGAGCGGCGGCACAGCTTCGGCGAGTTGAACAGTTTCGCGCAGTGGGCCGAGGGCGTCGGGCACGAGGCCGGCAGCCGCTTCCTGTCCCGGGTCCGCCGGCCCGCCACGGCCGAGGAGGCGGACCGGCTGCACCTGGCGCCGGGCACCGGGGTCCTCGCCGTGCTGCGGCTGCGCCTGCTCGACGGGGAGCCGGTGATGGTGGAGCGGACCGCGTACGCCGACTGGGTCGCGGCGGCGGTCGAGGCGATGCCGGCGGACTGCCGGTCCGTCATGGACGCCCTGGCCGAGGACTCCGGGGTGGTGGCCCACTACGGCGAGCACCTCATCGACGCCCTCGCGGCGGGCAGCGAGGACGCCCGCCTCCTGGGGATCCGGCGCGGCAGCCCGCTTTTGCGCCAACGGCACGTCTCGGCAACGGCGGCCGCCCGCCCGATCGAGTGGTCCGACGACCGTTACAGGGCCGGCAGCGTGACCTTCAGTGTGAGCAACTCAGCGGTAGCAACCCCTCTGGAACGCCGTCCGGGCGACCACTGACCCCAGGCCGCTCCGCCGCCGGACCCCTGCTCCGCCGCCGGACCCCCTGCCTCAGGCCGCTCGTCCCCATGCGGCGAACTGTTCGTCGCACGCGGGGGTGCCCCGGAGCGCCAGGAGGGCGAGGTGGGTCCGGCCGCCCGGAGGCTCGGGGTTGACGACCAGGCTCCAGGTGCCCTTGGACAGGGCCACGGCCACCGGCGCCGTCCGGCGTTGGGTGATGTGCCAGCCGCGGTCGGCCAGCCGGTCCAGGATCAGGGTCAGCTGGGTGGCGCTGGTCGAGCCGGGGTAGTTCCGGGCCGCCGCGCACCCGGGCATCTCCGGCGCGGTGTGGGGCGTGCCGGGTCCCACGCCCGCGGATGCGGCCACGGAATCGAAGTCCTGGAGCACGTCGTCCTGAGCCGGGTCCGGACCGGTGTACCGAGGCGACCCCGAGGCAGGCTCCGCCTGCCAGCCGCCGCGGGCGGAGCTTTCGCCGTCCGGAGCGAGCAGGCCCCCGGCCACCAGCACTCCGAGCCCGGCGGTCACGACCGCGAGCCCCTTGAGCTTGTTGTTCATACTGCGCCCCACCCCTTGCCCAGCCGCCGGACGAGGTTCGTTCCGGCCGCGCACGCAGGAGTCTCACACGTCCCCTCGGCGGCCGGTCACCCGGCCCGGGCCCGGCTGCGGTGTCAGTGCGCTGACGTATCCTTCCGGCCACCGCACACCGACTCGGAGGACCGAGAGAATTGTCTGCCCTGCCCGCTTTCCCCCTGCCCTTTCAAGCATCCCGTTCCATATCGTTCGCGACACCCCGAACGCTGCGGGAAATTCAGATGATGCAGTGCAGCTCGCACCTTCGGGCGAAGCCGGGGTGGTTCGAGAAGATGAACGACGCCGACATCGTCGGCAGGTGGACGCGAGAAGCGGTCGACCAGGGCCTCACCGAAGCACAGGTCCGCTACGTGCTGGCCGAACTCGCCCACTACGCCGGGCTGCGCGACGGGCGAACGGGCGTCGAGGTGTCCGCCGTCGACGGGGTGTGGCAGTCGGACTCGCTCGTCGACGACGCGCTCAGGTCCCGGCTGCGCGATGCGGTGCGGGTTCTGGAACAGGTCCCGGAAGCGGAGAAGGACTGGCACCCCGGCTCCGACGGCCAGGTGCTGGATCTGGTCCACCCCTCCCTGTTCTGCCTGGTACGGGAGGCGAGCGGCGCACCCGAGGAGGCCTGGCAGAACCCGACGGACCGCTATTCGAAGTACGAGTTCTCGGAGAGGTTCCAGTGGCTGCCCACGGACGTCGACGTCAGTGACGACGGCGATGTCGCCTTCCGTTCGTACGTCAACAACGTCCATCCGCAAACGCATCGGGAACTGGCCGCCGTGCTGCCGGACTTGTTCGCCCGCATGCTCCCGCTGCTGGAGAACGTACTCACCGATCTGCGCCATCCCCGCCCCCTGCGGATCGAGGCCGATCCCTACGGGTGGTACGCGTCGGAGCCGGAGCGTCCCGAAAGATCCTCGTACAGCGATGACGCGGCCTTTACGGAAGCCCGCCACGCCTGGGACGAGGCCATGGACGACTGGTGGGAGAACCGCCGTCCGGTCGTCCCGGACGCCCCGGAGTTCACCCCGCCCGAGCTGCCCGGCGCATCCGCCCGGGTCGACCTGCGCGGCCGTCGTCTCCAGGTCATCGTCAAGCTCGCCACCATCCACCTCACCCCGGACAAGCCCGAGTACGCGGGCGGTTCCTGGCACGTCGAGGGAATGATGAACGAGCGGATCGTCTCGACCGGCATCTACTACTGGGACAGCGAGAACATCACCGAGAGCCGGCTGAGCTTCCGGACCGCACTCGACGATCCGGATTACGAGCAGAGCGACGACAACGGCATGCGCGAGGTCTACGGCCTGGAGAACGAGGACGCGCTGAACCAGGTGCTGGGATCGGCTTCGACCCCCGCGGGCCGTTGCCTGGCGTTCCCGAACGTCCTGCAACACCGCGTCGGCCCGTTCCGCCTGGACGACCCCGCCCGCCCGGGGCACCGCAAGATCCTCGCGTTCTTCCTGGTCGACCCGTCGCAGCGGATCGTCTCGACGTCCGACGTGCCGCCGCAACAGCCGTGGTCCGCCACCACGACCATGACTCTCCAGCAGGCCGAGAGCCATCGCGAAGAACTCATGCGGGAGCGCAAGTTCTTCGTCGACGAACACAACGAGCAGCTCTACGAACGGGAATTCTCCCTCTGCGAGCACTGAGCCTCCCCTCCTGACGAACGGCGGACCGGTCGCCTCCCCGGGCGCCGGCCGCTGTCAGCCCCCGCGCCTAGGCTGTCGGAAGATTCGATCAAGGAGCAGGACTGTGCGAGTAGAGCGTCACCAGGTGGACGAGGCCGTGACATCGGCAGCGCGCGAGGACTTCACGAACCGCATCGGGCGTCAGGTCCGGTCCATGTCGAGGGCCGGACGGATGACCACCTACGAGTGGCAGTCGATCGCGGAGGAGTTCCTCGACTACCTGGGTGCGCTCTCCGTCGAGACGCCCGACCTCGACACCCCGGAGGCCAAGGCCGCCCTCAAGGATGCCTCCGAGGCCGCGGCCGGCGCCGTCGCCTACGCCGCGTACAACCCGCACTGCAGCTTCCACGTCTTCCTGGAGTACGTGAACTTCGGCATGGGCTACGACCCGGGTGACGACGCGCCCGAGGAGGGCATCGCGACCGGAACGTGGATCGACGCGCTCTGCCTGGCGGTCCTCAGGGACAGGGCCGCGTTCCACGGCGAGGCCTTCCACTTCGCCCGGCAGAAGTTCGCCGCGCGGGTGCCGGGCACGCCCGCCGGCGAACTCGCCACCGGGTTGACGGCCGTGATCCTGGACTACACGGGCGACGACGGGGAGTACCCGCCGAGCGCGCGGGCCAGGCTCGCCGCCGTCGACGCGGCCCTGGACCGTGTGCGCGCCCGCGCCGCGGAGACCGGCCGGCCCCTCCTGGAGCAGCCGGCCAGTACGGCGCTCCACGCGCTGCGGGCTCTCGTCGTCGAGGACCGGGAGGCTTTCGAGGGCATACTCACCGGCCTCCTGGTCGGGCACGCCGCCCGGCAGGGTCCCGCGGCCCCCGCGAGCTCACTGCTCCCGCTCGTCCCCCTCGCTCTCGCCGCGTTCGCGTACCGGACGCTGGGCTGGGCACCGGCCGTCCGCACCGACTACCTCCCGCACGCCCTGGTCACCGGTTTCGAGACGCAGGGCCCGCGCGTCGCGGGGTTCGGCCGCAACCGGAGGCCCGACGCGGTCGCCGCGCTCGCCGCGGGACCGCTGGTGGTGGAACGGCCGGCGTGCGAGCGCGACGGGATCGCGCGGGTCGAGGCCATGTACGAGGAAGACCTGCGCGAGGCGTTCGTCCCGGTCGACGGCGGGCCCCTCCCGGTCTGGCGCCTCGCCGACGCCATGGGCGATCAGGAACGCCTCTTCAAGTGGCGGGCGGGGAACCCCGGCGACATCACGGACGCCCAGTTCGCCACCCTTCGGCTGGCCTCCGGTCTCGGGGCGGCCCTGTTCCGCATCGCGCTGGCGGAGCCGGGCACGGAGGTCGAGGTGACCGTCGCGGGCCGCACGCTGCGCTATCCGGCGGAGCGGGACCATGACGCCGGCCCCGGGTACTGGCAGACGGCCACCGCCTTCGCACTGATCACCGGCGTACGCGAGGACCTCGCCCCGCTGGTCCTCACCGGCCCGACCTTCGCCCGCCCGGACGGCTCCGCCGGCACCGCGTACCGTGAAGCCCTCCACGCCTACCTGAAGGGCGCCGAGCCCGAAGCAGCCGCGCAGCGTGCGCTCCAGGAGGCCGAGAAGGCAAAGGACTGGGGCTTCGCGATGCCGCCGGCCGTCCTTCTGTCGCAGCTCGTGGAGGGCGACGAGGAAAGCTTCAACCTCGCCTTGGCCGACGCGCTCGAAGCCCATCGGGCCTACTACCAGGTCGCCGACCGCGCCGACGGCCCGGACGTCTCCGTCAGCCTCGACATCCTGGCCCTGGCCTGCCACGCCCGCCGGCGCGGCTGGGCGATCCGCGTCGAGTCCCCCTACCTCCCGCAGGACCTCCTGCGGGCCGCCGTGCCTGTCTAGGGGCCCTTCCCTTGACCCTCCAGCGGCTGGAGGGTCGAGGATCCGACGCATGGAAAACGAACGACGCCCCGACGTGCTCACCATCGGCCGTCTCGCGAACCTCACCGGGCTTCCGGTGCGCACCCTGCGCTTCTGGTCGGACGAGGGAGCGGTGCCCCCCGTGGCTCGTTCCGCGGGCGGCTACCGGTTGTACGACGCCGCGTCGGTGGCCCGTGTCGAGCTGGTCCGCACCCTGCGGGAGCTGGGCCTCGGGATCGACGACGTGTGCCGCGTCCTGAACGGCCGCGCCACGGTCGCCGAGGTCGCCGACGCGCACGTGGCGGCGATCGACGCGCGCATCCGCTCCCTCAAGGTGAGCCGGGCCGTCCTGTCCACCGTCTCGAAACGCGGTTCGACAGCCGAGGAGACAGCACTGATGAACCGATTGGCTCGACTGTCCGCCGCCGAACGCAAGGAGATCGTCGACGAGTTCAAGGAGGAGGTGTTCGGCGGCCTCGACCTCGGGCCGCGTCTGCGGGACCGCATGCGCACCTTCGGCATCGAGCTGCCCGACGACCCCACGCCCGAGCAGGTCGACGCCTGGATCGAACTGGCCGAGCTGGTCCGGGACGCGGGCTTCCGCACCCGGATGCGCACCCTGCTGGAGCTGAGCACCCCCGTCCCCGGGCAGGGTCCGCCTCCCGGGGCGTCCATCTGGTGGGCCCGGCAGGTCGTGCGGACCGTCGCGGAGGCCAGGGAGCGCGGAACCGCGCCCGAGGGAGCAGCAGCGGCCGAGGTGCTGTCCCAGTTGTTCGGCGACGCAGATCGCACCGCCGTACTGGTGTGTCTGGAGGCCGGGATCGCGGCAGAGGCGGAGCGCTACCGCAGGCTCGCCGCCCGCGTACGCGGACAGTACGCCTCGCCCGACGCGACCGAGGAGCTGGCGTGGCTGGCGCGAGCCCTGCGCGCCGCCGTGGATCCCGGCTGAACTGCCAGAGACCCTGCGCCGGCCGCCGGCCGCCGCGAAGGCGGTCGGCGGCGGGACGCTGATCGCACCCGCTCGGGCCAGGGGATCCGGACACCGGAACCCACCGCCCGGATCGCCACGATCGCGACGCAGGTGGGCGCGAGTGATCTCGGGTCAGCGGCGGCCGGTGGCCAGGATGACGAGGAACTGGCCGCCGCCGGGCTCGATGTCGGCGGTCACGGGCATCCCCGGTACCAGGCGGGAGAACCGGTCCACCAGCCAGTCCGCCGCCTCTTGGGCGTCCTTCCTGGTCGGACAGCGGCCCACCATCTCGCGGCCGCCCTTGCGCCCCAGCCTGTCGGCAACGGCGATCAGCGGCGCGGGTTCGACCACGTACAGGCGCTCCGGCCAGGCGATGACCACCTTGACCGCACCCTTGCGGGTGTTGCACCCGCGGTGCGCGAGCCGCTCGGCGACCTTGGCCTTCCGGTCGGCGGTCCGGCTGTCGACACTGGGGCCCCGCGGGTCGTTCACCGACTCGTCGGGGTCGACCGGCTCGTCACACACCCAGCATCGCCAGCCGTCGCGCTCGGCCACATCATCAAGAAGACTCATCCGAGCAAACTAGCCTGCCCGGCCGCCACCCGCGTACCAGGGCCCGGTCCACGTGGGCCGGGGACGGGTCGACGAGGGTGCTGCCAGGTGCCTGGCGGCAGCACGGCCGGTAGATTCCGTCCCGCAGCACCCGGACGGTGGCCCGGCGGTGGGCCGATGGGGAAGGGCACCATGGAATTCCTACGCGAGGGCGGGTACCGGCTGCTGCTGAGTTCGGTCGGGCTCGTCGCCCTGTCGGTCTGTGCGGCCCTCGCGGTGCGGACCTGCAGCCGATGGCTGTTCCTCCGCAAGACGTTCGACGAAGGGCTGTTCACCGAGGGCAAGGTGCTGGATGCCTACGTCGTGTCCGGAGACCAGGGCCGGGCGGGCCTGCAGCACGCCATCGTGGGCTTCCGTGCGGCCGACGGGCGCGCGCACCGGATCGACGTGGAAACCGGCAGGCGAAGGCCCCTGGGTGCGCAGGTGCGACTGCGCTACCTCCCGTCGAGCCCGGAACGCGCCGTCCTCGCCGAAGCGGGCCCGGGCACCGTGCGCACCGTGCTGACCCTCGTGTTCCTGGTGGTCCTCGGGCTGCTCGGGTTCCTGGTCACACTGCTCGGACTGGTCGGACTGCCCTGACATCTCGCCTCCGGCACACGCGTCCCCCGATCCGACCGTCCGCGGCGCCCCTTGGAACCCGCAGCGCGGCAGCGCTGTCCGGCTACGAGGGGCCGAGCAGTCCCAGGACCTGCGTCAATGCGCTCGGGCGCTGATCGACCGGGAGATGGTCGACGAAGCGCACGGCGCACCCCAGGGCCTGCGCACCGCCGTCCGCGATGCGGTCGTCGCCGACCATCAGCACTTCGGCGGGTGCCAGGCCGAGCCGTTCGCAAGCGGTCCGGAAGATCACCGGGTCGGGTTTCTGCGTGCCCAGCTCGAAGGAGAGCAGATAGGCGTCGACCAGGCCGTCCAGTCCGTGCGTGCGGAACACGGGCCGGAGGTCCCATCCGATGTTGCTCACCACGGCCACCGGGATCCCTCGCCGGCGCAGCTCGCGCAGCGTGGGTTCGGTGTCCGGGTAGGGCCGCCAGGCGGCAGGCGTCATATGGCGGTCGTAGAGCGCCTGCGCCAGCTCCGGCGCCGGCAGTCCGGCCTCCTGGGCCAATGCCGTGTACACGACGCGGTGTTGATCGGCGCTCAGGTCCCGCTCGCGCCACATTGCTTCGAGGTGCGCGGGCACGTGCCGGGGTGCCGGTCCGCCTGGAAGTGCTCCGTACTCCGTCAGGCGTTGCACCAGGCAGGCGAACTCCTCGCCGGTCGACGGGAGGCCGGCCGACGCCAGGACCGCGCCGAGCCACTCCTCGGTCGACTCGATGCGCAGCAGGGTCCCGGAGAAGTCGAACATCACCCCTTTGATCATGCCGCGAGCGTACTGGTCGGCTGCGGACAGACCCGTACGCGGGTGAAGAACGGTCCGCGCACCGCATCGCACCCCTCTGGGGAACGCATGGAGGGGCCCGGGCGCCTGTGGCACCCGGGCCCCGAAGGAACTGCTACACCATCTGCCGGCCCTGATAACGCGCCGGCCTACTTACCCGCGTGCCCGACCGGAATGCCGTCGGGTGTACGGGGATCGCTGTTGCTCGACCGGAGACCACCTCACTATCGATGTCCTGCGGTACCCGGACTCAGACCTCGGCCCGGGCGATCCTGATGGCGCCCCATTCCTCCGTTCATCCCTCGGACGATCAACTACTCACCACTGGGAACTGCTCGTGACCTGACCTAGCGCCACGCTTCCGGCAGCCAGCCCCGTCGCCCATCCTGCGTCTGCTCTGGCTTGGAACCCCACTGCCGAACCTCCCGGTGCGCGCGTCCGCAGCCCGACGCCTTCACCGAGGCACTGCCCACTGACTTCGCTGCTGGGTACTGCACCACCGCATCGACTGCGGTACTGCTTGCGGCGGCCCCTGATGACTGCGGGCCACCCGGTCCGGTGACCAGTCCCGTCGCCGACCTGCACAAACCCTGGCTCCGACACTCCACCACCGCACCGCACTGCAACTACGGGTACTTCGATACTGATTGCCCGGCAGTTCGTCTCTGCCAGGCCCTTCGGTCTCTCTGGGCTACGAGAGAAACCATAACCACGTCATCGAGCAATGTCTACTCTGGCCGTCACAGATTTTCATGCGGTTGACGAGGAGGTAATCGAGCTCCGCGTAAGAGGGGCGCTCGGCCGCGCTCGACAGGCCGCGTGGGAAGCGCCTTGCGTCGCACCGGTCGGCCCACATGCCCTCCGGGCGGCCCCCATGCCCCCGCCTGCGGATAAGAAACGCATAGGATCATGTGCATGGTGGGGGCGGGGTCGGGCACACGGTGCCTCGGAGGTTGATAACTATGGTTCCCCTGCTTCTCGTTCTTCTGCTGGCACTTATCCTCTTCGGCGCGGGTTTCGCGGTGAAGATTCTCTGGTGGGTCGCCATCGCCGTCCTGGTCCTGTGGCTGGTCGGCTTCGTCGCCCGCCCCAA
>NZ_JBVJGW010000021.1:0-130631 GCF_055587105.1 Streptomyces sp. NPDC048461 | reverse complement strand
TGGTGGTTTTCGTTCGGCGGGCGGGGCGGGCCCCCCCGGCGCGCCCCCCCCCCCCCCCCCCCCCCCCCCCCCCCCCCCCCCCCCCCCCCCCCCCCCCCCCCCCCCCCCCCCCCCCCCGAGCTGCCGCCCGGCACCCGCCCCCCGCCGAACCGCCGGCGGCACCCCGCATACCCTCCCCCCAGAGGACCCGCCCACCCGGCCCCACCCGGCCCACCCGGCCCCCGGCCCACCGACCCCCTCCGGAGGAGACATGGCCCCACTCGTGCACGCCGCCCAGGCGACCGGCGTCGCCACCCTCACCCTCGACTCCCCGGCCAACCGCAACGCCCTCTCCGCCGGCCTCGTCGCAGAACTCCGCACCGCACTGGCCGCCGCCGCGGCGGACCCCGCGGTCCGGGCCGTCGTCCTCACCCACACCGGCACCACCTTCTGCGCGGGCGCCGACCTCAAGTCCCCCTGCGACCCCGCCGACTTCCTCGCCCTGCTCCGGGAGGTCGCCGGGCTGCCCAAGCCCGTCCTCGCCCGCGTGACGGGCCACGTCCGGGCCGGGGGCCTCGGCCTGCTGGGCGTCTGCGACATCGCCGCGGCCGGGCCGCTGTCCTCGTACGCCTTCACCGAGACCCACCTCGGCCTCGCCCCCGCCGTCATCTCCATGCCGCTCCTGCCCCGGCTCGATCCGCGGGCCGCCGCACGCTACTTCCTCACCGCCGAGCGGTTCGACGCCGCCGAGGCGGCCCGCATCGGCCTGCTCACCCTGCACGCCGACGACGTCGACGAGGCCCTCGCCCCGGTCCTCGCCGGGCTGCGCAAGGCCTCCCCGCAGGGCCTGGCGGCCACCAAGGCGCTCACCGCCGCCGCCGTACGGGAGACCCTGGACCGCGACGGCGCCCGCCTGGCGGAGCTCTCCGCGGGGCTGTTCGCCTCCGCCGAGGCCCGCGAGGGCATCACCGCCCGCTTCGAGCGCCGGGACCCGTCATGGGCACTGTGACCGGCCCCAAGCAGGCCCGCAGCCGCGTCACCCGCCGCCACCTCCTGGAGGCGGCCGTCTCCTGCCTCGCCGAACAGGGCTGGGCGGGGTCCACCGTCTCCGTCGTGGCCGAGCGGGCCGGGGTCTCGCGCGGCGCGGCCCAGTACCACTTCCCGACCCGCGAGGACCTCTTCACGGCGGCCGTCGAGTACGTCGCCGAGGAACGCTCCACGGCCCTGCGCGACCTGTTCCACGCGGGCCCGGCCGCCCGCCCGGAGGTCGTGGCGGCCCTGGTGGACATGTACACCGGGATCCTCTTCCGGGCCGCCCTCCAGCTGTGGGTGGCCGCCTCCAACGAGGAGCAACTGCGGCCCCGTGTCTCGGAACTGGAAGCCAGGGTCGGCCGCGAGACCCACCGCATCGCCGTCGAGCTGCTGGGCGCGGACGAGTCGGTCCCGGGCGTGCGGGAGACCGTGCAGGGCCTGCTCGACATGGCGCGCGGCCTGGGCCTGGCCAACGTCCTGACGGACGACACGGCCCGCCGCGCCCGCGTGGTCGCCCAGTGGTCCCGGATCGTGGACACCGCCCTGTCCTGACCCTCCCGCACCCCGCACCCCGCCCCCCCCGCACCCCGCACGCGCGAGGGCGCCGCACCCCCGAGGGGGTACGGCGCCCGGAACGCGCGGAGCGGGGAGGGACGGTCAGGCGGTCGCGGCGATGTCCGCGTACCCCTCGATCTCGCGGGGGTCGCGCCCGCCCGGCCCGATGTAGCGGGCCGACGGACGCACCAGGCGGCCCGTGCGCTTCTGCTCCAGGATGTGCGCCGACCAGCCGGCCGTACGGGCACAGGTGAACATCGAGGTGAACATGTGCGCCGGCACCTCCGCGAAGTCCAGCATGATCGCGGCCCAGAACTCCACGTTCGTGGCGAGCACCCGGTCGGGCCGGCGCGCGTGCAGCTCCTCCAGCGCGGCCTTCTCCAGGGCGGCGGCCACCTCGTAGCGCGGGGCGTCCAGCTCCTTGGCCGTACGGCGCAGGACGCGGGCGCGCGGGTCCTCGGCGCGGTACACGCGGTGCCCGAAGCCCATCAGCCGCTCGCCCTTGTCCAGGGCCTTCTTCACGTACGCCACGGCGTCGCCGGTGCGCTCGATCTCCTCGATCATGCCGAGCACGCGGGACGGCGCCCCGCCGTGCAGCGGCCCGGACATCGCGCCGACGGCGCCGGACAGGGCCGCGGCCACGTCCGCGCCGGTGGAGGCGATGACGCGCGCGGTGAACGTGGAGGCGTTCATCCCGTGCTCGGCGGCCGAGGTCCAGTAGGCGTCGACGGCCTTGACGTGACGCGGGTCCGGCTCGCCCCGCCAGCGGATCATGAACCGCTCGACGACGGACTCGGCCTTGTCGATCTCCTGCTGGGGGACCATCGGCAGGCCCTGGCCGCGGGCGGACTGGGCGACGTACGAGAGCGCCATGACGGCCGCCCGCGCGAGGTCGTCGCGGGCGGTCCGCTCGTCGATGTCGAGCAGCGGTTTCAGACCCCAGACGGGGGCCAGCATGGCGAGCGCGGACTGCACGTCGACACGGATGTCACCGGAGTGGACCGGGATGGGGAAGGGCTCGGCGGCCGGCAGACCGGGGTTGAAGGCGCCGTCGACCAACAGGCCCCACACGTTCCCGAAGGACACGTGCCCGACGAGGTCTTCGATGTCGACGCCCCGGTAGCGGAGCGAACCGCCTTCCTTGTCCGGTTCGGCGATCTCGGTCTCGAACGCGACGACCCCTTCGAGCCCGGGTACGAAATCGGACATCAGGCGGCTCCTCAGATAGTGCGGATACGCGCGGCTCCCGCCGTATCCGCGGTCCGGCGCGGTCATCCCCGTTGATGCCCGGCAGGGCCGATGGTCACCCGTGCGGGGGTCCTCGGACCGGCCCCAAGATTTTGTCCGTTCCCGCTGGACTGCGGAAGCGTGACATACGGCACACCCCCGGCGGGCCCACTGCGGCAGGATGGCCCGCGTGACCGATCAGGACCTTGACCCCGCCGTCATGCGCAAGCAGTACCGCTCCGAGATCGTCGACGAGCAGAGCCTCGCCGGTGATCCCATGACGCAGTTCGCCCGGTGGTTCCAGCAGGCCGCCGACGCGCACCTCTTCGAACCCAACGCCATGGTCGTCTCGACGTCCACCCCCGACGGCCGCCCCAGCTCGCGCACGGTGCTGCTGAAGCAGTTCGACGAGCGGGGGTTCGTCTTCTACACCAACTACGGATCCCGCAAGGGCCGCGAACTGGCGGAGAACCCGCACGTCGCGCTGCTCTTCCCCTGGCACCCCATCGCCCGCCAGGTCGTCGTCACCGGCACCGCGGTCCGCGTCGGCCGCGACGAGACGGCGGCGTACTTCCGGTCCCGCCCGCACGGCTCCCAGCTGGGCGCCTGGGCGAGCGAGCAGTCCAGCGTGATCGCCTCGCGCGCGGAACTGGACCGCCGCTACGCGGAGCTCGCCGCCCGCTACCCGGAGGGCGAGCAGGTCCCGGTCCCGCCCCAGTGGGGCGGCCTGCGGATCACCCCGGACGCGGTGGAGTTCTGGCAGGGCCACGAGAACCGCCTGCACGACCGTCTGCGCTACGTCCGCGACGCGGAGGCGGGGACCTGGCGCGTCGAGCGGCTGTGCCCGTAGGGCCCGTGTCCGCCGTGGCGTCCCGTGTCCGCCGTAGCGGTCCGGGAACGCAGACGACCCGCGGGCTCGGGATCCTCTCCTGCAGTGAGAGGAGCCGGCCGGACGTGCCGGCGAGCCCGCGGGTCGGGTGACTGCTGTGGATTGGCGCCTGGCGATCCCGCCGGGCACCGCACTGGGTGCGTGCGACGACGGGCGCTTAGCCCGCAGTCACCTCACGCGTCCGGTTTCCGTACATTTCGGTAACCACCTCCCTTCTGTGTGGCACGAGCCTAAAACTCCGCCCGGCGGGGCACAACCGTTTATTTTCCGGAGCGTTCCGGCGCCTGGCCCGGGGGTCGAAACGGATCATTACGGGGTAATCGGGGGAACGCCGTGTGGGATGCGTCACGTTCCAGTTGAATGATCCGACGAGCCGCACACGCGAACACCCGCGGGGGGTGCCAGGTGAGTGCTTCCGGGCGTGACGAGACCACCGACGACCTGCTCGCAGCCCTGCTCGACGGGATGGACGCCGCGCTGTGCGCGTTCGACTCCGACGGCGTGGTCACCCACTGGAACCGCGAGGCCGAGCGGATCCTCGGCTGGTCCGCCGCCGAGGCCGTCGGCCGCAAGGGCTTCGCGGGGTGGGCGGCGCGGGACGCCGACGCGCAGGACGTGCAGGACCGGCTCATGGCCGCCCAGGACGGCCCGGGCCGGCAGGTCCACGAGTTCGCGCTGCTGACCAAGGACGGCGGCCGCGTCCTCGTCCGGACCCAGTCCGCCGGCGTACCGGGCGCCGACGGCCGGCCCGCGGGGGTGTACTGCGCCTTCAGCGAGGTGCACGCCCAGATCGACCTGGAGCGGGCCATCGCGCTGAGCGAGGCCCTCATGGAGGACGCCTCGTGGGGCGTCGTGCTCGTCGACGTCGACCTGCGCCCCGCCGTGGTCAACGCGCACGCCGCGCGCGCCTTCGCCGCCGGCCGCACCGCCCTCCTCGGCCGGCCGCTCGGGGAACTGCTCGCCCAGGGCGTGGAGGAGCTGGAGGGCGCCCTCCAGCACGTGCTCGCCGAAGGCGCGCCGCCCGCCCCCGTCGAACTGTGGGTGACGGTGCGCACGGCCGAGGGGCCGCGCCGGCGCTGCTGGCGGTGCGGGTTCCTGCGCCTGGCCTCGCCGCTCGCGGAGGAACCGGTGCCGCTGGGCGTCGGCTGGCTGTTCCAGGACGTCACCGAGGCCCGCCGGGCCCAGCTGGACACCGCGCAGCTGCGCTTCCGCTCCCACCAGCTGCACCGCGCGGGCCGGGCGGCCGCCGAGTGCGAGGACCCGGCCGAAGCGGCCGCCGTACGCCTGGACTTCGCCCTCGCGGGCTTCGCCGACCACGTGCTGCTCGACGTGCTCGACCCCTCCGCCGGCCCCGGGCGGCGCAGGCTCCTGCGGGCCGCCGCGTCGCCGCCGGCGCTGCCCGGGCCGGGGTCGATCCCCGTGCCGTACGCGACCGGGCACCCGGCGCTGCAGGCGCTGGACCGGGTCGGCTCCGTACGGGCCTCGGCCCCGCGCGGCGCCGAGGACGCGGCGTGGGCGCGGGCCCGCCGGTGGCCCGAGGACGCGGCGCACGCGCTGTGCGCGGTGCTGCGCAGCCGGGGCCGGACGCTGGGGGCGCTGACGTTCGTGCGCGGGCCCTCGCGCCCGGCCTTCGAGCGCGAGGACGCGGCGTACGCGGAGGAGGTCGCGGCCCGCGTCGCGGCCGACCTGGACCTTTCCGCCTCCCCCGACTCCCCGGACGAGGCTTCCTAGCGCTTGCCCTGGCCGACCTGGGACGGGGACGGCAGGCTCCACAGGTGGTCCGGGGTGATGATCTCGGTGACGGCCTTGCCGAGCGTGGTGCTGTACGAGCCGCCCTGGTCCATGTCGGAGTTGATCATGATCACCATCGTGGTCCTGTCCTGCGGCAGTTGCGCGGCGATCGTCTCGTAGCCGGGCAGCTCGCCGTTGTGCCCGAGCCAGCCGTTGACGTCGGCGATGCCGAGGCCGTACGAGATCCCGGGCACGCCCACCGGTTCCGTGCGCATCCGCTGCGCCTGGGTCGCGGGCGTCAGCAGCCGGCCGTCGACGAGGGCCGGGACCCAGGCGTGCAGGTCCTCCAGGGTGGAGATGGCGGATCCGGCGGCCCACGCCCAGGAGGGGTTCCAGTCGGTGGCGTTGGTGACGGCGCCGTTCGGGGAGAAGCCCGTGTACCCGTCGGCGTGCGGTTCGGGGAACGCGGTGCCGCTCGGCAGGGAGGTGTCCTTCAGCTTCAGCGGGTCGAAGACGTGCTGGCGGAGGTAGCCGTCCAGGGGCTGCCCGGACATCTCCTCCAGCAGGAGCCCGAGGAGGATCGTGTTGGTGTTGCTGTACTCCCACTTGGCACCGGGCGCGAAGTTCGCCGGGTGCGCGAACGCGTAGCCGAGGAGCTGGCGCGGGGTGAACTCGCGCTGCGGGTCGGCGCGCAGGGCGGCGAGGAACTTCTCGTCCTCGGTGTAGTTGAAGAGGCCGCTGCGCATGGAGGCGAGCTGGCGCAGGGTGATCCGATCGCCCCCGGGCACGCCGTCGACGTACTTCGAGATCGGGTCGTCGAGGGCGATGCGCCCCTCGTCGACCAGCTGGAGGACGGCGGTGACGGTGAAGGTCTTGGTCACGCTGCCGATGCGCATGAAGAGGTCGGACTTCATGGGGGTGCCGGACGCGGTGTCGGCGGTGCCGAAGGCCTTCACGTAGTCGCCGCGTCCGGGCATCCAGACGCCGACGATCGCACCGGGGATGTTGTCGCGCTTCATGGCCCCGACGATCGCCGCGTCGAGGCGGCGGACGGTGGCGGGGTCGAGTTCGCCCGGTACGGCGGCCGTGGCCGTCCCGGGTGCGGAGGCGGAGAGCGCGGGGGGCGCCGGCACCGCCGCCGCCCGGGCGGGGGCAGCGGGGGCCGCGGCGACGCCCGTCAGGAGCAGGAGCAGGGCGGCCGCCCCGGCCTGCAGGGCGCGCCGGCCGGTGTGCGGCGTGCGGCGCGCGTGCGGTGCGGGGCCGGCCGGGGGCGTCGTCGTGGCGGGCTTCGTCGCGGGGGAGGAGGGCATGCCGGGTCACCTCTGCTCACCGGGGCCCCGAGTGCCGTCCCACCATCGTAGGAACGAAAGGCCGTGCCCGGCGACCGGTCGGGTGTCCGACCGGCCCCCGCCGGTGCCCGGTCAGTGGCGGAAGAAGATCCGGTCGCCGTACTCCTGCATCACGCGGCCGTTCCACTCGTGGCCGCCGTCCACGTTGCCCGAGCGCAGCATCGGGGGCTCGATCCCGCGGGCGGCGAGCTCGCCGACGGCCGCCGCCACGACGGCCTGCATGATCGCGCTGGTCACGACGGTGGAGGCGGGGGCGAAGGGCGCGTCGATGCCGTCGAGGGTCAGCTCGGCGTCGCCGACGGCGATCTTGCTGTCGAGGACCACGTCGCAGTGGTCCTTCAGATAGGTGCCGGAGGCGTGGCGGGACCTGGTCTCCGTCGCGTACGCCACCGAGGTCAGGCCGATCACCTTCATGCCGATCGCGCGGGCGTTGACCGCCATCTCGACGGGCAGCGCGTTCCGCCCGGACAGGGAGATGATCACGAGGACGTCGCCCGCGGAGGCGGGGCTGCTGTCGAGGACGGCCGCGGCGAGTCCGTCGACCCGCTCCAGGGCGCTGCCCAGCGTCGCGGGCATGACGTCGATGCCGACGGTGCCCGGGACGGCGAGGAAGTTCATCAGGGCCAGCCCGCCGGCCCGGTAGACGACGTCCTGGGCGGGCAGCGAGGAGTGCCCGGCGCCGAAGGCGAAGAGCCGGTTCCCGCCGGCCACGGCGTCGGCGAGGAGAGTGCCGGCCTCGCTGATCCGCGCGGCCTCCTCGTCCCGTACCCGCTCCAGCAGACCGATGGCGGCGTCGAAGAACTGACCGGCCAGCTTGCTCTCGCTCATACGCCGATGGCCCTTCCGGAGGTGGTGGGGGAGTGGGGGTGCGTCGGTGTCCGCCGCTCACCGTGCGGTCTGGACCAAGGGTGTGTCAATACGAACGTCAATCCCGGTCCGAAAGGCTCCGGGGGATGTCCCGGGATGTCCGGGGACGGGCTCCGGGAGATCACCCGGGAGGCCCTCGGAGGAGGGCCCCGCGATCACCCCGCGGGGGTCCGGGAGATCACCGGGAGCCGTCCGCGGAGGCACCGGGGGAGCGTCCGGGGCGGCCCCGCCCGGGGAGCGGCGGGCGCTGCGGCGATGTCCCGGAGGGCCCTTGACGCCCGGCACGGGACGGTTGTCGGCCGGATGCGTCAGAATTGGGGGCAGGGCCAGCGCACGCAATCCGAGGGGCACGAATGTCCGGACTGATCGATACCACGGAGATGTATCTCCGCACCATCCTCGAGCTGGAAGAGGAAGGCGTGGTCCCCATGCGCGCCCGTATCGCCGAGCGGCTCGATCAGAGCGGCCCGACGGTGAGCCAGACGGTGGCGCGGATGGAGCGCGACGGCCTGGTGGCCGTCGCCAGCGACCGGCACCTGGAGCTGACGGAAGAGGGGCGGCGGCTGGCGACGCGCGTGATGCGCAAGCACCGGCTCGCCGAGTGCCTGCTCGTCGACGTCATCGGCCTGGAGTGGGAGCAGGTGCACGCCGAGGCCTGTCGCTGGGAGCACGTGATGAGCGAGGCGGTGGAGCGGCGGGTGCTGGAGCTGCTGCGTCACCCGACCGAGTCGCCGTACGGGAATCCGATCCCGGGGCTGGAGGAACTGGGCGAGAAGGCCGAAGCCGACCCCTTCCTGGAGGAGGGCATGGTCAGCCTGGCCGAGCTCGACCCGGGGACCGAGGGCAAGACCGTGGTCGTCCGGCGGATCGGCGAGCCGATCCAGACGGACGCCCAGCTGATGTACACGCTCCGGCGGGCGGGCGTGCAGCCCGGCTCGGTCGTGAGCGTGACGGAGTCCCCGGGCGGGGTGCTGGTGGGGAGCGGCGGCGAGGCGGCCGAGCTGGACGAGGAGATCGCCTCGCACGTGTTCGTCGCGAAGCGCTGATCCGGTCCGGCCGCGGCCGGACGACGGGACGGATTTCGGCCAGACGGACCGGAGTCCCCGGGCGGACGGTCTTCCCGAGCGGGCGGTCCCGGTGGAGAGGGTGGCGGTCCCGGCGCCTCGCGGCGCCGGGACCGGTCCTCCCCTGCTGACCTGGAGCCCCGAGCTCTCAAGGTCATCCCCTCGGACCGTCTTCCCCGATCGGCCCGCCTCCCTGTTGAAAGGATCTCCATCGGCAGGGGCGGCCAATCCTTGAGCAAGGTCACTCGAAAGAGGGGTGTTCACGCCAGGACCCCTGTTTTCGAATGCGGGTTCGATAGTCTGGCCGGGAGCGAAGGGGGTGCATCTGCGGTGGTGGAGCGCATCGATGTGACAGGGGCCGACGGTGTGCGCCTGGCCGCCTGGGAGTTCCGCGAACCGCACGCGGCGCCCCCGGCGCCCGCGGGCGGCGACGGTGCCACCGCGGCCCCCGCCGCGCCCCACGAGGACCCCGAGCGCCCCGGGGTCCTGTTATTGCACGGGCTGATGGGACGGGCCTTTCACTGGGCCGGCACCGCCCGCTGGCTCGCCGAGCGCCGCCGCGTGGTGGCCCTCGACCAGCGCGGGCACGGCCAGAGCGACCGCCCGCCCGCGGGTCCGGGCGTGCTGACCTCCCTGGGCCGCGAGGCCTTCGTGGCCGACGCCGAGGCGGCCGTCGAGCAGCTCGGCCTCGCCCCGGTGACCCTCATCGGCCACTCCATGGGCGCGCTCACCGCGTGGCAGCTCGCGGCCCGCCGCCCGGACCTGGTCGGAGCCGTGGTCATCTGCGACATGCGGGCCTCGGCCCTCGGCGAGGCCTCCCAGCAGGAGTGGGAGGACTGGTTCCACCGCTGGCCGCTCCCCTTCCCCACCCAGGACGCGGCCCGTCGCTGGTTCGGTGAGGACGACCCCCGCGTGGAGCGCCCCGACCCCGGCCGGGGCGCCTTCTTCGCCGAGGTCATGCACGAGGCGCAGGACGGCTGGCGCCCGCTGTTCTCCCGGCGCCAGATGCTGACGGCCCGCGAGACCTGGGTGCACGACGCGCACTGGGAGGAGCTGGCCCAGGTCCGCTGCCCGACCCTGGTGGTCCGCGGCCTCGACGGCGAGCTGGGCCGGGCCGAGGCCCAGGAGATGGTCCGGGTCCTCCCGGCCGGCCAGTACGCCGAGATCCCCGACGCCGGCCACTACCTCCACTACGACCAGCCGACGGCCTGGCGCGCGGTGCTGGAACCGTTCCTGGACGGGGTCCGGGCCGCTCAGAGCTGACGGCTCCGGACCGCGTCGAGCAACGCCCCCCAGGCGGCGGCCCCCACCCGCACGACCGGGCCGCCGCCCGGGCTGCCGGCGACGAGCACGCCCGCCTGCGAGCCGGGGCTGCCGGGGGCGGTGGCGACGTAGACGCAGGAGTCGCCTGATGCGCAGCGGGAGGACCGCCGCCAGGTGTACGGGTTCATGTCTGCCTTCCCATCTCGTGGGAGACGGCGCCGATGAACTCCCGTGACGCCTCGGGGTCGAGGGCGACGGTTTCCACCCGCTCGAACAGTACGCGGTAGTCCGCGAGTTGCCGTTCGTCGTCCAGGTACACCAGCCCGTGGGTCTGGTCGAGGTGGACGGTGTCGAGTGGAGGGACCGGCCCCGTCGCGTAGTAGATCGACTGCCCGGAGCCGTGCAGCGCGCCGGCCGTGAAGGGGATGACCCGGATGGTCATGTGGTCCAGTTCGCTCATGGCGAGCAGGTGCGCGAGCTGCGCGCGGGCGACCGTGCTGCCGCCCACGGGGATGCGCAGCGCCGCCTCGTGAATGAGTGCCCGGTAGGGGGTCGGACGTTCGCCGAACAGCACGGCCTGTCGTTTGAGGCGGAACGAGACCCGGTGCTCGATGTCGGGTGGGGTCAGGGTCTGGACCGCGTGCCGGAAGATCTCGCGGGCGTGCTCGGCGGTCTGGAGCAGCCCGGGAATGTGGGTGGTGACCGCACTGCCCAGGCCGTGTGCGTGATGTTCGAGCTCGGCCAGGTCCAGAAGCGGGCCCGGGAGGATCTCCCGGTACTCCTCCCACCAGCCGCGGCGGCGCTCGCCGGTCATCCCGGTCAGCGCCTCGACGTACGGCCCGTCCGTGCACCCGTACAGGTCGGCGAGCGCGCGGACCCGCTCGGGGCTGGCGCCGATCCGGCCCGCCTCCAGATTGCTGATCTGTGTCTGCCGGATCCCCAAGTGCTTGGCGGCCTCGGTCGCGTTCAGGCCGGACCCCTCGCGCAGTTTGCGCAGCTCGGCGCCGAAGCGGAGTTGACGCG
Organism: Streptomyces sp. NPDC048461; assembly: GCF_055587105.1. Classification (NCBI taxonomy): domain Bacteria; kingdom Bacillati; phylum Actinomycetota; class Actinomycetes; order Kitasatosporales; family Streptomycetaceae; genus Streptomyces; species Streptomyces sp. NPDC048461. Next base: position 119,652 of record NZ_JBVJGW010000021.1, on the reverse strand, counting down.
CGGTGGGCATGCTCAACTCACCTTCCCGGGGCGGCTGTCACCCACATGAGTGGCAATGTCATTCATTACACAGAAGTCGTGAAACACGTTACCCGGAGCCGCTACTTTGGGCGCCTGGCCACCGCCTGGAAGTACCCCGCTCGACGGAGCGGCCTGGTCACCGGGCACCGCACGGCTCCACCGCACACAGTCCAACTCTCCTCCTCGATCGGAGACTTCCGTGGACGCAACCGTAGCTCCGTCCTGGGCCTACACCCTCCAACTCCCGCACGATCCCCGCGCAGCGGGAATCGCCCGCTCCACCGTGCGGGCGGTGCTCCGCAGTCACGCCATGCCGGGGCCGGCCGACACCGCCGAGCTCGTGGCGGGCGAGCTGGTCGCCAACGCCTACCGCCACGCCCACGGCCCCTGCGCCCTGCGGTTGCGGGCGACGGCGGCGGACCGGGTCCGGGTCGGCGTCTGGGACACCAGCCCGGTCATCCCGGCCCCCTTCGGCGGCGATCCCGCCGCCCCCGACCCCGCGGCCGCGCCCGACGCGGAACACGGGCGCGGGCTGATCCTCGTACGGCTGTACGCGGACCGGTACGGGGCGTTCCGCCTGGACGGGGCGCACGCGGGCAAGCTGCTGTGGGCCGAGTGCGGGTCCCGCCGGTGAACCCCGCCCCTGCGGCGGCGGCTTCGCGCGCCGTGCGGTCAGCCCTTGCTCACCGCCAGCAGGATCTCCGGCAGCTTCCGCGCCACCGTCGGCGCCGCCAGCCGCAGGCCCGCCCAGCTCACCAGGGCGCTCCAGGCCACCCCCAGCGGGAGCACGATCCAGGAGAGGCCCTGGTGGTCGGCCACGTCCAGGTAGACCGTCAGGGCGATCACCGGGGCGCAGATCAGCGCCGACACCAGCATGCCGCCGATGATGCCCATCCAGGCGAGGCCGCCCTGCCCCGGGGCGACGTTCTTGAAGGCGCCGTCCGTCGGGATCGAGTACGGGAAGCGGGCCGAGGCCAGCGCCCCCGTGCACAGCATGGAGCCCACCAGGGCCACCGCCATCCCCAGGCCGGCCGGGAAGCTGCCCCAGTCGTCGAGCAGCGCGGCCGTGACCGCCGTGACCAGCACCGTGTACGGGAAGGCCACCAGCCCCAGCGCGAGCGCCCGGGCCCGCAGCTCCAGGTAGGCGTCGCGGGGGGTCGAGATGGTCTGCGCGACCATCCAGAACGCGGAGGTGTCCTGCCCGAACTGGTTGTACATCTGGACGCCGAGCATGCCCGCGCCGAAGCACGCGAGGTACACGGAGCCGACGCCCTGGAGGGCGTTGACCACCGGGACGATCAGGCCGATCGCCAGCGCCGTCACCCAGGAGGCCTTGGTCTTCGGGTCGCGCACCACGTACCGCAGGGTGCGCTGCACGGCCGCGCCCGTCCGGCCCTCCGGCAGCAGCGACCACAGGCCGCCCGCGCCGCGGTCCTTCACGGGCCGCGCGGCGGCGATCGTCGAACCGTCGGGGCTGACCATCAGCTGGGTCAGGCTGCGCTCCCAGAACCACATCAGCAGCGCCAGCGCGCCGACGGTGAGCGCCAGCTGCGCCGCCGCCACCCCGTACGAGCCGTCGCTCACCGAGTCGACCATGCCCACCGCGGTCGCCGGCGGCAGCCACCGCACCACCGCCTCGACGGGCTCCAGCTGGGACAGGCCGCCCGCCTCGAACAGGCGCTGGCTGGCGAAGTTGGCCAGCTGCGCGCCGACCGCGATCAGCAGCCCGCTGAGCAGCGCCAGGTCGCGGCCCTTGCGGCTGGTCAGCAGCCGGACGTTGGCCGTGGCCACCGCCCGCGCCAGCGTCACGCAGCCGAGCACCAGGAGCGGGGCGCCCACGACCGCGGCCGCCGCACCGGCCGCGCCCCGCGCGACGGCGATGACCGAGCCGGCCGCCAGGCACAGCGTGAACAGCGGTCCGATGCCGACCAGCGAGGAGGCCAGGAGGGCCCGTACGAGAGGACGCGGGCGCAGCGGCAGCATCACCAGCCGGCTCGGGTCGAGCGTCTCGTCCCCGGTGGGGAAGAACAGCGGCATGAACGTCCAGCCGAGCGCCAGCACGGCGGCCAGCAGGACGACGACCGTGCCCGCGCGGGCGTGCCCGTTCAGCAGGGACAGGCCGAGGGTGGTGAAGAAGGCGACGACCAGGGCGAAGACCAGGGTGGTGATCCAGACGGCCTTGCGCTTCGAGGAGCCCTTCAGTCCGTTGCGCAGCAGCGACAGCTTGAGCCGGATGAACACCGGGGTCAGGGAGGCGGGTGCGGAGGCGGCGGGCGCGGTGACGGCCGCCGATGTGGCGGCGGCGGGCGCGGTCATCGGGAACCCGCCCCGGAACCGCCGCCGAGCCAGTCCAGGGAGTCGCCGGCCGCGTCGCGCCCGTGCGCGCCGACCAGTTCGAGGAAGGCGGCCTGCAGGGAGGGCGCGTCGCCCCGTACGTCGGCCAGCGGGCCCGCGGCCCGGATCCGGCCGGCGGCCATCACGGCCACCCAGTCGCAGAGCGACTCGACGAGCTCCATCACGTGGGAGGAGAAGACGACCGTGGCGCCGGACGCGGTGTAGCGCTCCAGGACTCCGCGGATGGTCTGCGCCGACACCGGGTCGACGCCCTCGAACGGCTCGTCCAGGAAGAGGACTTCCGGGTTGTGCAGCAGGGCGGCCGCCAGGCCGATCTTCTTCCGCATGCCCGTCGAGTAGTCCACGACCAGCTTGTGCTGCGAGCCCGCGAGGTCGAGGACCTCCAGCAGCTGGGTGGCCCGCTTGTCGGTCTCGGCCCCCGGCAGCCCGCGCAGCCGGCCCATGTAGCCGAGCAGTTCCCGTCCCGAGAGCCGCTCGAAGAGCCGCAGGCCCTCCGGCAGGACGCCGATCCGGGACTTGACCTCGGCCGGGTCCGCCCACACGTCGTGCCCCGCGACGACGACCCGGCCCATGTCCGGGCGGAGCAGCCCGGTCACCATCGACAGCGTCGTCGTCTTGCCGGCGCCGTTGGGGCCGACCAGCCCGATGAACTGGCCCGCGGGCAGTTCCAGGTCGATCCCGGCGACCGCCACCTGCTCGCCGAAGCGCTTCCAGAGGCCTTCCACCCGCACGGCGGACGGCGCGGTTCGCGCCCCGTCCGTCCGTTGCGTTCCACCCGTCGCATCAGCCTGGTCCGGCATGCGCCCGCCTCTCGTTCCGTCCCCGTCGGTCGTTCTTTCCTCACCATAGGAGGACGGGGAGAGGCCCGAGCAGTTACTTATGTCATGAACTTGCGGGCGCGGACCCGGGCCACGACGCCGGGGCCGGCGCCGGCGCCGGCCTCACGCTCCCGCGCGGGCCCGGGCCGCGGCCGCCTCGCGCCCGCAGGCGTACGCCAGGGCGTCGATCAGCTCCTCCGTGTCCGGCAGCCACCGGTTCGCCGGAGTGGGCCGCCGCGCCCACTGCACCGAGCCGCGGCCGCCGAAGCGGGTGGGCGGGGCCGCCACGTACTCGCCCTCGCCGCGCACGGCCAGGTCGATCGCGGCCGGGGACCAGCCCAGCTTCCGTACGAGGTCCGGCACCTTGGCACCGGCGCCCGGCAGGACGAAGAACAGCATCCGGTGGTCGGGGGTGAGGGCGACGGGCCCGATGGTGCGCTGCATCCGCTCCAGGCGCGCCAGCGCCAGGAAGCCGGCCGCGTCCGGCACGTCCAGCGCGTCGAACGTACGGCCCGTCGGCATGAGGATCGAGGCCTCCGGGTGCTTCGCCCACACCCGCCGCACCTGCACCGCGCTGCCGGTGGCCTGCGCCGCCCAGTCCTTCACCGCCGGGTGCGCGCCGGGGGCCGGGCAGTCCGCGGCGCCGCAGGAGCAGACCTCCCGCCCGTTTCCGGACTCCAGCCAGGTGCCGGCGAAGACGTCCCAGTGCCGTTCCTCCGCGTACCGGACGGCATGGTCCAGCACCTGTTCGCCGCGCTGCTTGGGGATGGGTGCGGTCTCCGTGACTCCGATGGTCTCTTCCACGCCCATCACAACTCCGCGGGTCACCCGGGGTTACGGGCGTAAACCGGACGGTGGACGGAGCATCGATCCTGCATGCGGGGCGCATCGGGGCACGCGTGGGGGCGCGTAGGAGGCCGGGGCGCGGGAGTTGGGTAGCGACACCACGCAGAGCGGAAGATTCCCCGCACTTCAGGCGGGAAGTGATCATTCCAGCGATCACCCGCGGTTACAGGGGGTTTTCATGGCAGCCAGGCCTCTCGTCGCCCGCCAGCCGAACGAACGGCTGCAGGCGCTCATCCAGGAAGCCGGGTGCTCCAACGCCGGGCTCGCCCGGCGGGTCAACATGTGCGGGGCGGAGCACGGTCTCGACCTCCGTTACGACAAGACCTCCGTGGCCCGCTGGCTGCGCGGCCAGCAGCCGCGCGGGCGGGCTCCCGGCATCATCGCGGAGGCGATCGGGCGCAAACTCGGCCGGACCGTCACCATCGACGAGATCGGCATGGCCAACGGCAAGAACCTCGCCTCGGGGATCGGCCTGCAGTTCTCCCCGACGGTCGTCGGCGCGATCGAGCAGGTCTGCGAGCTGTGGCGCAGCGACGTGGGCCGCCGCGACTTCCTGGCGGGATCGAGCGTGGCGGCCTCCGCGCTGGTCGAGCCGAGCCGCGACTGGCTGATCACCGGCGCCGACGCGCAGGTGGCCCGCAGCGGCGGGTCACGGGTCGGCATGTCCGACGTGGAGGCGGTACGGGCCACCACCGAGGCGCTCAAGGAGCTCGACCACCGCTTCGGCAGCGGGCACGTCCGCCCGGTCGTCGTGCACTACCTCAACTCCGTGGTGTCCGGGCTGATCGGCGGCGCGTACAAGGAGCCGGTGGGACGGGCGCTGTTCGCGTCGGTGGCCCGGCTGACCGAACTCGCCGGCTACATGGCGGTGGACACCGGGCAGCCGGGGCTCGCGCAGCGCTACTACATCCAGGCGCTGCGCCTGGCCCAGGCGGCCGGCGACCGGGCGTACGGCGGGTACGTGCTGGCGGCGTCCATGAGCCACCTGGCCGCCGAGCTGGGCAACCCCCGGGAGATCGCGCAGCTCGCGCGGGCCGCGCAGGAGGGCACCCGGGGGCAGGTCACCCCGCGGGTGGAGGCGATGTTCTACGCGGCCGAGGCGCGCGGGCACGCGCTGCTGGGGGACGTACGGGCGACGGCGGTGCTGTCGGGGCGGGCGGTGACGGCGCTGGAACGGGCGGAGCCGGAGTCGGGCGACGACCCGGCGTGGATCCGGCACTTCGACAGTGCGTACCTCGCGGACGAACTGGCCCACTGCCACCGGGACCTGGGCCAGGCGGAGGCGGCGGGCCGGCGCGCGGAGGAGGCGCTGCGGGGCCTGCCGGACGGCAAGGCGCGCCGCCGGGCGATCGGCCTGCTGCTGCTGGCGGCGGCGCAGGTCCAGCAGCGGGAGGTGGAGGAGGCCTGCCGGACCGCCACGAGGGCGGCGGACCTGTTGGCGGGGCTCCGCTCGACCCGGGGCGAGGAGTACCTGGAGGACTTCCGCTCGCGGCTGGAGCCGTACCGGGAGGAGGCGTCGGTCCGCGAGTTCGGCGCCCGTCTGGAGGCCAGGGCCGCCTGACCGGCCGCGGGGCCCGCCCGCCCGTCACCGTCCGCAACCCCGGGGCGGTCCCGGGCGGGTTCCCGGGCGGCCTGACGGTAGCCCCGGGCGACCGGGTAGCGTGAGCCGACGGTTCCGCAGGTTCGGGCAAGTCGGAGAAGGAGTCCCGGTGACGGAGAACGGACGAGGGGGCGCCCCCCAGCCGGGTGCCCCGTGGGGTCCGGACCCCGCCCACCCGGCGCAGCCGGACGGGCCCGAGGGGTACCCGCAGCACCAGCAGGAAGCCCCGCCCGGGCAGCAGCCCGCGTACGGCTCGCCGCAGCCGGGCGGGTCCGGGTACGGATCCCCGCAGCCCGGCCGGCCGGAGCAGTCGGCGTACGGCACCCCGCAGCCGGAGCAGCCGGGTTACGGCACCCCGCAGCCGGGCGGTCCCGCGTACGGCTACCCGCAGCCCGGGCAGGACCCGCAGGGCTACCCGGCGCCCGGGTACGGCTACCCGCAGCCGCAGCCGCAGCCGCAGCCGCAGCCGCAGCCGCAGCCGGCCGCCGGGGCCGGGCACGTGGTGGGCCCGGGCTACGAGGGCCCGGGGGACCCGCACGGCTACGGCTACCCGCCGCTGCCCGAGGCGGTCACCCAGTACATCCCGCCCGTTCCGTCGGGTCCGGGTCCGGGGGCTCCCGGCGGCCCGGGGGAGGACGCCACCCAGTACATGCCGCCGGTGCCGGCCGCCCCCGCGCACGCCGAGGCGGCGACGCAGTACATCGCGCCGGTCCCGGCGGGTCCGGGCGGCCCGGGGGAGGACGCCACCCAGTACATTCCGCCGGTCCCGGCGGGGCCGGGTCCGGGAGCTCCCGGCGGCCCGGGGGAGGACGCCACCCAGTACATGCCGCCGGTCCCGGCCGCCCCCGCGCACGTCGAGGCCGCGACGCAGTACATCGCGCCCGTGCCCGCCGCCGAGTTCGACGGCCTGTTCCGCGGGGGCGACGACTCCGCCGGGCACACGCAGCAACTGCCGCCGGTGCAGGAGCCGGTGCGGCGGCAGCCGCCGCCGCGTCCGTACCCGCCGCGCGGGCAGGGGCCCGTACCGCACCCGCACCAGGCCCCGCAGCAGCACTACCCGCACCCGGGTCAACCCGGCCACCCCCAGCAGCAGTTCGCCGGGCCCCCGCCCCCGCCGCCGGAGGCCCCGCGCCGGATCTCGCCCGCGGTCGTCGTGGCGGTGGTCGTCGGCCTGGCCGTCGCCGGTCTCGGCGTCGGCTCGCTGCTCGGCGACGACAAGCCGAAGAACAACGACCCGGGCGCGGTCCCGGCCGCGCCCAGCGCCGCCGGGGGCTCCGCCCCGGCCGGCGAGGCCCGGGTGGACCCGGGCAGCCCGCAGGCCGTGCAGCTGGACAAGCTCCTCGCCGACAGCAACGACAGCCGCGCCGCGGTGATCAAGGCCGTCGAGGACATCAAGGTCTGCAGCAACCTGGAGCAGGCCGCCGCCGACCTGCGCGACGCGGCCCGGCAGCGCGAGGAGCTGGTCACGCGCCTCAAGGAGCTGAAGCTGGACCAGCTCCCGGACCACGTGAAGCTGAGCGCGGCCCTCACCAAGGCCTGGCAGTCCTCCGCGGCCGCCGACAACAGCTATGCGGCCTGGGCGCAGGACGTCGGCGGCGACAAGGGCTGCAAGGACGGCAAGGCCAGGAACACGGACAACGCCTCCGCGGGGAACAAGGCGAGCGGCGACGCGACGCGGTCCAAGGAGCAGGCCGCGACCCTGTGGAACACGATCGCGACCAAGTACTCCCTCACGAAGCGCGACAAGTCGCAGCTCTGAGACCCGGGCCGGGGCGGGCGGTCCGCCCCGGCCGTGGCCCGGCCCGCCCCGGTCAGGCGGCCCGGGGGGCCTGTTCCAGCGTCGGGGTCATGTCCATGGACTGCTCGCCCTGCTGGGCGACCAGCCGGCCGGCCTGGACGATCTGGAAGCTGACCCGGCCGTTGACGATGCGGGGGAAGCCGCCGACCGCGCGCATGTCCTGGTAGCGCCAGCTCAGTTCCGGGGTCAGGCCGCCGGTCGTGACGGACTGCGACTGGTTCAGCACGCGCGCCAGCTTGCGGGCGGTGACGTTCTCGCCCGGCTTGAAGCGGTTCACGATCTCGCTCAGCACGGTGTACGCGATCCAGGTGGTCTGCGCGCCGCTGTCGGCGGCGTCGAGGCCGTCCGCGCCGAGGGAGTGCTCGGAGATCACCTTGCGCATCGGCTCCCACAGGGGATCGGTGGAGACCGGGTACCAGCTGGTCAGGTAGGCGCCTTCGAAGGGGCTCTCGCGGCCGCCCGTGCGGTCCACCAGGGACTGGCTGAGGCTGCCGAGCACCGAGGAGATCTGCGGGTTCTTCTTCTGGGAGTCGGCCCGGCGGAACGCGTCGAAGAAGGTCTCCGTGCGTTCCCCGAGGACCGCGGTCACGCAGCCCCGGTCCTTGCCGCCGGTGGTGTTGGACAGGGCCTCGCGGGCCTGCGGGGCGAAGTCCGTCGCGTCCTCGGCGGCCCGGATGTCGGAGGCGTCGCCCATCTTGTTGGCGCGCAGCCCGGCGTTGAGCAGGACGGGCAGGGAGTCGCCCGCGAGGGTGTCGGGGCGGACCAGCGCGACCTGGCTGCAGGCGCGGCCGAGCTGGTGGCCGGCCCCGGCGAGGAGGACGGGCTGGCCGCCGTTGACGGGGTAGGAGAGCGTGGACTGGAACTCCTCCGAGGAGACCCCGTAGCCGCCGATGAACGGGATGCCCTCGGCCTCCAGCGGGGCCATGAAGGCGCGCCCGTGCTGGCTGTAGGAGCCGACCACGGCGACGGCCTTCTCGGCGATGGCCTTGCGGGCGCAGTCGGCGGCGCCGGTGGGCGTGTTCTTCTCGTTGCAGGTCAGGATCCGCAGGGTGCGGCCGTTGACGCCGCCCTTGGAGTTCACCCAGCGCTCGTAGGCCCGGGCCATGGCGGGCATTCCGGGCATGTTGGTCGCGGCCGTGCCTTCGGGGGCGAAGGTCATGACGGTGAGGGTGTCCCCGGATCCCCCGGAGCCGCCGGACCCTCCGGGTATCACCCCGCACCCGGCGACGAGACACGCACCCATCGCGGTGGCGAGGAGGGTGCGGGAAAGCCTTGCTGCGCGGCGCCAGTCGGTCATGTCCACGCACCATTCCGCCCCACGGGGAACTGAAGTGTGAGGTGTACACAACATTCGGTGACGCCCAGGTGAATTGCCGGGGAAGCCGGCGGGTCCCGCGGTGCCGCGGGCGCCTCAAGATCGCGCTGATCAGGAACGTACGATCGAAAGCGTGACATTCGCCCAAGGTTCGAAGAACTCTTCCCGCCGCGGCGGCCGCTCCTCCACCATGGGCGGCATGCCCCTCAACGACATGCCGTGGTGGCGCTGGCGCAGCAACGTGCGCTCGGCGCTGCACATGCTCTCCGACCCGGTCTTCCACGAGGAGACCTGGCTCGCCGGCGCCGAAGGGTACGGGGACGTCACCGACGCCGTGTACCGGCTCGTGGAGGACACCTGGCTCGACAGCTGGTCGGCCGAGAAGTACGTCGGCACGATCTTCCGGGACTCGCAGGAGGCGGCCCTCGTCGACCTCTCCGTGCTGCGGGTGCTGCGGATCCTGCACCAGGTCGGCCCCGACGCACCCGTCTCCGCCTACCTGGAGCACCATGCGTGGCCCGAGGCGGTCCGCGCCGCGCGCGAGGCGCACGTACGGCTGGCCGCGGCGGACGGGGACGACCCCGACGAGCGGCCGCGGTCGCTCGAACTGCTGAGGATGGCGACCCGCGCGGTGTGAAAGGCTGTCGGGTCATGAGCGACCCGCAGCCCGAGGCCCCGGCCCAGCCCCTCCAGCAGTACGTCCTGACCGTGTCCTGCCCCGACAAGCAGGGCATCGTGCACGCCGTGTCGAGCTACCTCTTCATGACCGGCTGCAACATCGTGGACAGCCAGCAGTTCGGAGACCGGGGGACCGGGCTCTTCTTCATGCGGGTGCACTTCGAGGCCGAGTCCGCCCTGACCGTCGACAAGCTGCGCGCCAGCTTCGCCGCGATCGGGGACTCCTTCCGGATGGACTGGCAGATCCACCGCTCCGACGAGCGCATGCGGATCGTGCTGATGGTGTCCAAGTTCGGCCACTGCCTGAACGACCTGCTCTTCCGCGCCGGCATCGGCGCCCTGCCGGTGGAGATCGCGGCCGTGGTCTCCAACCACACGGACTTCGCGGAACTGGTCGGCTCGTACGGCATCCCGTTCGTGCACATCCCGGTGACGAAGGACACGAAGGCGGCCGCCGAGGCGGAGCTGCTGGAGCTGGTGCGCGCGGAGAACGTCGAGCTGGTGGTCCTCGCCCGGTACATGCAGGTGCTGTCGGACACCCTGTGCAAGGAGCTGAGCGGGCGGATCATCAACATCCACCACTCGTTCCTGCCGAGCTTCAAGGGTGCGAAGCCGTACCACCAGGCGCACGCGCGCGGCGTGAAGCTGATCGGCGCGACCGCCCACTACGTCACCGCCGACCTGGACGAGGGCCCGATCATCGAGCAGGAGGTCGAGCGGGTGGGCCACGAGGTCACTCCGGACCAGCTGGTGGCGATCGGGCGCGACGTGGAGTGCCAGGCGCTGGCGCGCGCGGTGAAGTGGCACAGCGAGCACCGGGTGCTGCTGAACGGCGCGCGGACGGTGGTCTTCGCCTAGGCGGCCGCCCGGGTGCCGCCGCCGGCGTCCGGGCAGGGGGAGGGGCGGGGCCGCGCGGCCCCGCCGTCGACCTCCCGGCCGCGCCGCGGACGTCAGGCGTCCGGGGCCTCCACGCCGCAGTACGACGCGAAGGCCGCCAGGATCTCGTCCTCCGAGATGCGGCCGTCGCCGTCGGTGTCCAGGGCGGTCGCCACCTGCGCGGCCTGCTCCGCGGGGGTGCCGAGCACGGTCAGCACCCGCGCCGTCGCCGGTGGGGTGGCTCCGGCGCCGTCCGGGTCCGCGACCGCGATCACGGCCCGCAGGAACGGCCGTGCGATCTCCGCGAACCGCTGCGGGCTGTCGCGCAGCCGCTTCGCCGCGCCGGTGATGAACTCCTCGCGGGACACCCGCTGGTCGCCGTCGACGTCCGCGATGCCCGCCATGCCCTGCCAGAAGGCCTCGGCGCCCGCGAAGACGGCCTGGCCCTTGTCGGAGCGTGCGGTGGTGCCGAATTCGGTCAGTACGGCCTTCGCGGCCGCGCTGAAGTCCTCCCGGTCGATATAGCCGGACCCGTCCTGGTCGAAGGTGGCGAATCGGGCGGCGATCTTGCGCTCGTATTCTGCGCTGTCCATGTTCGGCGTTCCGCCTTCACGTGTGCGGTGGGGTTCAGATCAAGACACTGCAGGAGCGTACGGCCTACGTGGCCTGCGCGTTAAGCGAAGCGGTCAAGGAGGTGGCGACATCGAACCCGCGCACGGGGAGCGCGGCGGGGCGCGTACACCTGTACCCATGTCCCCATGCTCGTACCACCGTTCACGCGGCGCCATGTCCTTATCACGCTCGGCGCATTTTCGGGGCGGGCTTCCCCCAAAACAGGCGCACAACGCCATGTGCCCACTACATTCGATGCGTCGACACACGGCTGGGGGCACTATGCCGAAGGACGCGCCACCGCGCTGGGACCGCCGCATGCAGCAGCGCCTCGCCCGCGGTGAGGCCGCCGCGCTCGGGGAGCTGTACGACCGCTTCGCCTCCCTCGTGCACGGCCTGGCGCACCGGGTGCTGGGCGACGAGAAGGCCGCCGACCGGACCACGCGCGAGGTCTTCGCGTACATCTGGGAGAACCCCGACGCCTACGACCCCAAGCAGGGCTCCATGCGGTCGTGGGTCGCCCGGATCACCCAGGGCCAGGCCGTGGCACGGCTCCGGCAGGCGGAGCGGGGCCGCGGCTCGCACGAGGAACTGGAGCAGAAGGTGCGCAGTGCCAGCGCCGCCGCCCGCGCCGACTTCATCGTCACCTCCATGCCCGCGCCCCTGCGCGCGGCGCTCGAACTCGCCTACTTCAAGCGGCGCGACTACCGGCAGGCCGCCGCCGACCTCCGGATCAGCGAGGACGAGGCGCGGCGCCGGCTGCGGCTCGGGCTGCAGCTCCTGTCGACCGCCCACACCCTCCCGCTGGACGACACCACCCCTCCCGGACACGGCCACCGCACCCATGGAACGCCCCGATGACCGGCCCCGCCGAGCGACCCGACGACGGGTACGAGCGGCCTGCGGGCCCCGCCCGGATACCGGGTCCGCGCGGCCCCGCCGACGACCTCGACCCGCAGTACGCGCCGCTGCCCGCGGAACCGCTGCCGGAGCCGTCGCCGCAGCCGCCCGTGCTCCCGGAGCCGCTCCCGGAACCCTTCCCGGAGCGGCCCGCGGCGTCCTCGGCGGCCGGGGAGCCGTGCGGTGAACCGGCGCCGGACCCCGCGGCGGCGGCCGTCCCGCCCACGCACGCCGTGCTGAAGTCCCTGCTCGGCGCGTGGGCGCTGGCCGCGTGCTCCGCGGAGGAGACGCAGGCGGTGGAGGAGCACCTCACCGAGTGCGCGCCCTGCGCCGAGGAGGCGCTGCGGCTGCGCGACGCGGTGGGCCTGCTGCACCCGGAGGAGACCCTCGACCTCAAGCCGCTGCTGCGGTCGCGGGTGCTGGAGGACTGCCTGGGCAAGCGGCCGGCCCGCATCCCGGTGCCGGTGTGGGCGAGCCCGTACGACACGGAGACGGCGCGGCTCGACGCGCTGCTCCAGGACTTCGGCGACTCGGAGTGGCACACCCCGGTACGGCTGAAGTGGTTCGAGGAGGAGGGGCGCCGCTCGCAGCGGACCACGGTGGCCGGGGTGATCGGGCACCTGCTGACGGTGGACGGCATGGTCGCGACGGCCCTGGGGCTGGACGATCCGCTGGGTCCCGACGCGCCGCCGGGCGCCGGCCCGGCCGCGCGGACGGAGCACTTCTGGGACGCGCCGGGGCACCCGACCACCCGGCGGGTCCGCGACCCGTGGCGGGAGCAGGGGCACACGCTGGTGCGCACGGTGTCCTTCGCCGGCGGGGGCGTGGCCGAACTGGCGGTGGACTACGGCGACTTCGCGCTGCCGCTCGGGGACGCGTTCCTGGAGCGGGCCTTCGAGTGCTGGGTCCACGCGTGGGACATCGCCGAGGCGGTGGACTACCCGTACGAGGCGCCTTCCGGGCCACACCTGCACCGCATGATCGACCTGGCGGCCCGGCTGCTGCCGGGGGCGCTGGCGCAGCGCCGCCGGGCGGGGCTCGCCGGTCCGGCGCGCGGCCTGGTCGAGGCGGGTGCGCCGGGGCGGACGCTGCACCTGGAGATCGAGGGCGCGGGCGGCGGGGGCTGGGACATCGCGCTGGACTCGCCGGCCGCGAAGCCGTCGGCGGAGCGGACGGTGGCGGAGATCGCGCTGGACGGCGTCGAGTTCTGCCAGCTGGCCGCGGGCCACATCTCGCCGGAGGAGGCGGCCGCGGGGCAGCACGGCGACCGGGAGGCGATCCGGGACGTCCTGTTCGCGGCGGCCTCGCTGAGCCGGCTGTAGCCGACGGTGCCGCGGCGGGGCCGTCCCCGGGACGCCCCGCCCCGGAGACGGCCCACGGCGCGGGTCAGGCGTAGCGTTCGCGCAGGCGGTACTTGAGGACCTTGCGCAGGGCCTCGTTGCGGGGGAGGGACTCCAGGAGCTCCAGCTGCTCGGGGAGCTTGTGGGTCGCCAGGCCCTCGGCGCGCAGGTACGAGGTCAGCTGCGGCAGGGTCAGCGGGGCCGCCCCCGGGGGCTGCTCCACGACGGCGCAGACGCGTTCGCCGCGCGCCGGGTCCGGGAGGCCGATGACGGCCACGTCGGCGACGCCGGGCAGCCGGTGCAGGAGGTCCTCGATCTCCTTCGCCGAGATGTTCTCGCCCTTGCGGATGATGACGTCCTTGCTGCGGCCGGTGAGGACCAGGTAGCCGTCCGCCGTCAGGTGCCCGAGGTCGCCGGTGATCAGGTAGCCGTCGGCGTCGAAGACCGCCGCCGACTGCTCCCGGTCGAGGTACCCGCGGCAGACGGCCTCGCCCTTGAGCCGGACCTCGCCGTCCGTGTCCGAGGGCAGCGGGGTGCCGTCGGGGGCGGTGACGCGGACGGACATGCCCGCCGGGGGGCGGCCCTCGGTCGTGGCCAGGTGGTCCGCCGTGTCGTCCGGCGCCCCCATGGTGATCATCGGGACCTCGGTCATGCCGTAGCCGTGGGTCAGCTGGCAGCCCATCTCGCGCACGACGGCGTGGTAGATCTCCGGCGGTTTGGGGGCGCCGCCGCCGGCGAGCAGCCGGAGGGTGGGGATGAGCTTCGTCGCGGGGTCCTTGCGCTGTTCCGCGAGGAACATGGAGTAGAAGGCCGTGGAGCCGCCGGCGACCGTGACGCCGTGGCGGCGGTAGCCGTCGAGCGCGTCCGGCATGGCGAACTTCTCGAAGAGGACGGCCGGGAAGCCGTACAGCAGCAGCATGACGGTGTAGTCGGGCCCGGCTATGTGCGCGAACGGGAAGGCCATCGAGCCCACGTCGGCCGGGCTCAGGTGCAGGGCGTGGGCGAGGCAGGAGCCGCCGGCGATCAGGGACCGGTCGGTGTGCAGGACGCCCTTGGGGTCGGAGGTGGTGCCCGAGGTCCAGTAGATCCAGCGGACGTCGGTGCCGGAGCCGGGCGGCGGGGGCAGGACGGCCGGGTCGCCGTCCGGGAGGTCCTCGTACGCCTCGAAGACCCCGCGGGCGCCGAGCCGTTCGGCCATTGCGGGGTAGTCGTGGCCGCGCCACACGCCCGGGACGGCGAAGAACTCCGCCTTGGACTCGCGGAGCGCGAAGCCGACCTCCCGGTCCCGGTAGAAGGGGATGACCGGGGACTGGACCGCTCCGAGGCGGGCGAGGGCGACCGACAGCAGCACGGTGCCGATGCGGGTGGGGAGCTGCCAGGCGACGACCGTGCCGGGGCGCACGCCCATGCCGTACAGGCCGGCGGCGACGCGTTCGGAGCGGTCGCGGAGCTCGCCGAAGGTCAGCCTGCGGTCGTCGGCGGGGTCCTCGGCGGCCTCGATGAGGACGGTGGTGTCCGGGGTGAGCGCGGCCCGGCGGTCGATCAGCTCCCACAGGGTGCGGGACCGGCTCAGTTCTGTCGCGGTGTCCGGCATCCCAGACCTCCCTTAGCTGACGGATAGTCAGATCCAGCGGAGAGCGTAGAGCGCCGGCGCTTGTCGGTCCAGGGGTGGCGGGGCTAGCTTGTTTCTGACGATCCATCAGATTGGGGAGACCTGTGGAACTGCCTCGGATCATCAGCGTCGACGACCACGTGATCGAGCCCGCACACCTGTTCGACGTCTGGCTGCCCGCCAGGTACCGCGACCGCGGCCCCAAGCCGCTCACCGCCGGCATCGGCGAGCTGCAGTACACGGGCGGCAAGTACGTCATCTCCATGGACCCCGACGGCCCGCCGACCGACTGGTGGATCTACGAGGACCTGAAGTTCCCGTACAAGCGCAACATCGCCGCCGTCGGCTTCGACCGCGACGACATGACCCTGGAGGGGATCACCCGCGAGGAGATGCGCCGCGGCTGCTGGGACCCCAAGGCGCGGCTGCTCGACATGGACCTCAACCACGTCGAGGCCTCGCTGTGCTTCCCGACCTTCCCGCGCTTCTGCGGGCAGACCTTCGCCGAGGCCCACGACAAGGAGGTGGCGCTCGCCTGCGTGCGCGCCTACAACGACTGGATGGTCGAGGAGTGGTGCGGCGACAGCGGCGGCCGGCTGATCCCCCTGTGCATCATCCCGCTGTGGGACATCGACCTCGCGGTGGCCGAGATCCGGCGCAACGCGGCCCGCGGCGTGCGGGCGGTGACCTTCTCCGAGATACCGACCCACCTCGGGCTGCCGTCGATCCACTCCGGGTACTGGGACCCCTTCTTCGCCGTCTGCCAGGAGACCGGCACGGTGGTCAACATGCACATCGGGTCCAGCTCCCAGATGCCCGCCGCCTCCCCGGACGCGCCGCCCGCCGTCCAGGCCTCGCTCAGCTTCAACAACGCGATGGCCTCGATGATGGACTTCCTCTTCAGCGGCGTGCTGGTGAAGTTCCCGACGCTCAAGCTCGCCTACAGCGAGGGCCAGATGGGCTGGATCCCGTACGCCCTGGAGCGCGCCGACGACGTCTGGCAGGAGCACCGGGCCTGGGGCGGGGTCCGGGACCTGATCCCCGAGCCGCCGTCCACGTACTACTACCGGCAGATCTTCTGCTGCTTCTTCCGCGACAAGCACGGCATCGCCTCGCTGGACGTGGTCGGCCGCGACAACGCCACCTTCGAGACCGACTACCCGCACGTCGACTCGACCTTCCCGCACACCAAGGAGGTCGCCCTCGACCACGTGAAGGGCCTCGACGAGGAGACCGTCTACAAGCTGATGCGCGGCAACGCCATCCGCATGCTCGGCCTCGACCTGGACCGCTGATGGACCTGACCTACACCGAGGAGGAGCAGGAGTTCCGGGCCCGGCTGCGCGCCTGGCTCGCCGTCGTGCTGCCCGGGCTGCCCGCCAAGCCGTCCCCCGACGACTGGCCGGGCCGCCGCGCCTACGACGCGGGCTGGCAGCGCCGGCTGCACGACGCCGGGTACGCGGGCCTGCACTGGCCGCTCGACGCCGGGGGCCGCGGGGCCACCCCGACCCAGCACCTGATCTTCCTGGAGGAGACGGAGCGCGCGGGCGCCCCGTACGTCGGTGCGAACTTCGTCGGCCTGCTGCACGCCGGCCCGACCATCGCCGCCGAGGGCACGGCGGAGCAGCGGGCGCGCTGGCTGCCGCCGGTGCTGCGGGGCGACGAGGTGTGGTGCCAGGGGTTCAGCGAGCCGGACGCCGGCTCGGACCTGGCGTCCCTGCGGACGCGCGCCGTCCGGGACGGCGACGACTACGTGGTCACCGGCTCGAAGGTGTGGACCTCGCACGCGGAGGTGGCCGACTGGTGCGAGCTGCTGGTGCGCACGGACCCGGACGCCCCCAAGCACCGCGGCATCTCCTGGCTGGCCATGCCGATGGACGCGCCCGGGGTGACGGTGCGGCCGCTGCGGACGCTGGCGGGGTCCACCGAGTTCGCGGAGGTGTTCCTCGACGAGGTGCGGGTCCCGGTCGCCAACCGGGTCGGCGCGGAGAACGACGGCTGGCGGGTCACCATGGTCACGCTCTCCTTCGAGCGGGGCACCGCCTTCGTGGGCGAGGTCGTCGCCTGCCGCCGGACCCTGGGCGAGCTGGCCCGCCGGGCCAAGGCGAACGGCAGCTGGGACGATCCGGTGCTGCGGCGCAGGATGGGCCGGCTGTACGGGGAGTTCGGCGCGCTGTGGCGGCTCACGCAGTGGAACGTCAGCGAGGCGGAACGCTCCGGCGGCGTCCCCGGCACCGGCGGCTCCGTCTTCAAGCTCGCGTACTCGCACGCCCGGCAGGAGCTGTACGACACGGCCGCGCAGGTGCTGGGGGCCGGGTCCCTCGTCCTGGACGAGGAGTGGACGCTGGACCGCCTCTCGTCGCTCTCGTACACGATCGCGGCGGGCACCTCGCAGATCCAGCGCAACATCGTCGCCGAGCGCATCCTCGGCCTTCCGAAGGGCCGGTGAGGGGCGTGCACTTCCAGCCGACCGAGGACCAGGAGGCCCTGCGCAGGGGCGTACGGGACCTCCTGGCGGGGCGGTACGGGCGCGGGGCGCTGCGGGCTTCGGCGGACGGCGCGGCGCCGGCCGGCGGGCCGGTGGTGGACCGGGGGCTGTGGCGGGAGCTGGGCGAGGCCGGGTTCTTCGCGCTGCGGCTCCCGGAGGCCGAGGGCGGGGTCGGGCTCGGGCTCCCGGAGGCGGTGCTCGCCTTCGAGGAGGCCGGGCGGGCCCTGCTGCCGGGGCCGCTGGTCGCCACGCACCTCGCCGCCGGGCTGGTCCCGGGGGCCGCGGCGGGGAAGGCCGTGGTCACCGCCTTCGACCTGGGCGGGGACCTGGTGGCGCACCTCGGGGAGGCGGACGCCGTCCTGGGGGCCCCCGGGGAGCCGGTCCCGGCCGGGGAACCGGTCCGCTCGGCGGACCCGCTGACCCCGCTGCACCGGGTGGCGGCGTACGGCGGCGGGGGCGCCGGCGTCTCGGAGCACCGCGCGACGGGGGCGCTGCTGACCGCCGCGCTCCAGGTCGGGAGCGCGCTGCGGACGCTGGAGCTGGCGGTGCGGTACGCGGCGGAGCGGGAGCAGTTCGGACAGCCGATCGGCGGGTTCCAGGCGGTCAAGCACCTCTGCGCGGGCATGCTGGTGCGGGCGGAGGTGGCCCGTACGGCGGTCTACGCGGCGGCGGTGACCGCGGACCCCGGGGAGATCGCGGCGGCCAAGCTCCTCGGCGACGAGGCGGCGGTGGCGGGCGCCCGGGACTGCCTGCAGGTGCACGGCGGGATGGGCTTCACCTGGGAGGCGGACGTGCACCTGCACCTGAAGCGGGCGTGGGTGCGGGCCGAGCAGTGGCGGACCGCGGCCCAGGCGGAGGAACTGCTGGCGGAGGAACTGCTCGCGTCGGGTCCGTAGCGCGCTGTGACGAAAACGGCCCGTGGAAAGCGCCGGGAGTACACGGTGAGTGCGCGGGGCAGGCGCGGGACGACGGAGGAAGGTACGGGAGAGACGGGGTGGGACGCATGTCCGATTACAGAGAGTTGATATCGGTTCGTGTCCTTCGTCCGACTCGTAACGGCCCGGAGTCGGGGGCCTGCTCCGGTACGCTCCCACGAATGCGAGCGGTTGAGCGGCGCGGGCGTCGCACAGTATGCACCACGCCTACTCCTTCGCGCGGGAATATGCCCGAAGCGCTTGTTGTGGTGACTGTACGTCAACCATGCTGCTCCGCAAGGGGATCACACTGGGTGATCCCGTCCTGTCGCGAGGCGAAGTGTCCGCCGGTTCGGATGGTGTGAGCGGTGCAGGTGCTTCAGGTTCAGCTGGAGGTAGGACCCGATCCCGCCGAGGTCGGCCGGGCGCGCCGGTGGGCCCGCTCCCGACTCGCGGGCTCGGGCATAGGGGACGACGAGCCGCTCGCCGAGACGCTGATCCTGCTGATCTCCGAGCTGGTGACGAACGCGGTCGTGCACACGGGCTGTCCGGCCGTGCTGCGGATGCTCTTCGGTGAACCGGGCGTGCGGGTCGAGGTCGCGGACGCGAGCGACCGGGCCCCGGCACCCCGGCAGGCCGCCGGGGACGACACGGGCGGGCGGGGCCTGGAACTGGTGGACGGCCTCGCGGACCGCTGGGGCTGGCAGCGCGAGGGCGCGGGCAAGCGGATCTGGTGCGAGATCGACCGTGCGGAGAAGGCGGCGGGGGACTGCGCCTCGGACGGACCGCCGGAAAATCACCCCTCCGGGCGGGAACCGCGCGTGTACCTCTAACGAGGTGTTGACGTTCCGTCACATCGTGATCACCCTGGTGGGGAGCGATTCGACGCGAGGGGACGCCAAGGACCTGCCTTGGCGAGTGCGGGTCGCGGGGTGGCGGCTGCCGTGCCGCGCTCGGGGCGTGCACGCGCGCCGCCGCCACCCGCAGTGCCTGCGGCTTGGTGGTCGCGTGCCGGGGACGACTGTCGCGGTCGCGCACTCCGCGTGGCGAGGTGTCCTCCGACCGCCGCATGGGGGGCGGTGCTACGGGGCGCACCCCTCCGCCTCGTACGGTGGCGGAGCTGCCGCCTCCATTGCCTTGAGGATCAGGTCCATGTCCTTGGCCGCCGCGATGCAGAACTCCTGATCCTTCTCCAGCTCGGACTGCGCCTTGCCGAAGTCGTCCCCGCTGTTTCTCGTTTCCCGAGTGAGGCGGGCGGGGACGACGAGCCAGTTCTTCGCGGCCTTGAACTCCCACTCGACATGCTGCGGGGCCTCGCGGACGAGCGCTTCGAACAGGGGCTTCAGTTCATCGCGTGGCTCGGCGAAACGCCAGCCCAAGTGTGCGACCTGCACATGGCCGAGGCGGGGATGGCGTTCGGGCTGCGATCTGAACCAGAAGAGAACGCCGAACCGGCTGAGTGCCTTCTTGGCCCGTGGGCCGCGCGCCGTGTCGGGTTGATTTCCCGCGGTGTTCTCGTTCATCTCCATGGCCTCGCTGTAGCCGGAGCGGTGCCACGGCATCGTGCGGTTTGGGTGCGGCGTGCGCGTCCCCCGGCGCGGGGTGGGGAGGGCCCGCGCCGGCGGACGGGGGGTCAGGCGACCGGCTGGGCCGTGAGGATGGTGAGGACCTGGTCCATCTCCGCGCGCCAGATGCGGTGCACGTTCATGCGCGTCGGCTTCGGGGTGTTCGGGAGCTGGAGGCGGAAGTAGCTCCAGAGGGTGTTCCGGTTGATGTCGGTGACCAGGCCGGTCGCCTCGCCCGCGGGGATGGCGAAGGCTATCTCCTGCGGGCGGTTGCTCCACCGGCTGGCCTTGTGGACCACGACGGCCTGCTCGGTGACGGTGACGAAGTAGTACGTGAGGAAGGCCTGGCCGATGAGGCCGAGCATGGACATCAGCCACACGCTGGGACCGGCGATGACCTGGACGGTGACCACGGGGCGGTCGGCCGGGTTGATCTGGGCGATGGCTTCCGCCACCTGCTGCTGCATGGTGGCCTTCTTGACGGCCATGGGGGACTCCTGAGCGGTACTGCGAGGCCCCCGGCGGTCGGGGGCACCGCAGGGTACCGGCCGGTCCCGGGGCCCGCCGGGGCGGGGCGGCGTACGGGAGGAGGAGCGGCGGGGCGGGTCAGAGGACGGCGACCGGGGCCACCGGGGTGCCCACCGCGCCGACGAAGGGCTCGGGCATCGCGGAGAGCAGGAACGCGTACCGGCCCTCTTCTGCACAGGCTGTGGACAACTTTTCGAGATTCCAGTTCTGGCCCTGGTGCATGCCCATCTCCACCAGGTCCAGCGCGTGGACCGGGAGCCAGAGGTCCTCGTTCTCCGGCGGGAAGATCTCGAAGGTCAGGGTGTCGTTCGCGACGGCCGCCACGTCCCGGGCGTGGAACCACTCCGGGGTGCGGATCGACAGGCCCGGGGAGGGGAAGCCGTACCCGTGCCTGTCGCCCGCCAGGTAGACCTGGACCTGGCCGGTGCGGACCAGGACGATGTCGCCCGCGCGGACGGTGATCCCGCCGAACTCCTCGGCCTCGGACAGGTCTTCGGGGGTCACCGCGTGCCCGCCCGGAAGCCGGTCCAGGCCCTTCGCGCGGGCGACGTCCAGCAGGACCCCGCGCGAGACGATCGGCCCGGCCTTGTCGATGCCGCTGAACTCGGCGCGGCCGTGCGCGGTGATCGAGGAGGCCGGGCGGCCGTTGTAGATCCGGCCCGAGTGGGAGACGTGGGTGAGGGCGTCCCAGTGGGTGCCCGCCTGGAGGCCCATCGTCACCGCGTCGTCGCTGCAGGCCACCGTGCCGGGCCCGAAGATCTCCTGGTTGATCTGCACCATCGTGTGGTGCGGGTTGATCCGGCCGGGGATCATGCCGACCTGTACGCCGTCCTCCTTCAGCGGCAGCGCCAGCGGGACGCGGCGGCCGGTGCGTATCTCGCCCGCGGCGGCCCGGACCACCTCGTCGGTGACGAGGTTCAGGGTGCCGATCTCGTCGTCGGCGCCCCAGCGGCCCCAGTTGTTGACGCGCTTGGCGATGTCGTGGAACTCGGGCGGCAGGGACATGGACCTCATCAGCTCCTTGCGAAGGCGGTGAACGCGGACCCCGACTGGGGCTTGTGCAGGGGCATCCGGCTGCCCCTAGAATCTAACGGTCCGTCAGAAATCGCGGGAAGGGGCCGGACGTGGGGAACTTCTTGGCAGGCAGGACCGTCGCCGTCACCGGCGCCGGCCGGGGCATCGGGCGGGCCGTGGCACTCGCCGCGGCCGCCGAGGGCGCCAAGGTCGTCGTCAACGACTACGGGGTGGGGATCGGCGGTGGCGAGCCCGCCAGCGAGATAGCCGAAGGCGTCGTGAAGGAGATCGTCGCCGCGGGTGGGGAGGCCGTCGCCGTCGCCGACGACGTCTCCACCATGGCGGGCGGCCAGCGCATCGTCGACACCGCGCTCGCCCGGTACGGGCGCCTCGACGGCGTCGTGTGCGTCGCCGGGATCCTGCGCGAGCGGATGCTGTTCAACATGTCCGAGGAGGAGTGGGACCCGGTGGTCGCCACCCACCTCAAGGGCACCTTCACCGTCTTCCGCGCCGCCTCCGCCGTCATGCGCCGGCAGGGGTCGGGCACCCTGATCGGCTTCACCAGCGGCAACCACCAGGGCTCGGTCGCCCAGGCCAACTACAGCGCCGCCAAGGGCGGGATCATCTCGCTCGTCCGCTCCGCCGCCCTCGGGCTCGCCAAGTACGGGGTCACGGCCAACGCCGTCGCGCCCGTCGCCCGTACCCGCATGTCGGCCAACGTGCCCATGGAGCTCAAGGAGATCGGCGAGCCCGAGGACGTCGCCGCGCTCGTGACCTACCTGCTCAGCGACCGGGCCGTGGCCACCGGCGGCGAGCGGATCACCGGGCAGGTCTACACGATCGCCGGACCGAAGATCGCCGTCTGGGCGCAGCCGCGGGAACTGCGCGCCGGATACGCCGAGGGCTCCTGGACGCCGGAGAAGATCGCCGACTTCCTGCCCGGGACGGTCGGCACCGACCCGATGCCCATGCTGGCGCAGCTGGAGGCCATGGCCAAGGCGGCGGCCGCCAAGGACCGCCCCAACGCGTAGGGAGCGCGATGGACTTCAGCTTCGGTACCGAGGACGAGGAGCTGCGCGCCCGGGCCCGTGCCTGGCTCGCCGAGCACCTGACGGGCCCGTATGCGGGCGCGGTGGGCCTCGGCGGGCCGGGCAGCGAGCACGAGGGCGTCCGGGAGCGCCGGGCGTGGGAGCGCGAGCTGGGCCGCGGCGGCTGGATCGGGCAGGGCTGGGACGCCCCGGCCGGGGCCTACGGGCAGCAGCGGCTCTCCCTGACCGGGCAGGTGGTGTGGGCCGAGGAGTACGCGGCGCTGCGCGCCCCCGGCCGGGTCGGCCACATCGGGGAGAACCTCCTCGCGCCCACCCTCCTCGCCTACGGGTCCCGGGAGCAGCGGGACCGCTTCCTGCCGGCCATCGCACGGGGCGAGGAGCTGTGGTGCCAGGGCTACAGCGAGCCGGGCGCCGGCTCCGACCTCGCGGGCGTCCGCACCGCGGCGGTGCGCGACCCCGCCGACGGGCTGTACCGGGTCACCGGGCAGAAGATCTGGACCTCCCTGGCGCAGGACGCCGACTGGTGCTTCGTCCTGGCCCGCACCGGCGCCGGCTCGCACCGCCACCGCGGGCTGTCGTTCCTCCTCGTACGGATGGACCAGCCCGGCCGCGTCGAGGTCCGGCCGATCCGGCAGATGTCGGGGACCTCGGAGTTCAACGAGGTGTTCTTCGACGGGGCCGTGGCGGCGGAGCTCGTGGGCCGCGAGGGGGAGGGCTGGACGGTGGCCATGGGCCTGCTCGCCCTGGAGCGGGGCGTGTCGACGCTGGTCCAGCAGATCGGGTTCGCCGCCGAGCTGGAGCGGGTCGTGGCCGCGTACGCCGGGTCCGCGCAGGCCGGGGACCCGGTCCTGCGCGAGCGCCTCGTACGGCAGTGGGCGGAGCTGCGCACCATGCGGTGGAACGCGCTGCGCACCCTGGGCGCCGAGGGCGGGCCGGGGGCGCCGAGCGTGGCGAAGCTGCTGTGGGGCGGCTGGCACCGGCGGCTCGGGGAGCTGGCGGTGGAGGTGCGCGGCGCGGCGGCCGCGGCGGGCCCGGGGGCCTGGGCGCCCGGGGTGCCGTACGAGCTCGGGCTCGACGAGGGACAGCGCCTGTTCCTGTTCACGCGGGCCGACACCATCTACGGCGGCTCGGACGAGATCCAGCGGAACATCATCGCCGAGCGCGTGCTCGGCCTGCCTAAGGAGTCCAGGTGAGAGGCGTCGTGTTCGACGGCAAGCAGGCCCGGGTGGTCGACGACCTGGAGATACGCGATCCGGGGCCGGGCGAGGTGCTCGTCGCGATCGCGGCGGCCGGGCTCTGCCACAGCGACCTGTCGGTGATCGACGGGACCATCCCGTTCCCGCCGCCGGTCGTGCTGGGGCACGAGGGCGCGGGGGTCGTCGAGGCGGTCGGCGCGGGCGTCACGCACGTGGTGCCGGGCGATCACGTGGCCCTGTCCACCCTGGCCAACTGCGGGGCGTGCGCGGACTGCGACCGGGGGCGGCCCACGATGTGCCGCAAGGCCATCGGCATGCCGGGGCAGCCCTTCTCACGGGGCGGGCAGCCGCTGTTCCAGTTCGCCTCGAACTCCGCCTTCGCGGAGCGCACCCTGGTCCGGGCCGTGCAGGCCGTCAAGATCCCCGACGACATCCCGCTGACGTCGGCGGCGCTGATCGGCTGCGGGGTGCTCACGGGCGTCGGCGCGGTGCTGAACCGGGCGAAGGTGGACCGCGGCGAGTCCGTGGTCGTCATCGGCACGGGCGGCATCGGGCTGAACGTCCTGCAGGGGGCCCGGATCGCGGGGGCCGGGACGATCGTCGCGGTCGACGCGAACCCGGCGAAGGAGTCGGTGGCCCGGCAGTTCGGGGCCACGCACTTCGTCGACGCCTCGGCCGTCCCCGACGCCCCGGCGGCGGTCCGGGAGGTCCTGCCGACCGGCGCGGACCACGTCTTCGAGTGCGTGGGCAACGTGAAGCTGATCCGCCAGGCGATCGACCTGCTCGACCGGCACGGTCAGGCGGTCCTGCTCGGGGTGCCCGGTTTCAAGGAGGAGGCCTCCTTCCTCGTCTCGTCTATGTACCTGGACAAGACGGTCATGGGCTGCCGGTACGGCTCCTCGCGCCCGCAGCGCGACATCGCCCTGTACGCCGAGCTCTACCGGCAGGGCCGGCTGCTGCTGGACGAGCTCGTCACCGAGGTCTACCCGGTGGAGGACTTCGCGAAGGCGGCGGACGACGCGCACCACGGGCGGGTGGCGCGCGGGGTGCTCACCTTCTGAGCCCCTTCCGAGCCGCCCGGAAACGGCTCGGCTCGTCCGGAAACGGCTTGGCTCGCCCGGAAACGGCTCGGCTCCCCCGTCGGCGGGTTCGCACCCGCCGGCGGAGGAGCCGGGTACCGCGTCACGGTCAGTCGAGGACGTCCGGGATCGGGTCGGTGTTGCTGCGCTGCAGCGCGGCGCCGGAGCCGGCGGCCGAACCGAGCGACCAGTCCATGAGCTTCATCGCGTCCGCGTAGCGCTCCTCGTCGTTCAGCAGGACGCCGATGACGGTCTTGCCGTTGCGGGTGCCGGAGAAGACGATGCACTTGCCCGCGGCCGTGCCGGTGCCGGTCTTGACGCCGATGGCACCGGGGTAGGCGTAGCCGGTGGGACGCTCCCGGATCAGCAGGTTGCTGTTGCCCCAGGTGGCGTCGGTGGACGTGCCGCCGGTGCTGTAGGTCGTGGCCTTCACGAGCTGCGGGAAGACCTTGCCCTTCATGGCGTACCGGGTGAGCTTCGCCAGGTCGCGCGGGGTCGTCAGGTTCTTCCCGGTCGGCGAGATGCCGTCGAAGGAGTCGTACGTGGTCTTGGTCATGCCGAGGGACTTCGCCTTGGCGTTCATCTGCGCGATGAAGTCCGCCGTGCGGGCCGACGTGGTCGCGCCCTTGCCGAAGGCGTCCGCGAGCGCGTAGGCGGCGTCGCAGCCCGACGGCAGCATCAGCCCGTACAGCAGCTGGCGGACCGTCGGAGTGGCCCCGACCTTGAGGTGGGCCGTGCTCGCGCCCTCGCGGACGACGTAGTCCGCGTACTCCTGCTTGATGGTGACCTTCTTGTTGAGGTCCACACCGGGCGTCCGCAGCACGATCTGAGCGGTCATGATCTTGGTGGTGCTCGCACCCTGCCGCTGGGTGTTGGGGGCCTTGCTGGTCAGCGTGGCCCCGGTACCGCCGTCGATCAGGATCGCGCCGGCGGCCGTGGTGGGAGGTGCGGCGACCGGCGCCGCCGACGAGACCGGCGAGGCGGCGACCAGGAGGGCCCCGGTGGCCACCGTGACGGCGACCGCGCCGCGGGTGCGGCGCATGAGGTTCAATATCAAGTCAAATCCCCGCGTATCCGAAGAATTTCCGAAGGGGAGGGACGCTGAGGTGTCCCTGCCCTCCCGGGAGCTTACGTAGCGGATGCGCGGAGGAACATCGGGCCTCGGGGTCAAAGCCCCTGCGGACCCGCCCGGTCGGCCCGTTCAGTCGCTGAAGCGGCCGAACCGGCCCTTGTGGAAGAGGAGCGGGTCGCCCTCCCCGGCGGCGCCCATGGCCTCGACGCGGCCCACGACGATCAGGTGGTCCCCGCCGGTGTGGACGGCGTGGATCCGGCAGTCGATCCAGGCGGGCACGGCGTCCAGCTGGGGCGACCCGGTGACGGGGGCGGGCGCGTGGGCGATCCCGGCGAACTTGTCGGCGCCGCTGACGGCGAAGGAGCGGCACAGCGCGCCCTGTTCGGCGCCGAGGATGTTCACGCAGAACACCCCGGCGCGGGCGATCCGCGGCCAGGTCGTCGACGTGCGGGCCACCATGAAGGTCACCAGCGGCGGGTCGAGGGAGAGCGAGGCGAAGGACTGGCAGGCGAACCCGGCCGGCCCGTCCCCGTCCCCTTCCCCGTGCGCGTCCACGACGGCCGGGGCCGTGATGACGGTGACCCCGCTGGCGAAGTTGCCCAGGACGGCGCGGAACTCGGCGGGGCTCACGGGCGCGCGCTCGTCGGCCCGGACCGCGCGCAGCTCGGGGCGCGGGTGGGCGTCGACGGGCTCGGGCCCCGCGCCCGGTCCGGCCGGGGCCGAGGTGGGTGAGCCGACTGACCTGAGGTATCGGACGACGGTGGCCGCCATCCCTGCATGTCCCATCACACCGTCGATTGAAGCTGACGGACCGTCAGATGGGAAGGGGTGCGGGCCGCCGTACGGGTGAACACCCGGGCCGGGTGGCGGCCCGTACACCATCGCCGTCGCGGGGCTGGGCATCGTGGCAGCGACCGCGTACCGCCGCACTCCCGGAGGACCCCATGCTCGGCACCGACTTCCGTACCGGATCGCCCAACTGGCTCGACCTCGGCAGCCCCGACGTCCCGGCGGCCACCGCCTTCTACGGCGCCGTCTTCGGCTGGCGCTTCGCCCCCGCCGGCCCCGACACCGGCGGCTACGGCTTCTTCCAGCTCGACGGCAGGACCGTCGCCGCGATCGGGCAGCTCACCGAGGAGGGCGCCTCGTCCGCCTGGATGCTCCACTTCATGACCCCCGACGTCCGGGCCACCGCCGCAGCGGTGCGGGAGGGCGGCGGGACGGTCCGGATGGAGCCGATGGACGTCATGGGAGAGGGGTGGCTGGCGCAGTTCACCGACCCGCAGGGCGCCCAGTTCGCCTGCTGGCAGCCCGGGCGGACCGCGGGCTTCGACCTCGCCTCGGCCGACAACACCCTCGTCTGGGCGGAGCTCCACGTACCGGACCCGGTCGCGGACCTCGATTTCTACGCCGGGCTCTTCGGCTGGCGCCACGCCGAGATGGACGCGCCGGGCATGACGTACCGGGTGCTGAGCATCGCCGACGGGGACCAGGAGGACGGCTCCTTCGGCGGGGCCGCGCCGCTGGCGGAGGGCGGCGCCGAGCAGGCGCGCTGGGTGCCGTACTTCAACGTGACGGACGTCGATGCCACCACGGAACGGGTGGAGCGGGGCGGCGGATCCGTGCTGATGCCGGGCGCGGACGTGCCCGAGGTCGGGCGGATCGCGTGGGCCGCGGACCCGGCCGGGGCCGTGTTCGCGCTGCTCAAGCCGGACCCCTCCCAGCGGTAGCGGCGCCCGGGCGCTGCCGGGCCCACGGCCTGGGCCGTGTCTAGGCCGTCTCTTTCGGATCTTGCCGGGCCCGCGACGCCTGGCACCGCGCCCGGCCGCACTGCCAGGGCAACCGAGTACGTCCAGTACACGGGCGCCCCGACAGCACGACCAGGCACGGCGCCAGACGCCGCGGGCTCGGCCGACAAGATCCGAAAGAGACGGCCTAGCGGCCGCGGTAGGAGGGCGTACGGCGTTCCACGAAGGAGGCGACGCCCTCGTTCGCGTCGGCGGTGGTCATGTTGATCTCCTGGGCGGCGGCCTCGGCGGCCAGTGCCGCCGCCCGGTCGCCGTCGAGGGAGGCGTTCACCAGCTGCTTGGTCAGGGCGAGGGCGCGCGTCGGGCCCTGGGCGAGGCGCTCCGCCCAGGCGCGGGCCGTCTTCTCCAGCTCGTCGGCCGGCACGACCTTGTTCACCAGGCCCAGCCGCTCGGCCTCGGCCGCCGGGACGGCGTCGCCGAAGAACATCAGCTCCTTGGCCTTCTGCGGCCCGACGAGGCGGGGCAGCAGGTACGCGCCGCCGCCGTCCGGGACCAGGCCGCGGCGGACGAACACCTCGATGAAGCGGGCCGGTTCGGCGGCGATCACCAGATCGCAGGCGAGCGCGAGGTGGGCGCCGATGCCGGCGGCGGTGCCGTTGACGGCCGCGACGACGGGCTTCTCGCAGTCGAGGACCGCCGTGATCAGGCGCTGTGCGCCGAGCCGGATCATGCGGGCCACGTCGCCGGCGACGCGTTCGCCGGCGGCCGGGGCGCCGCGCAGGTCGGCGCCGGCGCAGAAGCCCTTGCCGGTGGCGGTGAGGACGACGGCGCGCACTTCGGGGTCGGCGGAGGCCTCGCCGAGCAGCGCGATGACGCGCTCGCGCTGGTCCCAGGTGACGGCGTTCATGGCCTCGGGGCGGTTCAGGGTGATCCAGGAGACGCCGTTCTCCGCGCGGTGCAGGATCTCTTGGGACATGGGTGACTCCCGTTAGGGGCCGGCGGGGCCGGCGGGGCGGGTGGGCCGGGGTGGGCCTGGGTCAGCGGCAGATGGCCAGGGCGTCCAGTGCGACCGCCCCCTGTCCGCGCGGGAGCACCATCAGCGGGTTGATGTCCAGCTCGGACAGGTCGTCGCCCAGCTCCAGGGCCATCCGCTGGATCCGCAGGATCACCTCCACCAGGGCGTCCACGTCGGCCGGCGGAGCGCCGCGGACCCCCTCCAGCAGTGCGTGCCCGCGCAGTTCCGTGAGCATGGCGCGGGCCTGGTCCTCGCCGAAGGGCGGGACGCGGACCGCCGCGTCGTGCAGGACCTCCACCAGGACCCCGCCGAGACCGACGGTGACGGTGGGGCCGAACAGGTCGTCCCGGGTGACGCCGACGACCATCTCCACGCCCCGCTCGATCATCTGGCAGACGAGGATGCCGTCCAGGGGGACGTCCTCGTAGCGGGCGATGTCCGTCAGCTCCCGGTACGCGTCGCGGATCTGGCTCGCGGAGGTCAGGGCGACCTTGACGAGCCCGAGTTCGGTCTTGTGGGCGAGCTGCGGGCCCGACGCCTTCATGACGACGGGGTAGCCGACCAGCCCGGCGGCCCGGACGGCCGCCGCCGCGCTCGTCACGAGCTGCTCCCGCGGCACCCGGATCCCGTACGCCCGCAGCAGCTGCTTCGCCGCGTGCTCGCTGAGCTGCTGGCCGGGCCGCATCAGGGCCTGGGCCTTGCGGAAGGAGGGGGAGGGGGTGCGGGGGGCCTCGTCGAAGGGGGAGCGGTAGGCGGCGGTGAAGCGGTGGTGGCCGAGGTAGGCCCGTACGGCGGTGATGCAGTTGCCGAAGGTGCGGAAGGTGGCCACGCGGGAGGATCCGAGGAGGGTGGTGCGGTAGGCGTCCTCGGTGCCGACGGGGGAGCCCCAGATCACGCAGACGAGCTTGTCGGTGGCCTCGGCGGCGTCCACCAGGTCCTGGGCGAGCCGGTCGCTCATCGGCGGGAAGGGCCCGGTGATCGGACAGATCAGCACGCCGACGGCCGGGTCGGCGAGGATCGCGTCGATGATCTTGCGGCCGCGCCAGTCGCCGACCGGGTGGCCGCCGTTGTCGACGGGGTTGGCGACGTTCAGGTACTCCGGTATCCACTGGTGGAGCTCGTCCTGCTTGGCCGCGTCGAGGGTGGGCAACGTGAGGCCCGCCTCCGTGGCGAGGTCGGAGAAGTGGGCGCCGGTGCCACCGGAGATGGAGTACACGACGACCCCGTCGGCCTGCGGTTTGCGGGCGCGGGCGAGCAGGGCGGCCGTGTCCTGGAGCTCGTCCAGGCCGTCGACGCGGATGACGCCGAACTGCCGCATGGCGGCGTCCACGACCGTGTCGGCGCCGGTCAGCTTCCCGGTGTGGGAGGCGGCCATCCGGGCGCCGGTCTCGGTGCGGCCGACCTTGACGGCGACGACCGGTACGCCGGCCCGCGCGGCCCGGTCCGCGGCGAGGAGGAAGGACCGGCCGTCCTTGAGGCCCTCGACGTAGCAGGCGATGGCTCCCACCTCGGGCTGCTCGGCGAAGTAGGAGATGAAGTCGGAGGTCTCCAGGTCCGCCTCGTTGCCGGTCGGCGCCCAGTGGGAGAGGCGGATGCCCAGTTCCTGGAGGGTGTAGACGGGACGCCCCTGGTGGCCGGACTGGGTGATGAGGGCGATGGCGGGCCCGTCGAGGTCCTGGCGGAACTCCTCGAAGGCGTTGAGGTTCGTGTTGGGGCCGAGCAGGCGCACGCCCGAGCGCCGTACGGCGGCCGCCAGCCGGTCCTGGGCGGCGGCGCCCGCGTCGCCGGTCTCCGCGAAGCCGGAGGCGAAGGCGACGGCGAACTTCACCTTCGTCTCCGCCAGTTCCTCGATGACGGGGACCGGGTCGGCGACGAGGAGGACGGCGAGGTCGACCTGCTCGGGCAGGTCGGCCACGGAGGCGTGGCAGGGGAGGCCGAACACGGTCGTCCGGGTCGGGTGGACGGGATGGAGCCGGGCGCCGACGCGCTCCGCCCAGGCGATTAGCTGGCGGGTGATCCCGGTGTTCGGTCTGCCCTCGGCGTCCGAGGCGCCGACGACGGCCACCGACTCGGGCCGGAAGAACCGGTCCAGGTCGGGGACGTCGGAGTGCAGGGGCCGCCCGCTGACGTCCAGCGCGACCGCGTCCTCGGCGGACGGCGCCGCCGAGGAGTGGACGGCCGTCCTGGGGGTCTCCCCGCAGGCCTCGACACGTGCGCGGAAGTCGGTGGTGAGGGTGCCGTGAGTAGATCCAAGCATCGTTCCGCCCGCTCCTGCTCGATGAACCTCAATAACTGACGCGTAGTCAGATTACTGAACTGACGTGCCGTCAGGAACAGGCCTGCGCAGGAAAGTGGTGGAGGTGGTGTGTGGAACGGTGTCAGACACCCGCGCGCCGGGTCCAGAGTGCGGTTCCGGCCTAGGCCGTCTCTTTCGGATCTTGCCGGGCCCGCGACGCCTGGCACCGCGCCTGGCCGCACTGCCGAGGCGACCGCGTACGGCCCAGTACGCGAACGCCCCGACAGCGCGCCCAGGCACGGCACCAGACGCCGCGGGCTCGGCCGACAAGATCCGAAAGAGACGGCCTGGGCGCGCGGTTCAGGCCGGGGGTGGGACCCGGTGCGGGCGGGGCGGTCCGGCGGCGGGGTGCGGGGCACCTGCCCGGCGACGGCGGGCCGGGGTCCGGCGGGGCGGCGCGGGTCAGGTCCGGGTGCGCAGGTGCCGGGCGACGGCCTTGGCGATCCGGTCGGCGTCCAGGGCCATCTCGCGGAAGGCGCCGCTGATGGGGTTGGTGAACCCGGTGAAGTGCAGGCCGGGTGCCCCGGCCGCCGTGCGTCCGCCGCTCGTACGGGGCCGGCCGCGCTCGTCGAGCACGTCCAGGTGGCCGACGGTGCCCTCCAGGGCGCGCCGGTAGCCGGTGGCCGCGACCACCGCGTCCGGGGTGATCCGCGAGCCGTCGGCGAGCACGACCTCGCCGCCGTCGAAGGCGTCCACGGCGGCGACCGGCTCGACCGCGCCCCGGCGGACCGCGTCGATCAGGCCGACGTCCTGCACGGGGATGGCCCCCTGCCGGACCCTGCTGTACAGGCCGGTGGAGGGGCGGGGGAGGCCGTACGCCGACAGGTCCGGGACGGAGGCCCGCGCGACGAGCGCGCCCAGCCGGTCGACGAGCCGGACGGGCAGCCGGCGTACGAGGATCCCCGTGCGCTGGGCCGGCCAGCCGGCGGTGGAGCGGCGCACGATGTGCGGGGCGGTGCGCACGGCGAGCCGCACGCGGGCGGCGCCGCCCTCGGCGAGGTCGACGGCTATCTCGGCGCCGGTGTTGCCGACGCCGACCACGAGCACGTCCTGCCCGGCGTACGGGGCGGGGTTGCGGTACTCGGCGGCGTGCAGCAGCCGCCCGGTGTAACCGTCGCGGCCGGGCCACTCGGGCAGGGCGGGGGTGTGGTTGAAGCCGGTGGCGACGACCACGGCCGCGGCCGTGAGCACCCGGCCGCCGCTGGCGTGCAGGGTCCAGCCGTCGTGCTTCCCGTCCTCGCCGGCGGCCGGCTCGATCCGGGTCACCTCGACGCCGGTGACCAGCTCCAGCTCGTGGAACTCGGCGTACTTCTCCAGGTACCGCACGACGTCGTCGCGCGAGACCCACCGTCCGAAGCGGCGCGGCATGGCCAGGCCCGGCAGGGAGGAGAGGCGGCGGGTGGTGTGCAGGTGGAGCCGGTCGTAGTGCCCCCGCCAGGAGGAGCCGACCGCGTCGGACCTCTCGACGACGACGGTACGGACCCCGCGGGCGCGCAGCGCGGCGGCGGCTGCGAGGCCGCCGGGGCCGGCGCCGATGACGTACACGGGGCGCGGCTGGGTGGACATGTCGGGTGCTGTGGGGGGTCCGGGCATGGGGAGTGATCGTATCGCCACGCTGGGTTGATGGGTCTCGGACAAGGAGGGAATCGATTGCGACTCGATCACGGAAGGGGGTGCGGGTGCGGGCGGGCGGGGGCGGGGATGCGGCGGGGGCGCGGCGGGCGGCGCGGTCGGCGGCGCGGGCAGGTCCGGCCGGGGCCTTGCGGGAACGCTCCGGATCCGCTGAACTGACGTACCGTCAGATCGTATGCCCGGCGGGGCCGGCGTACTCGTCGTGCTTGTCGTGCTCGTCGTGGTGGAGGGGTGGAGGCTGCCGATGCAGACCATCTGGCTCGGTGGGGCCGAATGGATCGCCGTGCTGCGGATAGGCCTCGGCCTGTGGTGGCTGGAGAGCTGGCGGCACAAGGACAAGAAGGGCTGGTTCGAGCGAGGGACCGGCATCGCGTGGGCCGCCGACGTCGCGGGCAAGCACCGCTGGGGGTTCGTGAAGGGCGGCTTCGAGAAGGTGGTGCGGCCGCGCCCGAAGGCGATGGCGTACCTCGTCGTCTACGCCGAACTCGCCCTGGGGCTGGGCCTGGTGTTCGGGTTCCTCACGCCGGTCGCCCTGGTCGGAGGGCTGCTCCTGAACCTGCTCTACCTGGTGCTGATGATCCACGACTGGGCCGAGCAGGGGCAGAACGCCATGATGGCGCTCATCTCCCTCGTCGCGCTCTTCGCCATGGGCTGGCAGGCCTGGTCCCTGGACGCGGCCCTCGGACTCTTCCTGTGACCGCCCGGTACGACCTTCCGGAGGCGGACGACTTCACCCGCCCCTACTGGGACGCGGCGGCCCAGGGTCGGCTGCTGCTGCGCCGCTGCGCGGACTGCGGGCGGGCGCACCACTACCCGCGCGAGTTCTGTCCGTTCTGCTGGGCGGGGGAGGGCCGGGTGGCGTGGGAGGCGGCGAGCGGCCGCGCGACGCTGTACACCTGGTCGGTGATCCACCGCAACGACCTCCCGCCGTTCGGGGAACGCGTCCCGTACACGGCGGCAGTGGTCGACCTGGCGGAAGGGCCGCGCATGATGACGGAGGTCGTGGACTGCGAGCCGGCGGACCTGACGATCGGCATGCCGCTGACGGTGACGTTCCGCGAGGCGGCGGCCGGTGTGTCGGTACCGGTCTTCCGCCGCACGGAGGCGGGGTAGGCGGGGCGGGTGGGTGCCGGGGCGGCGGGGTGCCGGTGGCCGGGGCGGCCGCAGTGTGGCGGAACCTGCGGCCGCGCCTGCCGCGTGCGCGGCGGTTAGGGCCAGAGGAGGTCGCGGGTCCAGGTGCCGTTCGGGGTGGCGCGGTAGCGGAGGCGGGTGTGGCGGCGGGCGGCGTCGCCCTGGAAGAACTCGACCTCGACGGGGGCCAGGACGTACCGCGTCCACGTGGGCGCCGGAGCGTCCGGCTCGGCCCCGGCCCGCTCCCAGGCCGCCTCCGACGCCCGCACCAGCTCCTCCGTCGAGCCGAGGACCGCGCTCTGCCGGCCCGTCAGCGCGGCGGCCAGCGCACCGCGCGAGCGGACCGCCAGATCGGCCCGGCTCTCCTGCGGGCCGCAGGCGGTGACCGGGCCCCGGAGGCGGATCTGGCGGGCCACGGCGGGCCAGTAGAACCCCAGAGCGGCCTCTGGCTGGCCGGCCAGCTGCTCGCCCTTCGTGCTGGTGGCGTGCGTGGCGAAGTGCCAGCCGCGGGCGTCGGCGTCGTGCAGCATCAGCGTCCGCACGTCGGGCCGGCCCTGCGCGTCGACCGTCGCCAGGCTCATCGTGTGCGGCTCCGGCTGCCCCGCCTTGGCGGCGTCCGTGAGCCACTCCCGGAACAGCGGCAACGGCCCGTCCGGCGCCGTCGCGGGGTCGAACGTGGGGAGCGGTCCGTCCCACACGCGCAGGGAGTGCAGGATGGCGCGGAACTCTTCGTCGCCGGTCGCTTCATCGCCGGTCTCTTCGCTGCCGAACTCACCAGTCATCGCCCCAGGCTAGGGGGTCGTCCCCGTCGGGTCCTGCCGGGCCGCCCGGGCGCGCTGCCGCGCCCGGGAGAGCGTCGCCAGACCTCGCACCGGCCCAGGATGCAGGAGCCGCCCGTGCGGAGCGTCGCCTGGGCCGGTACGCCGTCGTGGAGCGAGCGCAGGTGCCTGGCGTTGGGAAGCGTCACCCATGCCGCGTACGCGCCCAAGAGCAGGGCGAGCAGCACGGCGAGGGACGGGTGTGCCCTGAAGCCACCTCCGGTCGTGCCGGTGGTGCCGGTCGTGCGGGGGCGCCGGACTCGCTTCCGTACCGCTGGAAACGCTATGCGGGGGCCGGTGCGGGCGCATGTGCCGATGTCGGCACCCCGGGGGCCGGGCCCGCTGCCCGCTGTCGGCAACGACGGTCCGGCGCGCGGCGGGAGACCGTCGGGGCGCCCCGAATCGCCGGCGTGCGCAGGGCCCTTGGTCACGGTTTGGCCGAAAAGCATCCGCTACGGGCGTCCGTTCATATGATGTGCCTCCTTCGAACGGCTTCTGGTGGGGGTACCGATGGTCAGAGATGGAAGACGGCGTACGAACGGCCCCGTGCGGCGGGCGCTGGTCGCCCTGCTCGTGGCGGGCGTGGCGGTCGCCTGCGGACCGGCGGACGGCGGGGCTCCCGCCGTGACGCCTCCGCCGGTTTCCTCGTCGGCGGTTGCGACCGCGAGCCCGACGCCGACGCCGACACCCACGCCCGAGGCGGCGTCCCCGACGCCCTCCCCGACGGCGTCCCCCTCGGCCGCCGCGGCCGCGCCGAGCCCCTCGCCCACCCGGGCGGCCGCCACGCGCGCCGCCGCCCCCGCCGCCGACCCGAAGCCGCCCGCGACTACCCAGGCGCCCCGGCCCGCGACGAAGCCGGCGGTCCGGCCGACGACGCAGGCGCCGACGCGTCCGGTGCCCGCCGACTGCGAGATCGTCTCCAACGCCGGCAACTGCTACAACGCGGGCCAGTTCTGCCGCAAGGCCGACCTGGGCCGGTCCACGCACGCGGGGAACGGGCGGCTGATCCACTGCCGCCTGGACGGCAGCCAGCCGCGCTGGCAGTACTGAGGGATCCGGCCGCCGGCCGTCCCAGGCCGGCGGCCGGCGGCCTAGGCCGTCTCTTTCGGATCTTGTCGGCCGAGCCCGCGGCGTCTGGTGCCGTGTCTGGGCGTGCTGTCGGGGCGTTCGCGTACTGGGCCGTACGTGGTCGCCTCGGCAGTGCGGCCAGGCACGGTGCCAGGCGTCGCGGGCCCGGCAAGATCCGAAAGAGACGGCCTAGCGGCCCAGCAGGATCGTTCCCGAGGAGCAGAACCAGCCGCCCGTGCCCGAGGCCAGGGCGACCTCGGGCAGGCGGCCGCCGGCCTTCACGACCTGGCCGGCGCCCGCCTCGCCGCGCAGCTGGCGTACCGCCTCGACCAGCAGGAACAGCCCGCGCATGCCCGGATGGCAGGCGGAGAGGCCGCCGCCGTCGGTGTTGACCGGGAGTTCGCCGTCGCGCAGCAGGCGGCCCTTCTCGACGAAGGCGCCGCCCTCGCCCTTGGCGCAGAACCCGAGGTCCTCCAGGGTCACCAGGGTCATGTACGTGAACGCGTCGTAGATCTCGGCGAGGTCCACGTCCGCCGGGGTCAGGCCCGCCCGCTCGAAGGCCAGCCGGCCGGAGACCGCCGCCGGGGAGACGGTGAAGTCCTCCCACTCCGACATGGTGGTGTGGGAGACCGAGGCGCCCGCGCCCAGGACCCAGACGGGGGCCTTCGCGGTGTCCGGTACGTAGTCCTCCGCCGCCAGCAGGACGGCGCAACCGCCGTCCGAGCGGATGCAGCAGTGCAGTTTGGTGAACGGGTCGGCGATCATCTCGCCGGACAGCACCTCGTCGACGGTGATCGGGTCGCGGAACATCGCGTCGGGGTTCGTGGCCGCGTTCGCCCGCGCCTGCACGGCCACCGAGGCGAGCTGCTCCAGCGTGGTGCCGTACTCGTGCATGTGGCGGCGGGCGGCCATCGCGTACTTGGAGATCAGCGTGTGGCCGTACGGGACCTCGAACTGCAGTGGTCCCCGCGCCCCGAACGAGAGGTTCGCGGTCCGGCGCCGGGCCTTGATGTCCGCGCGGGCGGTGGATCCGTACACCAGCAGGACGGCGTTGGCGTGCCCGGCGGCGATCGCGTCCGCCGCGTGGGCCGCCATGACCTCCCAGGTGGAGCCGCCGACCGAGGTGGAGTCGACCCAGGTGGGACGCAGTCCCAGGTACTCGGCCACCTCCACCGGGGCGAGGGTGCCGAGGCCGGCCGAGGCGAACCCGTCGATGACGGAGCGGTCCAGCCCGGAGTCGGCCAGAGCGCGGCGCGCGGCCTGGGCGTGCAGGGCGTACGGGGTCGGGCCGTCCACCCGCCCGCAGTCCGAGAGGGCGACGCCGACGACCGCGACCCGGCGGCGCGGTGCGGGGGAGGGCAGGGGGCGGGGCTGTCCCGTCGGTCCAGGCATGGAGAAGACGGTATATCTGACGATGCGTCAGACGCTAGTGCCCGTCCGTCCGTCCGTGCGCCCATCCGCCCATCCGTCCATCCGTCCATCCGTCCACGCCTGGCCGTCCGTCCGTCCGTCTGTCCGCTCGCACGGGAACGGACCGCGCCGGAACGCCCCGCTGTCCGCCCCCTGTGCATCTGGCGTCCGTCGCCCTAACATGACGGCCCGTCAGATACGGGGAGGAGCCCGACGATGGATGCCGCCTTCACCGCGGAGCAGGAAGAGATACGCCGCACCCTGCGCGAGATCCTGGGCAAACGCTGCGGCCCGGACGAGGTCAAGGCCGCCGTCCGCACCGACGCCGGACACGACCGCGAGCTGTGGCAGCAGCTCGCCCAGCGGCTCGGGCTGCCCGGCCTCGCCGTCGCCGAGGAGTACGGCGGCGTCGGCTGCACCCCCGCCGATCTGGCCCTGGCCTGCGAGGAGGCCGGGCGGGTGCTGCTGCCCTCGCCGCTGTTCGCCACCGCCGCGCTCGCCGTACCGCTGATCACCGCGCTCGGCACCGGGGCCCAGCGCTCCGAGCTGCTGCCGCCGCTCGCCGCGGGCGGGCTGACGGCCGCCCTCGCCGTACCCGGCCCGGTGCTCGCCACCGCCCTCGGGCTGACCGGCGACAACACCTCCGGCGAGTGGGCGGGCGGCGGCCGGGCGGGCGGGGTCCAGGCCCGCGCCGACGCGGACGGCGGCTGGCGGCTCTACGGGGAGGCGGCCCAGGTCCTCGACGGCCACAGCGCGTCGGTGCTGCTGGTCGCCGCCCACACCGGCGGTTTCGCGCGCGCCCGCACGCTGCTGTTCCTCGTACGGCAGGACGCGCCCGGCCTCGTGCGCCGGCGGCAGGCCGTGCTCGACGAGACCCGGCCGCAGGCCGCCGTCCAGCTGCGGGACGTCCCGGCGCAGCTGCTCGGTGACGAGGGGGCCGATGTCGCCGCGGCCCTCGCCGCCACCGGGCGCACGGCCGCCGCCGTGCTCGCCGCCGAGGCGGTCGGCGCGGCCGACCAGGCGCTCGCCCGCACGGTGGAGTACGTCCGCGGGCGCGAGCAGTTCGGCCGGGCGATCGGCTCCTTCCAGGCGGTCAAGCACCGGCTCGCCGACCTCTACGTCCAGGTGCAGGCGGCCCGCTCGGCCGCCTACTACGCCGCGTGGGACCCGGCGCAGGGCGGACTCGCCCTCGCCCAGGCCCTGGAGGCCCTGCGGGTGACGGCCGGCGAGTCCGTCCAGCTGCACGGCGGCATCGGCTTCACCTGGGAGCACGACGCGCACCTGTACTTCAAGCGGGCGGCGGCCGACGAGCTGCTGTTCGGCCCGGTCCACCGGCTGCGGGCGCACGCCGCGCACCGGGCCGGTCTCTTCAGCCCGCCCGCGGGGGCGGAACCCGAGAAGGAGAAGGTGGCCGTCTGATGGCTGTGGATCCCGGAGTCGGCGTCAAGCTGATGCAGAAGGTCTCCTCGACCAGGCTGTTCGCCAAGGTCGCACCGCACTTCATCCCCGCCGTGGACAAGGCGGTGCACAAGCTGACCCGCGGCAGGGTCATCCTCAGCGCGCAGATGCTGCCGGGCGTGATCCTGACGGCCAAGGGGGCCAGGACGGGTGCGCCGCGGACCACCCCGCTGGCCTGCATGCCGGAGGACGGCGGGGCGACCTGGCTGCTCATCGGTTCCAACTTCGGCCGGCCCGGGCACCCGGCGTGGACCGGGAACCTGCTCAAGCACCCGGACGCGGACGTGAGTTGGAAGGGCCAGGACATCGCGGTACGGGCCCGGCTGCTGGAGGGGGAGGAGCGGGCGGAGGCGTGGGCGGCCGCCCTGGTGTTCTGGCCGCCGTACGCGGCGTACCAGGCGCGCATCGAGCGCGAGATCCGGCTGTTCCGCCTGGAGCGTCGCTGATCACAGGCGTGCGGCGGCACGAGACCGCCCCGGGACGGCGGACCCTGGAGGGGTCCGCCGTTACTTGGTGGGCTTCTTGCCCGTGATGCCGAGGTGGACGAGCAGCGCCAGGTTCGGCTTGAGCTCGGCCTGCTTGACGCCCCAGGTCTGGAACCCCTTCTGGTGCGAGGCGACCGCGGCCAGCATCGCGACGAGGGAGCCGGCCATGGCCGCGGGGCTGACGTCCTTGTCGACCTTGCCCTTGGCCTGGAGGTCCTTCACCGACTCCGTCAGGGAGTTGGTGACGGAGTTCAGGATCTTCATGCGGATCTTGTAGAAGCGCTTGTCGCCCTCGGCCGCGCCGAGGTCGACGACCCGCAGGATCGCGTCGTTGCGCCGCCAGAAGTCCAGGAAGCCCTCGACCAGTTCCTCCGCCGCCGACCACCCGGCCTTGCCGACCCAGGTGCGGCCCTCGACGAGCGACGTCAACTGGGCGCCCTCGGTGGCCATGTGCTCGGCGATCTCCAGGACGGCGCCCTCGACGTCCGGGAAGTACTGGTAGAAGGTCGCGGGGGAGGTGCCGGCCTTGCGGGCGACGTCGATCACCTTGACGTCGCGGTACGGCGAGGAGCTGAGCATCTCGCTGAGGCAGTCGAGCAGCTTCTGCCGCGTCGCCTGGCCGCGCCGGCCGGCGACACGCCCGTCGACGGTGCGTACTTGTCCTGTCATGCCGTCAGCTTACCGAGGGGTGATCGGGGCGCTATTCGGCCGCCTGCAAATGGGGTGACGAGGCCTCCGGCCAGGCCCGGAGCCGGTCCTGAGCGGCCGTGGGGCCGGGTTTCGGCCCGCGCCGGCGGCCCCGGGCGGCCGCAGCGGGCCCCCGCGCCGCCCGCGCCGGTCCGCGCGGCCCCGTACGGGTCTGTGCACAGCCCGCCCCCCCGTGCCCGCCCGGTCCCGCGCACGGGCGGCGCCCGCCGGTTACCCGAGGGTGTCCCCCGAATAGTCTTATCAACAGGCTGTGGACAAGTTTTCGGGCTGAACATGGCGGGGAGGGGCGAACAGGGCACGAACCGCCGCACAACGGAAGGAACCGGGCTCATGGCCGCATTCGCGGAAGGTGCACCCTGCTGGGTCGACGCCTCGCTTCCGGACGTGGAGGCGGGCAAGCGCTTCTACGGTGAGCTCTTCGGCTGGACCTTCGCCGACGGCGCCGGCGACCGGTACGGCCACTACACGCAGGCCTACAGCCGCGGCCGCAACGTCGCCGCCCTCGCCCCCAAGCCCGACGGCCGCATGCCCACCGTCTGGGGGATCTACCTCTACACGACCGACGCCCACGCCTGCGCCCAGCGCATCCGGGCCGCCGGCGGCCAGATGGTGATGGACCCGATGCCCGTCGGCCCGTACGGGACCGCCGCCCTGGCCGCCGACCCCGGCGGCGCCGTCTTCGGGCTGTGGCAGCCGGGCACCCACCACGGCTTCGACGCGCAGCAGGAGCCGTACACGTACTGCTGGACCGAGGTCTACACGCGGGCCCGCGACGCCGTGGACGCCTTCTACGCCAAGGTCTTCGGCTACGTCCCCGAGGACCAGGACGACGCGGGCGTCGAGTACCGCATCTGGTCCCCGCCCGGCAGCGCCCCCGGCACGCACACCGCCGTGATGGGGCGCAGCCTGATCACCGACGCCTTCCCGGAGGCCATGCCGGCGCACTTCCTGGCCTACTTCGCCGTACCGGACTGCGACGCCTCCGTGGCCGCGGTGCAGCGGCTGGGCGGCCGGGTCACCGCCGATCCGTTCGACACCCCGTACGGGAGGATCGCGGTCGTCGCCGACAATCAGGGGGCGGTCTTCGGGCTGCTCTCGGAGCCGCGGACCCGGCCCGCGGGCTAGCCGCGCGCCGCCGCGGGGCCGTCCCGGGGCCGGACCGGGCGCGGGCCTGACAGAATCGGGGTTGCGCGACCCCGGGCGGCGCCCGGGGGTGAGACGCTGCACGGGGCTCCGGCCCCGGGCCGGACTCGCGCGCTGGTGGAAGCGGACCCGGCGAGGGCCCGTACGGGGAGGTGTGGAGGCGAGTGGTGGAGCAGCTGACGCAGCACGACCCGAGACGGATCGGCCCCTTCGAGGTGCTGGGACGGCTCGGCGCCGGCGGCATGGGGCTGGTCTATCTCGCGCGGTCCGCGTCCGGACGGCGGGTCGCGATCAAGACGGTGCGCACCGAGCTCGCCGAGGACCAGCTGTTCCGGGTGCGCTTCACCCGCGAGGTCGAGGCCGCCCGCGCCGTCTCCGGTTTCTACACCGCCGCCGTCGTCGACGCCGATCCGCGCGCCGCCGTGCCGTGGCTGGCCACCGCCTACGTCCCGGCGCCCTCCCTGGAGGAGATCGTCAACGAGTGCGGGCCCATGCCCGCCCAGGGCGTGCGCTGGCTCGCCGCCGGGATCGCCGAGGCGCTCCAGTCCATCCACGGCGCCGGCCTCGTCCACCGCGACCTCAAGCCGTCCAACGTGCTCGTCGTCGAGGACGGGCCGCGCGTGATCGACTTCGGCATCGCCAGCGGCGTCTCCAACACCCGGCTGACAATGACGAACGTCGCCGTCGGCACCCCGGCGTACATGTCGCCGGAGCAGGCGAAGGACTCGCGCAGCGTCCGCGGCGCCAGCGACGTGTTCTCGCTCGGCTCCACCCTCGTCTTCGCCGCCACCGGGCACCCGCCGTACCACGGGGCGAACCCGGTGGAGACG
This sequence comes from Streptomyces sp. NPDC048461, assembly GCF_055587105.1. Classification (NCBI taxonomy): domain Bacteria; kingdom Bacillati; phylum Actinomycetota; class Actinomycetes; order Kitasatosporales; family Streptomycetaceae; genus Streptomyces; species Streptomyces sp. NPDC048461. The sequence continues at coordinate 78,234 of NZ_JBVJGW010000021.1, read as the reverse complement.
GTCTTCATGCTGCTGCGGGAGGGCCCCAACCTGGAGGGGCTGCCCGACGAGCTGCGGCCGCTCATCGAATCCTGCATGCAGATGGACGCCACGCAGCGGCCGACCCCCGCCGATCTCCAGGCGCAGCTCGCCCCGCACCTCTTCGACGGCGGTGACGACAGCGGCACCGCCTCGGCGTGGCTGCCCGAGCGGGTCGTCGCGATGATCGAGACCCGCCGGTCGGGCAACCGCACGCCCCCCGCCGCCGTGGTCCGGGCCCCCGCGCCCCGCCCCGGCGGCTCCCGCGGCCCGGACTCCGGGGCCGCCACGCACCGCCGGCCGCGCGGCGCCGAGCCGTGGGTGGACCCGCGCACCGGGCACGCCGTACCGCAGCGCCCCCACCACCCGCCGATGGCCCCGGTGCCGTCCGGCGAGCCCGTACGGCTCGGCGGGTCCCCGGTGCCGATCGGGCCCGGGCCGCGCGCGACCGCGGCGGCCCCCGCCCCGCAGGCCGGCGCCGCCGACTCGGCCACCGGCTGGATCCGCCCGCCCGGCGGCTCCACCGCGGCCCCCTCCGTGGCGGGATCCGTGCCGAACCCCGGTCCGGCCCCGGACAGCGGCCGCTGGCGCCCGTGGCGCTTCCGCATGTCCAACGAGGTGTGGGGCACCCCCACCGTGGCGGGCGACCTGCTGTACGTGACCTCCTTCGAGGTCCACGCCCTGGACGTGGCCAGTGGCCGCCGCCAGTTCAAGACCCGCGACGTGGCGTGGTCCATGGCCGTCTCCGAGGGCCGCATCCACGCCTCCGACGGCCCCTCGCTGTACGCGCTCGACGCCACCGACGGCTCCGAGCGGTGGCGGCTGTCCACCGACGCCTGGGTGTACGCCCTGAGCGCGGAGCGCGGCACCGTCGTCACCGCCACGCGCGGCGGCGGCGTACAGGGCTGGGAGGCGGCCGGCGGGCAGCGGCTGTGGGAGCTGTCCGGCGCCCAGACCGACTTCGAGACCCCGGAGGCGGCCCCCGTCCTCCACGACGGCACCGTGTACGTGTGGCAGGACGCCCGGCTGCGCGCCGTGGACGCCCGCAGCGGCCGCGAGTCCTGGTCGTACCCCGTCGGCGACGCGGCCTCCTGCGGGAACGTCCCCGTACGGGTCACCCCCGCCCCCGACGGCAACGTCTACGTCAGCGCCGGCACCCGGGTGCTGTCCGTGGACCGGTCCTCGGGCCGGGTCCGCTGGCACTTCGAGGCCCCCGCGGTGTTCCTGGCCGCCCCCGCGTTCGCGCCGGGTCCCGCGGTGACCGGCGGCGGCGTGTACCTCGCCGACTACCTCGGCACCGTCTACGCCCTCGACGCGGCCACCGGCAAGGACCGCTGGCGGATCGCGACGGAGTCGCGGTCCTCCGCGGACCCCGTGCTGGTGGCGAACGGCAACGTGCACCTCGGGGCCGGCAGCGCGCTGTACACCCTCGACGCGGTCACCGGCACCCCGAAGTGGCGCTTCGCGGCGGGCGGCGAGATCACCGGCCTGCCGGCGGTCGCGGACGGCCGGGTGCACTTCGGATCGGCCGACCACTGCCTGTACACGCTGGACGCCGCGGGCGGCCAGCTCCGCTGGAAACTGGCCACGGGCGGCGAGATCACGGGCGCCCCGGTGGCGGAGGCGGGCGTGGTCTACGCGTGCAGCAAGGACCGCTGCGTGTACGCCCTGGACGCGGCGAAGGGCACCGGAACCCGTACGGCGGGCTGAGGCGACTCGGCCCCTCCCGGTAGCGGAACGCACCGGGAGTGACAGGATGGACCCCATGAGCAACGTTTTCTTCGACATCAACATCAACGGCGCCCCCGCGGGCCGCATCGTCTTCAACCTCTTCGACGAGGTCGTCCCGAAGACCGCGCGCAACTTCCGCGAGCTGGCCACCGGCCAGAACGGCTACGGCTACGCGGGCTCCGGCTTCCACCGCGTCATCCCCCAGTTCATGCTGCAGGGCGGTGACTTCACCAACCACAACGGCACCGGCGGCAAGAGCATCTACGGCGAGAAGTTCGAGGACGAGAACTTCACGCTGAAGCACGACCGCCCGTACCTGCTGTCGATGGCGAACGCCGGCCGCAACACCAACGGCTCGCAGTTCTTCATCACCACCGTCGTCACCTCCTGGCTCGACAACAAGCACGTCGTCTTCGGCGAGGTCGTCGAGGGCCAGGCGCTGGTCGACCAGATCGAGGCCCTGGGCTCCCAGTCCGGTGCCCCCAAGGGCAAGGTCGAGATCGCGGCCTCGGGCGTCGTCGACGCCGCCTGACCCCCGCACCCCGGTGCCGGCCGGCCCCGCCCCCTCCGAGGGGGCGGGGCCGCCGTCGTTCCCGGGCCGGTGCGCGGCGTGCGAACCGGACGTCTACGGCTGGTTCGTCGGAGGCCTCGGGCCCCAGCCGGTCGGGCCGGTCGGGCCTGTGGGGCCTGTGGGGTCCGAGGGGGGCGCGGAGTCCGGGGGGTAGGTGCCGGACGGGTCCCGGTGGTCCGGGGGGTAGGCCCGCGGGTCGTGGTGGGACGGCCGGTCCTCGTGGGACGGCCGGTCCTCGTGGGACGGGGGGTACGGGGTCGGCGGGGTCTGGTGAGCGGGCGGGTACGGGGTCTCGTACGGTGCCCCGTCCCGGTCGGCGGGCCCGTCCGCGCGGTGACGGCGGCGGGACGGGCGGCCGCTCATCACGGCCGCGCCCAGCAGCAGCAGCGCGCCTCCGCCGAAGGCGTTGGCGAGGCCGTCCCCCAGGCCCTGCCCGTCACCGCCGACCGAGAGGCCGTCCTGGGCCTGACCCTGGCGGACCATCCACAGCACGGCGAACCCGAGGACGACGACCCCCGCCAGCCCCATGAGCAGCCGCGACCGGAGCACGACCGCGACCAGCGCGAGCAGGGCGGCGAAGAGGAAGGGCAGCAGGATCGACCCGAAGAGGGAGGCGCCGTCGTCGGTGATGCCGGCGCCGGAGAACAGCTCCTCGATGCGGTAGTCGCGCCCCTGGCGGCTGTCGTACCAGGCGCGGAACGGGCTCCACACGGCGGCGGCCGCGCCGATCAGCCCCAACAGCGAACCGAGTGCGTTGCGGATCATGCCAGGCCCTTCCGGAGAGCGGCCCCGTCCCGACGCTACGCCCGGGCACCCGCCGCCGCACGCGGGCGGAGGCGGGCACCGGAGGTTGCGGAGATGCCGTGCTCACCGGGCTGATCCGGTCCGGTGGCTGGTACCGTGACCCGCCGTTGTCCAGGGGGAGAGGTGGGGCCATGGTGGCCGTACGTCATTTGCGGTTCACGGCCGTGCTCGTCGCCGTCGTCTTCGCGCTGACCGGCTTTTCGTCGACCGGCGGGAGCGGCAGCAGCGGGAAGAGCAAGAGCAAGAGCAGCGGTGGCGGCTGCTCCAGTTCCAAGAGCAGCAAGAAGAAGACGCACAGCGGAAGCGGCGGCAGCGGCAGCTCGGCGAGCGCCACGCCGTCCGCGAGCCCGAGCGGCGACCCGGCCACGGCCGTGGTGGTCGCCTGCGCCGGTGCGACCCCGCCGGTGACCACCGTCAGGGTGACCTCCCGGCTGGACCGCAGGGCCACCTTCGAGGTGGAGCTGTACCGGGAGACCGCCTCCGGCTCCGTCCTGGAGGCGAGCACCGCCCGGGTGACCCTGGAGGCGCGCGCGGCCGGCACGGTCGAGGTCGCCCTCAAGGAGCCGGCGCGCGCCGCCGAGGTCAAGACCTGCCGGACCGGCACGGTCTCCGTGGTGTCCTCCTCGGCGTCCGCCACCAGCAGCCCCGCGCCGACCTCGTCCTCGGGCACCTCCACGAGCGGGTCCACGTGGAAGCCCAAGCCGAAGGCCACCAAGCGGCGCTCCTGAACCAGGACGGCCCCGGACGGCGCCGGCGGCCCGGCCGGGCCCTCCCGGCGGTCAGCGCAGCCGGTAATCGCCTCCCGGCCGCCGGGAGGCGAACAGCTCCGCCTGCCGCTCGGGCGCCAGGTTCCCGAGCGTGATCAGCGCCGGGGCCTGGTCCAGGGCCTGCCGGAGCGCCGCCCGCTTCGCGGACCACAGCGCGCGCACGGTGCCCTGCACGGCCTCCGTCGGGAAGCCGGCCAGGGTCCGCGCCGACCGGAGCGCCGCCGGGAGCAGCTCCCCGGGCGCCGTCAGCTCCGAGACCAGGCCGATCTCGTACGCCCGCCGGGCGGAGAGCCGTTCGGCGGTGCCCATCAGGGACATCCGGGCGGCCTCCCCGAACGGCATCCGCTGCGCCATGTAGACGGCCTCGTACGCGCTGACCATGCCGTAGGCGGTGTGCGGGTCGAAGAACGTCGCGCTCTCGGAGGAGACGATGAACTCCGACTCGCCCAGCAGGTAGAAGGCCCCGCCGCACGCCATGCCGTTGACGGCGGCGATCACCGGTTTCCACAGGTCGGCCGCCTTGGGGCCGATCGCCACCAGCGGATCGTCCACCGAGTACGGCGACCCCGGCTGCGGCACGTCCACGCCCCGGTCGATCCCGGTGCAGAACGCCGCCGTCCCCGCGCCCGTCAGCACGACCGCCCGGACCGCGTCGTCGAAACGGAACTCCTGCCACACCGCCATCAGTTCGTCGGCCGTCTCCAGATCGATGGCGTTGTGCCGGCGTTCCCGGTCCAGGGTGACGACCGCGACCCCGGTGGACGCGTCGCGCTCCACCCGCAGCGTCACGGCTTCTCCAGGACCCAGCGCGGCACGGCCATCCCGCCCGTCTCGGTGAACACCACCTGGACGCGCGCCCCGATGCGCAGCCGCGCCGGGTCCACCGAGTCCAGCGCAGCGTCGGCGGAGGTGACGAGGTTGCCGGCCAGCCGGATGTGCGGGGCGTCGGCGAGTTCCACGAGGATCACGTTGTACGGGGCCTGCGCGGCGTACGCGGGCAGCAGCGGCGGGTGCGGGCGCACCCAGGACCAGATGCGGCCGCGGCCGCTCATGGGCCGCCACTCGCTCGCGAACGACCGGCAGTGCGGGCAGCAGGGGCGGGGCGGGAAGCGGGGCCTGCCGCAGTCGGCGCAGGCCTGGACGCGGAGCTCGCCCCGGGCGGCGTACTCCCAGAAGGGCGCGCCGTCCTCGTCGGGCACGGGGAGCAGCAGCGCGTCGGCGGGCGGGGCGGGCGGGGAGCCCGGCCCCGTCACGGGCGCGGGCGCGCTCACGGGCGCGGGTGCGGAGGCGGCGGGCGCGGAGGCGGGCGCGGGCGCGGTCGCGGGGGTGGTCCGGGGCGCGGTCATGGGGCGGCTCCTCAGGCTCTCAGCAGGATCGCGGACGTCGGGACACCCTCGCCCGCCGTCACCAGACAGGTCGCGGCGTCCGGCACCTGGGCGGTGGAGGTGCCGCGCAGCTGCTTGACGCCCTCGTTGATCAGGTTGAAGCCGTGGACGTAGGCCTCGCTCAGCCCGCCGCCCCCGGTGTTGATCGGGAGCCGGCCGCCCATCTCCAGCGCACCGCCCTCGGTGAAGGCGGCGCCCTCGCCGCGCCCGCAGAAGCCGTAGCCCTCCAGGGAGAGCGGGATGAGCGGGGTGAAGGCGTCGTAGATCTGGGCCACGTCCACGTCCTGCGGGCCGAAGTCGGCCTGCTTCCACAGGTGCCGGGCGGCCGTCCAGGCGGGCCCGCTCAGCGGGTCGTCGTTCCAGTAGTTGACCATCCCGTGGTGCTGGGCGGGCAGGCCCTGGGCGGCGGAGTGGACGTAGACGGGCTTCTGGCGGCAGTCCCGTGCGCGTTCGGCGGAGACGATCACGCAGGCCAGTGCGCCGTCGGTCTCCAGGCAGTTGTCGAACAGGCAGAGCGGGTCGCTGATCATGCGGGAGGTCATGTACATCTCGCGGGTCAGCGGGCGTTCGTACATCATCGCGGCCGGGTTCTCGTTGGCCCGGTTGCGGCAGGCCATCGCCACGTTGAAGAGGTGGTCGCGGGTGGCGCCGTACTCGTGCATGTAGCGGCGGGCCAGCATGCCGATCTCGTCGGCGGGGCGCAGCAGGCCGAAGGGCCGGGTCCACTGCCCGGGGGTGGGCAGCTGGACGGCGGTGTTCTTCCAGGGGCGCGGTCCGGAGCCGCGCTTGCGCGAGCGCCAGGCGACGCCGACGGAGGCCTGTCCGGTGGCGACGGCGGCCGCGAGGTGGCCGACGGTGGCGCAGGAACCGCCGCCGCCGTAGCCGATCTTGGAGAAGAAGGTGACGTCGCCGGCGCCGATGGCCTTGGCCACCTCGACCTCGTCGGTCTCCTCCATGGTGTACGAGGAGAACGCGTCGACCTCGGCGGGGTCTATGCCCGCGTCGGCCAGTGCCGCCAGAATGGCCCGGCAGGCCAGTTCCTTTTCGGACTGCGGCAGTTGTTTCGCAAAGGCGGTCTGGCCGATGCCGACTATCGCCGTAGCGTCCTTGAGCGTTGCCGCCATCGCCACCTCCGGGTGCACCAGTACTGACAGCCGCGAAGGCTACAGCTAATCTGACGGATAGTCAGCTAGTGGTGTCGGGGAGGGCGGACGATGGACGAGGGCGCGAACGAAGAGCTGCACGGCGGGCGGGGCGGCGGCCCGGGCGACTGCACCGACGGCCGCGGCGGCTACGCGGGGCCTCCGGGCCGGTCCGCCGCCCACCCGGGCGAGGACGCGGTGCACCCGGACGGGGACGCGGTGCGCCCGGACGGGCACGCCGCCGTCCCCGGCGGGGATCCGCGGGGCGACCTGCGCTGGGGCAGCATCGCGCGGCTGGTCAGGGAATCCGCCGCCCGGTACGCCGACCGCGAGGCCGTCGTCGACGGCCGCGTACGGATCAGCTACGCCCAGCTCGGCGAACGCGTCGAGCGCGCCGCGGCCGCCTGCGCCGCCGCCGGGGTCGAGCCCGGCGACCGGGTCGCCGTCTGGGCGCCCAACACCCTCGAATGGATCGTGTCCGCCCTCGGCGCCGTCTCGGCGGGCGCCGTGCTCGTCCCCCTGAACACCCGGTTCAAGGGCGCCGAGGCCGCGTACGTCCTGCGGAGCAGCCGCGCCCGGCTGCTCTTCGTCACCGGCACCTTCCTCGGCACCTCGTACGTCGCCTCCCTGCGCCGCGCCGCCGCGGACGGCCCCGGCACCGGGCCGCTGCCCGGGCTGCCGCACCTGGAACAGGTCGTCGTCCTCGCCGACGACGCCCCCGACTCCTTCCGCACCTGGAAGGACTTCCTCGCGGGCGGGGACGCCGTGGCCGCGGAGGCCGTCCGCGCGCGCGCCGAGGCGATCCCCTCCGACGCCGCCTCCGACATCATCTTCACGTCCGGCACCACCGGCAGCCCCAAGGGCGCCGTCATCACCCACGCCCAGTCCCTGCGCTGCTACGCCGTCTGGAGCGAGCTCGCCGGACTGCGCGAGGGCGACCGCTACCTGATCGTGAACCCCTTCTTCCACACGTTCGGCTACAAAGCCGGGATCATCGCCTGCCTGATGCGCGGGGCCACGATGGTCCCGCAGCCCGTCTTCAACGTGGACACCGTCCTCGCCAACGTCGCCGCCGAGCGGATCTCCGTGCTCCCCGGGCCGCCCACGCTCCACCAGTCGCTCCTCGACCACCCCCAGCGCGACCACCACGACCTGTCCGCCCTGCGCCTCGTCGTCACCGGAGCGGCCGTGGTCCCGCTCCAGCTCGTCGAACGGCTCCGCAGCGAGCTGCACATCGCCACCGTCCTCACCGCCTACGGGCTCTCCGAGGCCAGCGGCATCGTCACCATGTGCCGCCGCGCCGATCCGGCCCGCGTCATCGCCGAGACCTCCGGCCGGCCCATCCCCGGAACCGAGCTGCGCATCGCCGGCCCCGACGGCACCCCGCAGCCCGCCGGCACGGCCGGCGAGGTGTGGGTACGCGGACACCACGTCATGCGGGGCTACTTCGAGGACGCCGCCGAGACCGCGGCCGCCGTCACCTCCGACGGCTGGCTGCGCACCGGTGACGTCGGGGTCCTGGACCGCGCCGGGAACCTGCGCATCACCGACCGGATCAAGGACATGTTCATCGTCGGCGGCTTCAACGCCTACCCCGCCGAGATCGAGCAGCTCCTCGGCCTCCACCCGGACGTCGCGGACGTCGCGGTGATCGGCGTGCCCGACCCGCGCCTCGGCGAGGTCGGCAAGGCGTACGCCGTCCGCCGCCCCGGTTCCACCCTGACCTCCGACGACCTGATCGCCTGGTCCCGGCGCGAGATGGCCAACTACAAGGTCCCGCGCGCCGTGGAGTTCGTCACCGAACTGCCCCGCAACGCGAGCGGAAAGGTCCTCAAACGCGAACTGCGCACCCGCCGGGCGCCGGGAGTGACGGCCTAGGAAACCGGGGTGCGGGCCAGGACCAGGCGCCAGCGCGGGGCGCCGGAGGGGAGGCGGCCGAAGGGTTCCAGCGCGGCCGTCTCCACGGTGAAGCCCGCCGCTTCCAGATCGGCGCGGACCGGTCCCAGGGGAAACGTCCGGTAGTACATGACGAACGGCGGCCGCCAGAACGCGTTGCGCACCCGCATCGCCGCGTCGAAGCCCGCCACCGCCCACCACGCGGGGTGGCGGGGCGGGATCGGCGCGCCGATCGGGAAGGCGAACAGCCCGCCCGGGCGGAGCGCGGCCCGCACCCCGGCGAACAGGGCCGGCCGCTCGGCCGGCAGGAAGTGCCCGAAGGCCCCGAAGCTCACCGCCAGGTCGTACGCGTTCCCGAGCCCGGGCGGCAGCGCCAGCGCGTCGGCCCGTACGAAGTCCACCCGGTCGTCCGGGTGGGCCCGCCGGGCCTGCGCCAGCATGCCCGCGCTGAGGTCGACCCCGGTCACGCGCTCCCGGCACAGCCGGCGCAGCATGCCGATCGCGGCGCCGGTCCCGCAGCACAGGTCCAGCCCGGCGCCGAAGGAACCCTCCCGCGCGGCGAGGGCCTCCTCGACGGCGTCGAGCATCCGGTCGGGCGTGCGGAAGGGGGTGTGGTCGAACTTCGGCGCGAGCAGGTCGTAGCCGCGCTCGACGGAGGAGAGGGCCTGCACGGCCAGTTCGCGGACGCTCGGCCCCTGGGAGGTGAACACGCCCCCAGCGTAGTGACCGGCCCGCCCGGCGGGTCCGTGGCCGGGCGCGGCAGGGCGCGGCGCCGGCCGGGTTCAGGCCGCCGTCATGCGTCAGCCGTCATGCGTCAGGCGTCAGGCGTCAGCCGTCAGGCGCCCGATTCCGGGTCCGGGTCCGGACATGGGTGTGCGGCGGTCGCGATGGCTCCCCCTCCGGGCCACCGCGACCGCCGTCCCCCCGTTGTCCCCCGTAAGTCTTCGTGCTGCGTCCGTGTCCGCCCGGGTTACGGGCGGGGGCCGGACGCGTGGTTGTCCAGCGTCTGGATCTGCTCCTCCGCGGGCTGGTTACCGTCGAGCGGTACCTCCGCGGGCTTTTCCGCGGGCTTCTCCAGCGGCTTGATCTCGACGCCCGAGGCGTGGTTGTCGAGCGGCACGATGTTCTCGTTCGTCGTCATCGGATCTCCTGGTGGGTGGGTAGGGCCCGTTCGGCGATTCCCCCGCGGACCGCCGAACGGGTAGTCCTCCGACCGACCCTCCAGTCCCCCCGGTGCGGCGGGTCGATGCACTTATCGTGCCGGGCGGCGATAAACGAACGATGAACGTCCCGTTCATCGCCCGGCGGCCCAGGTCAGGGCCGCCTCCGGGCGTACGGGGCCGCCACCGGACCGTGTCAGGCGGCGATCTCGGGGTCCAGCAGCGCCCGTACCTCGGACAGCTCGGCGGAGTCCAGCTGCGCGAAGACCGCCTCGGCGTCGCGCCAGCAGGCCCGCGCCCGGTCCGACTGGCCCAGCCGCAGCAGCGCCTTGCCCAGCACCGTCAGCACGGTGGCCCGGCGCCACTCGCCGCCGATCCCGCGCAGCGCGATGGCCTGCTCGGCGTGCGAGGCGGCCAGCGTCGGACGGCGCGCCGCCAGATGGGCCTCGGCGAGCCGGAAGTGCGTCACGCCCTCCCACAGGGGCTGGCGGTTGTCGTGGAACAGCGACAGCGCCTCCGTGAGCTGCGCCAGGGCCTCGCCGAGCCGCCCCGCCTGGGTCAGCGCGATGCCCAGCGCGTACCGGCCGTTGGCCAGGCGCAGGGTCAGGCCCATCCGGTCGTAGACGGCGATGCCCTGCCGGGCGAGGTCGATGGCGCTCGTCAGGCGGCCCAGCTCCACGTGGATGCGGGAGAGGTTGCACAGGGCGCTCGCCTCGCCGATGTGGTTGCCGTCGGCGCGGAAGTTCTCTATGGCCTCCAGCAGGTAGCGCTCGCCGTCCGCGTGCCGGCCCTGGTAGAGGGCGATGATCCCGCGGTCGTTGGGCGCCCAGCAGCTGGGCAGCGGGTCGCCGGCCTCGCGGGCGAGCGCGGTGGCCCGCCGGGCCTCCTCGTCGGCTTCGGTGAACCGGCCCGCGACGAGGTGGGTGTTGGTGAGGGTGGTGCGGGCCCGGCCCTCGGCGCGGGGATCGCCTGCGCCGTGCGCGGCGTCGCGCAGGGCGGTCGCGGCCGACTCGTACTGCTTGGAGTTCGCGCCGGACTCGGCGAGGTCCTTGGCCGCCCACAACAGGTCCACGGCCCGGCGCAGGACCCGCGTCCCGTCGCGGTCCTGGCGTACGGCGCCCTGCCGGACGCAGGCCAGCAGCGGGTCGGCCTCGGCGAACAGCCAGTCCAGCGCGGCGCGCGGATCGCCGAAGACCAGCCCGGGGTGGCGGGTGGCGGACAGGTGCGCGGGCAGCCGGTCGCCGGGACGCTCCAGGGCGTACACCCCGGAGGCGGTGGCCAGGTAGAAGTCCAGCAGCCGGTCGAGGGCGGCCTCGCGCCCGCCCGGGGGCTGCTCGTCGCGCTCGGCGCACGCACGCGCGTAGAGGCGTACGAGGTCGTGGAAGCGGTAGCGGCCGGGCGCGGCGGATTCGAGCAGGGAGCAGTCGACCAGGGCCTCCAGGAGGTCCTCGGTGTCCTGCTCGGGCAGGTCGAGGACGGCGGCGGAGGCGGCGAGGGAGATGTCGGGGCCGTCGGCGAGGCCCAGGAGGCGGAAGGCGCGCTGCTGGGCGGGCTCCAGCTGGCCGTAGCCCAGCTCGAACGTGGCCTTGACGGCGAGGTCGCCGGCCTGGAGCTCGTCGAGGCGGCGGCGCTCGTCGGCGAGCTTCGCGGCGAGGACGGACACGGTCCAGGTGCGGCGGGCGGCGAGGCGGGAGGCCGCGATGCGGATGGCGAGCGGCAGGAAGCCGCAGGCGCCGACCACGTCGAGGGCGGCCTGGCGTTCGGCGCCGACGCGTTCGGCGCCGACGATCCGGGTGAAGAGTTGCAGGGCCTCCTCCGGGCTCATCACGTCGAGGTCGACGAGGTGGGCTCCGGCGAGGCCCGCCATGCGGACGCGGCTGGTGACGAGCGCGGCGCAGCCCGCGGTGCCGGGCAGCAGCGGGCGGACCTGGGCGGCGTCGCGGGCGTTGTCGAGGAGGACCAGGACGCGGCGGCCGTCGAGGGTGGAGCGGTAGAGCGCGGCCCGCTCGGCGGGGGAGTCGGGGATGGCGGTGTCGGGGGTGCCGAGCGCGCGCAGGAAGGAGCCGAGGACGGCGACGGGTTCGGCGGGGCGCGGCTCGGTGCCCTGCAGGTCGACGTAGAGCTGGCCGTCGGGGAAGTGCGGGCGGGCGGCGTGGGCCACGTGCACGGCGAGGGTGGTCTTGCCGACGCCGCCGATCCCGGCGAGCGCGGAGACGGCCATGACCTGGCCCGCCCCGGCGCTGCCGGCCAGGATGCTGCCGAGCTCGTCGACGAAGCTGCTGCGGCCGGTGAAGTCGGCGACGGTGGCGGGCAATTGGGCGGGCCTTACCTGGACGGAGGCCGCTGCGGGCGCCGGGTCCTCGGCGCGGGCGAGGTCGGCGTCGGCGTTGAGGATGCGCTGCTGGAGCGCGGAGAGTTCGGCGCAGGGGTCGACCCCGAGCTCGTCGGCGAGGAGCCGGCGGGTGTCGGCGTACACGGCGAGGGCCTCGGCCTGGCGGCCGCTGCGGTAGAGGGCGAGCATCAGGAGTTCGCGCAGCCGCTCGCGCAGCGGGTGCGCGGCGGTCAGCGCGGTGAGCTCGGAGACCGCCTCGGCGTGCTGGCCGACCTCCAGGTCGAGGTCGAGCCGGGTCTCCACGAGCTGGAGCCGCCATTCCGCGAGCCGGGTCCGCTCGGTCTCCGCGTGCGGCCCGGGGACCGCGGCGAGGGGCTCGCCGTCCCACAGGTCCAGGGCGCGGGCCAGCAGCGTACGGGCGAGGCCGCGGTCGCCGGCCGTGCGGGCCGTCTCGGCTTCGGCGGCCAGGGCTCGGGCCACGCCGAGGTCGAGGGTGGCGGTGGAACGCAGGCGGATGGCGTAGCCGCCGGACTCGGTGACGAGCAGCCCCGGGTCGAGGACCTTGCGGAGGCGGGAGGCGTACGTACGGATGGTGGCGAGGGCCTGCTGGGGCGGGTCCTCGCCCCAGATGGCGTCGATCAGCTCGGGCGCGGTGGCGGTACGGCCGTCGCGGAGCAGGAGCGCGGCGAGCAGGGCGCGCTGCTGGGGGGTGCCGGAGGGCAGCGCCTCGGCGCCGCGCCAGGCCCGGACGGGGCCGAGGACGGCGAACCGGGAGCCGGGTACGGGCCCGTGGGGCGCCTCGGGGCCGCCGGCCCGCGGGGCGTCGGCGGGCGCGGCGTGCGGTCCCGAGGCGGCGGCGACGGCGGGCCGGGGTGCGGTGGCGCCGGGCGTTGCCGCTCCGGGGCCGGAGGGGCTGGTGGGTCCGGCGGGGCTGTTGGGTCCGGTGGGGCGGTGCCCGGCTGCTCCGGGCGCGGGGTCCCCCGGTGCGGCGGGCACGGCGGGGACCGCTCCGGCCGTCGCGGGGCCGGATCCGGGGAGGAGGGCTCTGCCGGCGGCGGGCCGGGCGGCTTGGGAACGGGCGGCGGCATGGGTGGCGGCGGCCGTGGTCCTGGCGCCGGTGGCCGCGGTGCCGGTGCCCGCGGAGCTGGTCCGGGCTGCCTCGGGGTGGTTCCGCGGCTGCGGGATGGCCGGTACGCCGTCCATCTGTCGTCCCCCCTGCCTTCCGTGGTTGTAAGGGTCAGTCTGCCCTGTGTCGCGCGTACACGTCAGCCCGTCAGGTGCCGATCCGCGCCCAACTAGCTGACGGTTCGTCAGATCGGCGCTACCGTAGGGGTCATGGAGACCTTCCCGAAGATCATCTCGGTGGACGACCACACGGTTGAGCCCCCCCACGTCTGGCGGGACCGGCTCCCGTCCAAGTACAAGGACACCGGTCCCCGGGTCGTCCGCGCCCCCCTGAAGGAAATGACCTTCCTCGGCGGGAAGTTCGCCCCCGTCATGGGAGCCAGGGGCGACGACGGCCCGATCGGTGACTGGTGGGTGTACGAGGACCTGCACCGCCCGCTCACCCGGCTGGACACGGCCGTCGGGTACGACCGCGACGAGATCAAACTGGAAGTCATCACCTACGAGCAGATGCGCCCGGGGTCCTTCTCGGTTCCCGAACGGCTCGCGGACATGGACGTCAACCACGTCCAGTCGGCGCTCTGCTTCCCCACCTTCCCCCGCTTCTGCGGCCAGACCTTCACCGAGGCCAAGGACCGGGAGCTGGGACTCCTCGGCGTACGGGCCTACAACGACTGGATGGTGGAGGAGTGGTGCGGCCCCGACGCCCGCGGCCGGCTCATCCCCCTCACCCTGGTCCCGCTCTGGGACGCCCGCCTCGCCGCCGCGGAGGTCCGCCGCAACGCCGCCCGGGGCGTGCGCGCCGTCGCCTTCTCCGAGATACCCCCGCACCTGGGCCTGCCGTCCATCCACACGGACGACTGGGACCCCTTCCTGGAGGCGTGCAACGAGACCGGCACGGTCATCGCCATGCACATCGGCTCCTCCTCCCGCATGCCGTCCACCTCGGCGGACGCCCCGCCGGCGGTCGGCTCCACCATCACCTTCGCCAACTGCTGCTTCTCGATGGTCGACTGGCTGATGAGCGGCAAGTTCGAGCGCTTCCCGAACCTGAAGATCATGTACGCGGAGGGCCAGATCGGCTGGATCCCGTACATCCTGGAGCGCGCGAACGTGGTCTGGGAGGAGAACCGCGGCTGGGGCGGGGTCGCCGACAAGGTCCTGCGGCCGCCGTCGGAGCTCTTCGCCGAGCACGTCTTCGGCTGCTTCTTCGACGACGCCTTCGGCCTGAAGAACCTGGACGCGATCGGCGTCGGCAACGTCCTGTACGAGACGGACTACCCGCACTCGGACTCGACGTGGCCCAAGTCCCGCGAGGTCGGCGAGGCCCAGATGGGCCACCTCGCCCCGGACGTGGTCGACCGCATCGTCCGCGGCAACGCGATCGACCTCCTGGGCCTCACCCCGGCCGGCCTGTGGCCGGGCCCGGGGGCGTGAAACACCCCTGACCCGGCGCAGCGGCCGCCGCTGCCCGCGAGCGGCTCGCAGCAGGAGACCTGCTCCTGCTGCGGCCGTCCGCTCGCCGACGAGGTCGTGATGACCCGCTGTCGAGAGTCGGCTGATCGTGCGTGGATCCGGCGGCTTGTGACGCCTTTTGACCAACGGCCTCGTACAGGTCGTTCTGTACGACCCCGGCTCCTGGACTGGCAGGGGCGCGCCCCCGAACATGGCGCTGAGGCGCGCAAGCCGAAGGTGTCAGGGGGTGGAGTACGTGAACGACGGCGACTTCGAGTCCGAAGAGTCAGACGACTCGAACGGCGCCCTGAGGGGCTTCGCCGAGGTCGCGAGGGCCTTCCGCAGGAGGGCGGGCCTGACTCAGGAAGAGCTGGCTCCGCTCATCGGCTATTCCGCCCAGTACGTCGGCTCGGTGGAGCAGGCCCGCAGGTATCCGAGCGACCGGTTCGTGGAACAGCTGGAACTGCACCTCGACTGCTTCGGCGTGGTGCGGGGCGCCGCGAAACACTTGACGAAGCCGAAACGTGTGGCCTCATGGTTCAAGAAGTGGGCACTGCTCGAGCCGTCGGCGCTCAGCCTCTATACCTACGAGTGCCGGATGGTGCCGGGTCTGCTGCAGGGGGAGGCGTACGCGCGGGGCACGTTCGCCGAGCGGGTCCCGCCACTGGAAGACGAACGGGTGACGGCCCAGGTCGCGGGCAGGACGGAGCGTCAGCAGATCCTGCGCACCCTCCCCCACTCCTCCTTCAGTTTCGTCATCGAGGAATCGGTATTCGATCGGAAGTTCGGCGGGGACGGGGCGGTCCGTGAACAGATCGACCACATTCTTTCGGTGGTCCGGCTGCGCAACGTGACCGTCCAGATCATGCCGAGGACCCAGACCGAGCATGCCGGCTTGGCAGGCCCCATCTGTCTCCTTGAGACGCCCGACCACCAGTGGCTCGGCTATAGCGAAGGACAGCGGACCGGCACGCTGATCTCGGATGCCAAAGAGGTCAGCATCCTCCAGCAGCGGTATGCCAAACTGCGCTCACAGGCCCTCAACCCGGCCGATTCCCGTGGCCTGTTGGAGCAACTGCGAGGGGCGTTATGAGCAACCCGGATCTGCGCTGGTTCAAGAGCAGCCACAGCAGCAATGACGGTGACAACTGCGTCGAAGTGGCCACCTGTGCCGAGACCGTCCACGTACGGGATTCCAAGGTGGCGGCGGGGCCCGAGCTGGCAGTGGCCCCCGGGGCCTGGACGCGTTTCCTGAGCGGGGTCGCGTCGCGGAGGGCTTGAGTGGCCGGCCTTGCACCGGGTGGGGGGTGCGGGGCATGCTTCGCCGGGGCAAAGGGGAGTGATCATCGTGCCGGTGGACAAGCGGTCCGTGGTGACGGCGGTGTTGTGTGCCGTGGCGGCGTTGGGCGCCTCCGCGGCCGTGGCCGAGCTGGTGCCGCCGCCCGAGGGCGTCGCTCCCGTACGGGCGAAGGCCGCGCCGACCGCGACCCCCGGCGAACCGTCGCGATCGCAAGTGGCGAAGCCGCAGCTCTCGGCCCCGCCGGCGACGACGCTGCCGCCCGCCGTGGTGCCGAAGCCGGGCGGGCCCGCGGCGTTCACCGGGGCGCTGTTCACCAAGGGCCTGGACGGCGACCACTTCTGCACCGCAACCGTCGTGCAGAGCCCCGGCCGCAACCTCCTCGTCACCGCCGGGCACTGCCTGCTCGACGGGGAGCAGGGTGAGGGCGGCGCCGTCTTCGCACCCGCGTACGCGAACGGCGTCGCGCCGTACGGCACGTGGAAGCTGGAGCGGGTCTTCGAGGACGACCGCTGGGCGCAGGGCACCGACGACGACTACGACCTCGCCTTCGCCCGCCTCGCCCCCGACGACCGGGGCCGGAACATCGAGGACGTGACCGGCGCCGCGCCGCTGGACACCAGCGGCCGGGCCGGCGAGGAGGTCACCGTCACCGGCTACCCCGCCGACCGCAAGGTGCCCCGTACCTGCACGGCGGTCGCGGTCCGCGAGAGCGCCACCGAGCAGCGCTTCGACTGCGCGGACTTCCCCGGCGGCACCAGCGGCAGCGCCTGGATCGCCCGCGACGGGAAGATCATCGGCATTCTGACGGGCGGGGACACCGACGACGTGTCGACCAGCACCGTCCTCGGTCCGTACGCGGCCGCGCTGTACGCCAAGGCCACCGCCGGCCGTTAGGGGGTGTCGGCGGGAGCCGGGTGCGCGCCCGGTTCAGGCGAGCAGCCCCAGGTGGACCGGCTGTGCGGGGATGTCCGCGAGGAGCTCCGGGAGGCGCGGGGGCCACAGCGGTTCGCCGAGGGCGGCCAGGCGCTCCGGCGAGAGCCACTGCCAGTGGATGCCGGGGGACTCCAGGACCGGTTCGCGCCGCGGGCCGGTGGTGACGTAGATGTGCTCGTGCTGGCGGACCGGGATCCCCTGGTGCGTGAAGTCGTGCTCCCACGTGCACATCAGCCGCCCGGGCGTCAGGTCGGTCCACCCGGTCTCCTCGCGCAACTCCCGCAGCACGCAGTCCTCGGGGCTCTCGCCCGGGTCGATCCCGCCGCCCGGCGGCAGCCAGTGGATGCCGACCTCCACGTTGTTCTCGCGGAAGAGGAACACCGACCCGGAGGGGGAGACGATGACAACGCGCGCGGCGTGGCGGGGAGTTCGCATCAGATCATCGTACGCCGGACCCCCGCGCGGGGGCCCGGCCCGCCGCGGGGCACGGCAAGGGCAGGGGCAAGCACCTGCCCCCGCCCCCGCCGCCCTCAGCCCGCCGCCAGGGCGAGCGTCGGCGAGAGGCGGGCGGCGCGGACCGCGGGGTAGAGCCCGGCCACCGTGCCGATCGCCAGGGTGGCGGCGAAGCCGCCCGTGACCGCCCAGAGGGGGACCACCCAGGGGAGGTCGCCCGCCGCGGCGTACACGGCCGTGGCCGCGCCGCCCAGGGCGATGCCGGCCAGACCGCCCAGTCCGGACAGCAGCAGGGACTCCGTCACGAACTGGATCCGGATCTGCCCCTTCGTGCCGCCCAGGGAGCGGCGCAGGCCGATCTCGTGCCGTCGCTCCAGCACCGAGATGATCATGGTGTTGGCGACACCGACCCCACCCACCAGGAGCGCGATCCCGCCCAGGCCCAGCAGCAGGGTGCTGAACGCGCCCTCCGTCGCCGCCTTCGCCTGGAGGGCCGCCGAGGGGTCGGTGACCTCGACGGCGCTCGGGGTCTGCGGGTTGGCGGTGTGCGGGATGAGACCGCGGACGTCCGCCACCCGCTCGTCGGCGGACCGCTCGTACACCGCCGTCGGATGGCCGTCGAAGCCCAGCAGCTGCTGGGCCGCGTCCCACCCGATCAGGGCGGAGCGCTCGATCTCCGGGGCCAGCGGGATCGGTTCCAGGATGCCGATCACCGTGAAGTACCGGCCGCCGATGAAGACCTGCTGCCCGGGTCCCGTGATGCCGAGCCGGCGCGCGGAGACGTCGCCGAGGACCACCGAGGGGTAGCGGCCGGTGGCGTCGTTGAGCCAGGTGCCGCTGGCCGTCCGGGCCCGAAGGGTGCCGAGGAGGTCGTCCTTGGCCGCCTTCAGCACGATGCCGCCTGTCTCCTCCGCCGGGATGTTCTCGGACCGGCGTACGGACTCCGCCACGTCCCCGGTGGTGCCGACCGACTCGACCCCCCGGATGCGGGAGATCATGCCGGGGGCGTCCTCGGGCAGTTTGGTGTCCTGGCCGGAGAACATGCCCTTGCCGGGCGTCGCGACCAGCATGTTGGTGCCCAGGGCGTCGAGTTCCCGCAGCAGCTTGGCCTGGCTGGACGAGGAGATGCCGACCACCGCGATCATCGTCGCGATGCCGATGGCGATGCCGAGTGCGGACAGGAACACCCGCATGGGGCGCGAGCGCAGGCCGGCCGACCCGACGTGCAGGACGTCCCGGGGGGACAGGCGCGGCGGCGTCAGCCTCCGCGCCCCCGCGACCGCGCCCGTACGGGTGCGGTGACGGCGGCGCGTACGCGCCCCGCCCTCGCCCCGCCCGCCGCCCGACCGGTCCTCCGTACGGGCGGCGTCCGCGCCGCCGTCCGGTTCGCCGTCCGCGCAGCCGTTCGCGCCGCCGTCGGGGTCGCCCCGGCAGTCGGCGCCGTCCGCGTCCCGCGTGCTGCTGCCCGTCATGCCGCCCCCGCCCCGGCCGTGCCCGTGGTGTCCGCGGCCACCCGGCCCAGGGCCACCGTGTCCGCCGGCCCGGGGCTGCGGACGTCCGCCACGACCTCCCCGTCCCGGATGCGCACCTGCCGCGGCAGGCTCGCCGCGATCTCGTGGTCGTGGGTGATGACGGCGATGGTGGCCCCGTCCGCGTTCAGCTCCCGCAGCAGGTCCATCACCGACTCCCCGGACGCGGTGTCCAGCGCGCCGGTCGGCTCGTCGGCCAGCAGCAGGTCCGGTGCGCCCGCCACCGCCCGCGCGATCGCCACGCGCTGCTTCTGCCCGCCGGACAGTTCGTGCGGCCGGTGGTCCATCCGGTCGCCGAGGCCGACCCGCTCCAGGGCCGTCGCCGCCCGGCGCCCGCGCTCGGCCCGCGAGAGCCCGCTGTACAGCAGCCCCTCGGCGACGTTCGCCCGCGCGCTGATGCCCGGTACGAGGTGGAAGGACTGGAAGACGAAGCCGACGTGCCGCGACCGCAGCGCCGACAGCGCGCGGTCCGACAGCGCCGCGACGTCGTACCCGGCGATGGCGACCCGCCCGGCCGTCGGCCGGTCCAGGGTGCCGACGATGTGCAGCAGGGTGGACTTGCCGGACCCGGACGGCCCGACGATGGCGAGCAGTTCGCCGCTCGCGACGGTCAGGTCGACCCCGCGCAGGGCCGCCACCCCGCCCGGATACTCCTTGGTGACCCCGGCCAGCTCGACCACCGGCCGGGCGGGGGCCACCGGGCCGCGGTCGAGCCGGCCGTCGGGGCGTGTCGTCATGGCCGTCACAGTTTCGGCACCCCCACCTGCATGCCCTCCGTGAGGGCGTCGCCGGTCACCTCGACCCGGCCGTTGCCGAACAGGCCCAGCTCCACGCCGACCTCGCGGACCCGGCCGTCCTCGACGACCTGTACGCCGAAGCCGCCGCCCGCCAGGGCGAGCAGCGCGGACACCGGCACCGAGAGGACGCCCTTGCGGGTCTCGCCGGTCAGGCCGACCGACACCGGGGACCGGTCGGGAGCGGTGACGGCGGAGGGGTCGTCGAACACCACGACCACCTCGACCTCCGCCTTCTTTCCGCCGCCCGCGCCACCGCCTCCGCCGCCCGAGCCGCCCGCGCCTCCACCGCCGCCCGAGCCGTCGTCGTCGCCCGCCGTGCTGCCCACCGACTCGACCTTCCCGTTCGCCGCGGCCCCGCCCGGCAGCCGTACGGTCACCTTCTCGCCGGTCTTCGCCGCGCCCGCCTTCCCGGCCTCCATCCGGAACCGGACGACCCGCTCGGTACCGGTCACCGTGAGCACCGGTTTGCCGGGCGCCGCCTCGTCGCCGACCGCCGCGTCCCGCTTGCGGATCCGCTGCGGTCCGGACGCGAACGCGACGTCCTCCTTGGCGACCTCGCCGGTCTCCTTGGCCTTGTGGGCCTTCTGCCACCGCTTGACGGCCGTCGCCGTGCCCTCCGTGAAGGTGCCGTCCGTCGCGTCGAGGCCGGTGCCGTGGCCGAGGGCCTGGAGGTTGCGCTTGAGCTGTTTGACGTCCTCGCCCTTGTCCCCGGTCTTCAGCGGCCGGTACATGGGCGTGGACCCGTACAGCAGCCGCACCGGCCGGCCGCCGACCTCGTACAGCCTCCCGTCGCGCTCGACCGTCGCGCCCTCGTCCGCGATCCACGTCAGGACGCCCGGTCCGCCGGCGTTCAGCCTGCGTTCCTGCGCGTAGCCGAGGGTGCCCTCCGCCTGCACGGCCGCGCCGAGGTCCCCGCGCGTCACCGGGGCCGTGGCCGGCGGCAGACCGGCCTCGCTGTGCTCGCCGCCGCCGCCGTCGTGGCGCGGCTGGGCCATGACCGCGTAGCCGCCGCCGGAGGCCGCGAGCACCGCGGCCAGCGAGGCCAGGAGCCACTTCCCGCGCCTCTTCACGAGCGGGCCGCCTCGCACTTCTTCTGGGCGTCCTCGAACGTCTTCTCCTGTCCCGCGGGTATCTCGATCGCGGACTTCATGCCGCCGTTGTACTCGGGGTCCTTGAGCTGGATGCCGTTCTCGCGCATGCAGCGGACCCACTTCAGCTCCTTGTCCTTCTCCTCCTGGGTGGGCTCCTTGCCCGAGCCGGGGCCGCCCATCCCGCAGGTCTTCATGGCCTCCTGCATCTTCTGCGGGTCCGCGCCGCCGCCCAGCGTCATGCCGCGGGGGTCCTGGCCCGGCTCGGGATCGGGGGCGTCGACGCTGTGCTCGCGCAGGCACTGGCGCAGCTTCACCGCGCGGTCGGCGTCCGCGCCGGACCCGGAGGCGGACGACGACCCGGACGAGGACCCGCCGCCCGAGCCCTTGTCGGAGCCCGCCGCGTCCTTCTTCCCGTCGGACTTCCCGTCGGAGTTCCCGTTCGCGCAGCCGGTGACGGCGAGGGCCAGCCCGGTGATGGCCGCGGCCGTGGTCATGATCAGGGATCGCTTCATGGGCCCGAGCCTGCGCGGGAAGGGGGTTTCGCTTCCCTCTCCGCCCCTGCTTACAACGGCGAAATGTCGATCTCCGGTAAAGAGGACGGCATGCGCGTACTGGTGGTGGAGGACGAGGAATTCCTCCGGGAGATGATCGCCGAGGGGCTGCGCCGCGACGCGCTCGCCGTCGACGAGGCGGGCGACGGCATGGAGGCCCTGCGGCGGCTGCGCCTGGGCGAGTACGACGTCCTCGTCCTGGACCGGGACCTGCCCGGGCTCCACGGCGACGAGGTCTGCCGCCAGGTCGTGCGCGAGCGGCTCCTGACCCGGGTCCTGATGCTGACCGCCTCCGGCACCGTGCGGGAGCGCGTCGAGGGCCTGGGGCTGGGCGCCGACGACTACCTCACCAAACCCTTCGCGTACGACGAGCTCCTCGCCCGCGTCCTGGCCCTCGGCCGGCGCGCCCGCCCCGCCCTGCCACCCGTACTGGAGCAGGCCGGCGTCGCCGTCGACACCGCCCGGCGCAGTGCCACCCGGGACGGGCGCCGGCTCGCCCTGTCCCGCAAGGAGTTCGCCGTACTGGAAGCGCTGCTGCGCGCCGAGGGCGCCGTCGTCGGCAACGACGACCTCATCGAGCAGGTGTGGGAGGACGGCACCAGCTACTCCACCAACGCCGTCCGGGTCACCCTCAGCAAGCTCCGCGCCAAGCTGGGCGAGCCGCCGCTGATCGAGACCGTGTCCGGCGCGGGCTACCGGATCCCCCGGTGAGGCGGCCCGACCCGGTCAGGCGCCCGCGCCCGGTGACGCGCCCTCACCGGGTGACGCGCCCGCACCCCGTGACGCGCCCTCACCCGGTGCGGCGCCCGTCCCGCCTCCTGCCGCGGACCGAGCGCGGCCGCCTCACCGCCCTGTACGGGTCGCTGCTGCTGCTCGCGGGCGGCGGCCTGGTGGCGCTGGTCTACGTCCTGGTCGGCCAGGGCCTGTACTCCAGCGTCACCGGGGTCGTCCGCACGGCGAGCCCCGCCTACCTGGACCTCACCAAGGGCTACCCGGCTGAGCCGGAACGCCCCTGGGTGCCGGCGCAGCGGCTCCCCCCGGGCGCGGCCCCCACCGCCGACCAGCTGAAGAGCTACGCCTTCACGCACGACGTCTCGGACGCCGTCACCGACGCCACGCAGCACCGGCTGCTGGTGTACTCCCTGCTGGCCCTGGCGGTGTTCGCGGTGCTGTCGATCTGGCTCGCCTGGTGGATGGCCGGCCGGGTGCTGCGCCCCGTCGGGGTGATCACCGAGACCGCGCGCCGCCTCTCCGGCGAGAACCTCGACGAACGGATCGCCCTCGACGCGCCGCCCGGCGAGCTCAAGGAACTCGCCGACACCTTCGACGCGATGCTGGGCCGGATGGAGCACCTGGTCTCCGCCCAGCGGCGGTTCGCGGCGAACGCGGCGCACGAACTGCGCACACCGCTGGCGGTGCAGCGGGCGGCCGCCGAGATCGGGCTGGCCGGGGACCCGCCGCCGGAGAAGGTAGCCCGCATCCGGGACCGGCTCATCGGCGTCGCCGAGTCGAGCGAGCACCTCGTCGAGTCGCTGCTGCTCCTCGCGGTGTCGGAGGAGGGTCTGGAGGCCACCGGTCCGGTGGACCTGGCGGAGCTGGCCGCGGCCGAACTGGCGGCCTGCCCGCAGGAGGGCCTGACCGTCGTACCGACCCTCGCGCCGCTGACTGTACGGGGCGACCGGGCCCTGTTGGGCCACCTGGTGCGCAACCTCCTGGCCAATGCGGTGCGTCACAACCGCCCGGACGGCCGGATCGTCCTGGAGGTGTCCGGGGACGGGGAACTGACGGTGTCGAACACGGGCCCGGTGGTGGATCCGGCGGACGTCCCGCGGCTGCTGGAGCCGTTCCGGCGGAGCGCCGAACGACGGCACACCGCAGGTGAGGGGGCCGGACTGGGGCTGTCGATCGTCGCCTCGGTCGCCCGGGCGCACGGGGCCGAACTGGTGGCGCGGGCCAACCCGGAGCCGGAGGGCGGGCTGACGGTCCGCGTCCGGTTCCCCGTGTTCCGCGGGCCACGGGGGGCGGCGGTTCAGCGCCGCTGAAGACCTGCTGCTGTACGGTCGGTTCAATGAGCAAGCACGCCCGGGCCCGCTCCCGCCGACCCCGTACCCCCCGCGCCTCCCGCCGGGTGGTGCTGGCCGCCACCCTCGGCCTGCTGGCCTCCGGGGCCTGCTGGGTCTACCTCGCCCAGGGCCCGGACAAGGCGGCCGCCGCGGCCACCGCCCGTTCGGACGCCCGCCCGCAGTCCGCCGTCCGCGCCGCGCGCGACGCCCAGCGGGACCTCCTCCAGGGCCTGTCCGGCATCAGCGAGGAGACCCGCGACCGCATCCCGGCCGACTCCCGCCAGCTCATCCTGGTCACCGGGAAGGGCCGCGACTCCTCGGAGTCCACGGCAGCCCTGTACACCCGTCCGGCGGCCGGCGCCGACTGGGTCCGGGCCGAGAGCTGGCCGGCCCGCAACGGCGCCAAGGGCTGGTCCACGGAACGCACGTACGGCGATCTGACGTCCCCGCAGGGCGTCTTCGCGCTCACCGACGCGGGCGGTCTGCTGGCCGCCCCGGCCGGCACCCGCCTCCCGTACGACAAGGACGCCTCCTTCGTGGCCTCGGGCCGCGGGGTGAACGGCGAGTCCCTGGCGGGCTCCTTCGACTACGTGGTCGCCATCGACTTCAACCGCACGCCGGGCACCTCGCCGCTGGACCCGTCCAAGCCGGAGGGCGAGGAGAAGGGCGGCAACATCTGGCTCCACGTGGACCACGACGGCCCCTCCCAGGGCTGCGTCGGCATCCCCAAGGACGCCATGAAGAAGGTCCTGGAGACCCTCGACCCGGCGGCGAAGCCGTTCATCGTCATGGGGCCGGAAGGCTTCTGACCGCACCCGGCCCGGCGGAGCACGCCGCCCGGCCCCGGGGCGGCCGCTTTCCGGCGTCTCCCTCCTCCCGCTCCACCCCCACGAGCTCCGGCGCGCCCCCGGGCGGCCGGTGCCTGGTGGTGTTCGTTTTCCTCATGGCATCTCGCCCGAAAATCTATGACGGCCGGAGTAGACATTGGGTGGTGGGGTGGTTATGGTTTCTCTCGTAGCCCAGAGAGACCGCAGGGCCCGGCAGAGACGAACTGCCGGGCAGTGGTAAAGGCAGTACCCGTATGACGGTGCGGTGGTGGAGTGTCGAAGCCAGGTGTGTGCAGGTCGGCGACGGGACTGATCACCGGACCGGGTGGCCCGCAGTCATCAGGGGCGACCGCGAGCAGTTGACGCAGTGGTGCAGTACCCGCAGTTCGCAGTACCCGGCAGTACCTCGGTCCGGGCGTCGAAGGTGGACGTCCGCGCCGGGAGGTCCGGTAGTGGGGTTCCAAGCCAGAGCAGATGCAGGACGGGCGACGGGGCTGGCTGCCGGAGCGCGGTGCACGATCAGGCCGCGAGCAGTACGAGCAGTTCGCATCACCGGCAGTATCGGCAGTATCGGCAGTATCAGCAGTTCCCCGTGGTAAGCAGTTGATCATCCGAGGGATGAACGGAGGGATTGGGCCATCAGGATCGCCCGGACGCGACACGAGGTCCGGGTACCGCAGGACATCGTTGGTGAGGTGGTCTCCGGTCGAGCAACCGCGATCCCCGCACCCCGGCGCAGCTCAGGTCGGGCAGGCGGGCAAGTAGGCCGGCGCAGTACCAAGGCCGGCAGATGGTGTAGCAGTTCCTTCGGGGCCCTGGTGCCATAGGCACCAGGGCCCCTCCGCATGCTCCACGGCACCCGGCGACGGCGGGTTCGGGTACGCGGGCATGCCGGTGGCCTGGACCCCCGATCGGGACGGGGGTCCAGGCCACCGGCATGCAGCGTTCTGGCTGCGGTGTTGTCGTAGGGCTACCAGCGGTACCAGCGGCCGCTGCTGCCCTTGGGGCGGGCGACGAAGCCGACCAGCCACAGGACCAGGACGGCGATGGCGACCCACCAGAGAATCTTCACCGCGAAACCCGCGCCGAAGAGGATCAGTGCCAGCAGAAGAACGAGAAGCAGGGGAACCATAGTTATCAACCTCCGAGGCACCGTGTGCCCGACCCCGCCCCCGCCATGCACGTAGATCTTATGTGTTTCTTATCAGCCCAGGCGGGCACAAGCGTCCACCCGTTCCAGGCATGGTCGGGCTCGGGGGGCCTGCGCCCGAGCTGATCCACGGCTGGCTCTGCCCGCTGCTGGTCATCGGGCCAGTGTGGAGATGTCCTGCACGAGGCGGGAAATGCCGTCCTGCTGTCGTAGCCGGGCTTGGACGCGGCGGGTGTTGTGGCCGTATTCCTCGTTGAGGAGGGTCTGCCGGAGGGAGTGGGTGAGACGGGCGGTGGTGACCTGGCGTACGGGAAGGGAGGTGGGGGACAGGCCGAGCGCGGTGAGCCGGGACGCCCAGAAGGGCTGGTCGCGGCCCACAGGGACGGGGAGGGTGGGCGTTGCTGCTGCGAGGGATGCGTGGGTCGTTCCGGGTCCGGCGTGATGGACAGCGGCGCGCATATGGGGGAAGAGCCAGTCGTGGGGGCATTCCGCGATGGTGAGGAGGTCGTCGGATTCGGCGTGGATCCCGGCCCAGCCGGCCTGAACGACAGCGCGGACCCTCAACTTCTTCGCGGTGTGGACGATGGTGCGGGCTAGGTGTTCGCCGTTGACCTCGTCCATGCTGCCGAAGCCGAAGTAGACCGGGGCGGGACCGCTGTCGAGGAAGTCCTGCAGGCGTGGGTCGGGTGACCAGCCGGGCGGGCGGGCCGGTGGCCAGTGGCCGGTGGTGCTCTGGCTCAGGGGCAGAGTGAAGCCCGGGGGCAGCAGGGCGTCGCTGATGCCGTAGCGGACCGGCTGGTGGCGCAGCGTGCCCACGAGGTCGTGCATCCGCCGCATGCGCATGCCGAGCGTGCGGCGCAGGCAGGACAGGGCCGGTGCGTACATCGGACTCATCAGCAGCCTGACGGTGAGGTCGGCGACGCTGTGCCGTCTCCAGGGCAGTGCGGCCATGAGCCGGGGAATCATCATGGCGTGGCTGACGGTGTAGACGCCGACGCACGGGAGGTGCAGTGCTTCGGCGATGACGGCGGCCAGGGGGTGGAGCAGGGGGTGGGTGAGGAGGATGTCCTGGCCCTCCGCTGCGGTGCCGAGCATGACGGAGGCGGCCTCGGTGCTGATGGCCTGTCCGTTGCGGACGCGTTCGAGCCAGGGTTTGGCCTGGCTCGCCCGTTCTTCGAAGTGGTCGAGCGGGATGGCGCGTACGGCGATGCCGTGGTCGGTGAAGCGTCTGGCGTAGCGGTTGGAGGTGACGACGGTGACGCGGTGGCCGGCGGCCTTGAGCGCGACGGCGATTCCGGTGTACGGGGCGATGTCGCCCGCGGTGCCCCAGGTGGCCACCAGCACCCGTAGGGCCGGGTTGTCAGTGGTTGTCGGGAGCACGGCGCGGCCTCCTGTGGTGGGGGTGATGTGCTGATGCCGCCGGGTCCGGATGGCACGGCCGGGTGGGCGGTGTGGTCGGCGCTGTGGTGATGACCACGGTGTCGGGCGTGGTGAGGGGCCGATGGTGCAGGAAGCGGGTGATGACGTCGGCGAAGTCGGCGTCGCGTTCCATGTGCAGGAGGTGGTCGGCGTTCTTCATGACGATGAACGTGGCGTTGTCGATGGTGGCGGCGACGGCTCGGTTGTCGTCGACGGGTGTGACGGTGTCGTGTTCTCCGGCGCCGACGAGCGCGCGGACGGACCTGATGCCGCCGGGTGGCAGGGGAGTGGTGAGGAGGAGGTGCCCGCGGTCGGCGATGTAGCGGACGAGGGGGTCCTGCGAGGAGGCGGTCAGCTGGGTGAGCATCACGCGGGCGGCGGCGCGGATCATGAGACAGTGCCGGCCTGCCTCTGGGTTGGTCAGAACGCTGACGAGTCGTTCGGCGGCCTCCCGGTGAGCGCCTGGAACCGTGGTCGCCCCGTCGCCGGGAGCTGCTTCCGTTGCCGGCCTGCGGTTGCGGTCGGGCGGCATCAGACCCGTCTCGCGGCGCAGCCCTTCGTGGATGAGTGCGGTCAGGCGGGGCCCCGGGTGCGGTGCGGCGCCGAAAAGCACCAGGTCACTGACGCGGTCGGGGTGCTGTTGTGCCAGGCGGTAGGCGATGGGGAAGCCGGAGGAGACGCCGAGGACGGCGAACTGCTCGATACCCAGGTTGCCGGTTGCGTGGAGGGCGGCGTCGGTGAGGTCGTCCCAGGTGAGGGATTGCGTGCCCGGCAGGGTGCCGGGACTGCGGGCGGGGGGCAGATCGGGGATGACGAGGGGATGGAGGGGCGCGAGGTGGCGTTCCAGGCGCGCCCATGAATGCCGGGTCTGCAGCCCGCCGCTGAGGATCAGCAGGGGCGTCGCCGACGCCGGGCCCTGCGGCATCACTGTGCGGCAGGGGTAGGTGCGGCCTCGCCACCGGACGGGATGGTCGGCCGCGACGGGCGGGGCGTCGGCGGCGCAGGTCATGCTGTGGCCGTTTGGTGCGTTTCGATGAAGTCGGCGAGGTCGGCGATGGTACGGACGCCGGAGAGGTCGGTCTCGGTGACGGCCAGGCCGTGGTCTTCCTCCAGGATCATCGCCAGGACGGCGATGGCCATGGAGTCGACGCCCGCGCCGGTGAGCGTGGCGTCGGGGGTCACAGGCTCCGGAGGCAGACCGGCGTTTACGGTCAGGATGTCGATGACGGTCGTGAGCATGTCGGGCAC
The DNA here is from genome assembly GCF_055587105.1 of Streptomyces sp. NPDC048461. Taxonomy (NCBI): domain Bacteria; kingdom Bacillati; phylum Actinomycetota; class Actinomycetes; order Kitasatosporales; family Streptomycetaceae; genus Streptomyces; species Streptomyces sp. NPDC048461. The sequence goes on along the minus strand of NZ_JBVJGW010000021.1, from coordinate 50,487 downwards.
GATCAGGGTTCTCCCGTTGGACGGTCAGGTTCGCGGGTCGAGGTTCTCCGGCCAGACGCAGGTGGTCGCGGCCCAGGAGAGACCGCTGCCGAAGGCCACCAGGACCGCGCGCTGGCCCGGCTTGAGCGTTCCCTCGGCGGCGGCGTGGACGAGCAGCAGGGGGATCGAGGCGGCTGCGGTGTTCCCGACCGTCTCGATGTTGGAGGGCATCCGGGCGGCGGGGAAGGCGAGGGCTGCGGCTACGGCGTGGGTGATCGCCGCGTTCGCCTGGTGGGTGAGGAGCACGTCGACATCGTCGAGGGTCCAGCCCGCGGCACTGACAGCCTGGCGTACCGCGTTGCTCATGCGGCGCACGGCGTGGCGCAGGACCTCGCTGCCGCGCAGGTGCAGGAAGAGTTCATCGCCCGTGACGTCGGGGGTGCGGCGGCGGGCACCGCCCGCGGGGATGGCGATGATGTCGGCCCGGGTGCCGTCGCTGCCCCACACCCCCGGTCCGAAAGTGGGTGCCTCCGCGGGGCGGGCCGCGCGCAGGACGACGGCGCCGGCGCCGTCGCCGAAGATGGGCGCGGTGTCGGGATCAGCGGGGTTGACCATCGCGGAGGCCGTCTCGGCGGCGATGACCAGGACGCTGCGCGTGCTCCCGCCGGCGATCAGACCACGGGCGAGTTCGCAGGCGTACAGGAAACCGGAACAGCCGGCGTTGATGTCGAACGCGGGAATCCCGGTCATGCCGAGTTCGCTGGCGACCTCGGGGGCCCCGGCAGGGCAGAGACGGTCGGGTGTCGTCGTCGCCACGATGAGCGCGTCCACCGCCGGCATGCCGCTGCTGAGCAGGGCGTGTCGCCCTGCCTGAGTGGCGAGGTGGACAGTCGCACTGCCCGGCGCGACCCGGTGGCGACTGGCGACGCCGATGCGGCGCCGGACGAAGGCGGCGGTGGCGGGGGCCATCATCTGCTCGTTGTCCACGACGGTCGGGGGCAGCCAGCCTCCCAGACCGCACAAGACCGTCTTGGTCACGCGCTCTCCTCGTATCCGTGCCGTCGCCCGCAACATCGGGCCGGCGACGTGTCAGCCGACCCTCACGTCGGTGGCGTCGTGCGCCGCGCGGCTGACGGAGTCCTGGCCGACGAGATAGGGCAGACCGGCCACCGGACGACCGGTGAAGAACCGCATCACCAGATCGGTGGCGGCCTCCCGCCGCTCGAGGAACACCCAGTGGTCCGCCTCGCCGATCGCGGCGAACCGGCAGTCCCCGATGCCGGCGGCGAAGTCCCGCTGCTCGGCCAGCGAGCTGATGGTGTCGTGCTCACCGCAGAACACGAGCGTGGGCACACCGTCCAGCCCGCCCACGGGGTCGAGGTTCTCCAGGACCGACCGCTCCATGGTGGCGAAGCCGTACGCATTCTCCGTCAACGCACGCAAGGTGATGCGCCGCACCAGTCTGCGGACGATGTCACCGTTGTGCACGCGCGCCCGGCCCGCAGGGCACAGGAACATCTCCATGAGGATGTCCACCATGCCCTGGGGATCGCCCGCACCCATGCTCTGTGCCGCACGCGTCCACAGGGCCACGAGCCGATCGCTGATGCGCACCGGGACCCCGCCCAGCACCAGCCGGGCGACCCGCTCGGGCCGCCGCTGCGCGCAGCGGTACGCGATCGCGGAGCCGAACGAATAGCCGAGGAAGTTGACGCGGTCGACGCCGAGGTCGTCGAGGATCACCTCCACGGCCCGGCACATCACCTCCATGCCCTGCTGCGGCCGCAACGGTGTCGAATCGCCCGCACCGGGAAGATCAACGGAAATCAAGTCGGCCCGGGGAAGAACGTGCTGCTCCATGATCGACCAGCCGTGCATGCCCTGCAGCACGCCCCCGATGACCAGAACCGGCTCGATCGACGGGCTCGGGCTGCGCACCAGCTGGTAGGACAGGGACAACCCGTCGAATCGCAGCGTACGGGCGATCACTTCACTCATCGTTCTCCCTACGAACCGTCACCGTCACCGTCACCGTGGACCGGACCGGACCGGACCGCCTGCCGTCGCCGTCCTCAGCCCTGCGCGGGACGTCCGCCCTGGCCGGCGTCGGCCAGTCCGGTCACCACCAGGTCTGCCGTCTGCTGCAGCGTGAGCTCGCCGTCGGCCCGGGAGTCGTCCAACTGGATGCCGAAGTGGTCGGACAGGGTGACGAACAGCTCCACCTGGGCGATCGAGTCGAGTTCGAGGCTGGAGAACGTGGCCTCCGGGGCCAGCCTCTGGGCCGGCAGACTGAAGGTCCGCGCGAGGAAGTCGGTGACGAAGGCCAAGGGCTCCTGGCTGCGTGCGTCCATGACAGTGCTACTCCTTCTGCTTCAGGGGGAAGGCTGAACATCGGGCCAGGTCAAGGCGACGGCTCCCCACACCGCCCCACCGCCGAACGCCGTCAGAAGCGTTCGGGCGCCGGGAGCCACGGCTTTGTCCCGCACCGCCTCGTCCATGACGAGCGGGATGGAGGCCGATGAAGTGTTCCCGACCCTGCGAATGTTGCCCAGGCAGCGCCCGGCAGGCACGCCGACGAGGTCGGCCACCTTGTCGAGGATGCGCTGGTTGGCCTGGTGACCGATGAACGCCTCGACGTCCTCGACCTGCCAGCCGACGTGATCCAGCACCCCGCGGGAGACCTCCGTCATCCGGCGCACCGCGTGGGCGAACATCTGAGGCCCCTGCATCCGCAAGCACCGCTCTCCGGGCTCCGCATCCCGTTGTGCATCCGGCCACCGCGCCCCGCCCGCGGCGATCACCGCCAGATCCTTCTGCGTGCCGTCACTCCCGAGCCGCACGGCCAACACCGCGCCGGCCTCCTCGCGCGTGCCGCGTCGCAACACCGCCGCCCCCGCACCGTCGGCGAACACCACAGCGGTGCCACGGTCGGACATGTCGGTGATCGTGGACAGCGTCTCCGCACCGATCACCAGAACCCGCTGCGCCGTGCCGGACCTGATCCACGCGTCACCGGCAGCGAGCGCGTAGACGAAGCCCGAACAGGCAGCCGCGATGTCGAAGGCCGGCACCTGCCCGAGGCCCAGCTGCGCGGCGACCCACGGAGCCGTGGCCGGAGAGTGATGGTCGGGGGTCGTCGTCGAGAGCACCACCAGGTCCACGCCGTTGACGCCGGCGCTTTCCAGAGCCCGACGACCCGCTTCCACGGCCAGGTCACCCGTGCTCTCCCCCGGCCCGGCCCACCGCCGCCTCTCGATCCCCGTTCGCGAACGGATCCACTCGTCAGTCGTGTCGAGCAGCGTGATCGGCTCGTCCGTGTTCTGCACCACCCGATCCGGCAGGCGACAGCCGATCCCCGCCACCACGGCGGCGACGGAACGATCAGACATGGAGCCTCCCCTGGGACAGAAAGAGCGTGGTCAACGGTCCAGCGGACACCCCGTGCCCAATCGGTCTGGACCGCACAGACGCCGGGATGCTGCCGCGGCGCCTAACGAGGGTCGCGGAAATCTGGAAACGGCCACGGCGCAGCGGTCCCACTTCCGAGGGATCAGAACCTTCCGGACGTGGAAGCAGCCTCGCGGTTTGGTGACCGCGGACCGTGCTACGAGGGGAACGCCGAGGAACACGGAACGGACCGGGGCGCCCCGTACGTTGAGCAGGGCGGGGCCACGCCGTGCGCACCCGGCGAGCACCGGAGGGACGGGGGGACGCGTGCCGCAACCGAGCCGCTCCGCGCGCCTGGCCGCGTCCGCGCTGACCCTCGTCGTCACCGTCCTCGCGCTGTTCGTCCCGGTGGCCGGGGCGCAGGGCATGCCCGTGCCCGCCGACAGGCCGCTCGCCCAGCACGCGGTGGCGGGCCACGCCGGACCGGGGGCACGGCCGGACGACGTTCCGGCGCGGTACGTCGCGGTCACGCCCCGACCCGACGCCCACATCCCGGGACCGCAGCCCGCGGGACCCGCGCGTGCGGCCGTCGACACGGCCCCGCGCCGCGCCCAGGGCGGGCCCGACGCGGGCCCCGCCGCCGGACTCGCGCCGCCGCCCGGGCCGGCCGGGTCCGCCGCCCCGCGCGGCCCGCCCCACCGATGAGCACGCAGACCGTCATCGACGCCTGACCCTTCCGACCCGCCGCACACCGCGCGGGGCCGGTCACGCGTCCCTCCGTCCTGCCCTCATCGTGGAGTACGCATGTCTCGCGCACCCTTGTCCCGCCCACCCCTGTGGAGGGCGGTCGTCGCGCTGGCAGCCGTCGCGCTGTCCCTCTACATCGCCCTCACCCAATCCGCCCGCCTCGGCCTCGATCTGCGCGGCGGCACCCAGATCGTCCTGGAGACCCGGGACTCACCCACCGTCAAGGCCGACGCCGCATCCACCGACCGCGCCCTGGAGGTCCTCAGGCAGCGCGTCGACGCCCTCGGCGTCTCCGAACCCGGCATCGCCCGCTCCGGCGAGAAGCGGATCATCGTCGAACTGCCCGGAGTGCAGGACCCGCGCAAGGCCGCCGAGGTCATCGGCCGCACCGCGCAGCTCACGGTCCACCCGGTGACGGGGGCGACGGCCGACCAGGGCTCGGCGCAGCCCGAGGCCGACGGATCGCGCACCCTGCCCGACCCGGACCGGCCGGGCAGCCACCTGAAGCTGGGCCCCACCGCCCTCACCGGCGAGGGGGTCGAGGACGCCGAGGCGGCCTTGGACCAGCAGTCGCTCAGCGGCTGGACGGTCTCCCTCGACTTCCGCAAGGGCGCGGGCGACACCTGGGCGAAGATCACCTCGGACGCGGCCTGCGCGCCTCCGGGCGCTCCGGAACGCCGCATCGTCATCGCCCTCGACAACAAGATCATCTCGGCGCCCGGCGTCACCGCGGACGTGGTGTGCGGGACCGGCATCACCGGCGGCTCCACGCAGATCAGCGGCGGCTTCGACCGGGCCGGGGCCCGGGAGCTGGCGGCGCTCGTGAAGGGCGGCGCGCTGCCGGTGCCCCTCGACGTCGTGGAGCAGCGCACGGTCGGCCCGACGCTCGGCGCCGAGGCGATCGAGGCGAGCACCAGGGCCGCGCTCATCGGGATCGCCCTGACCGCACTGTTCATCACCGTCGTCTACCGGCTCCTCGGCGCGCTCGCCGCCGTGGCCCTCGGGCTGTACGGCCTCATCTCGTACGCCGCTCTGGTGGCGCTCGGCGCGACGCTCACGCTGCCGGGTCTCGCCGGGTTCGTCCTGGCGATCGGCATGGCGGTGGACGCGAACGTCCTGGTCTTCGAACGGGCCAGGGAGGAGTACCTGGGCGTCCGTTCGAAGGACGTGGCGAAGCCGGTGAAGACCGGCTTCGCGAAGGCGTGGAGCGCGGTGATCGACTCGAACGTGACGACGCTGCTCGCCGCGGGACTGCTGTTCTTCTTCGCCACGGGCCCGGTCAAGGGCTTCGGGGTCACCCTGTGCATCGGCGTCCTGGTGTCGATGCTCACGGCGCTCGTGATCACCCGCACGCTCGCGGACTTCGCCGTCGCCCGCAGCTTCGTGCGCAAGCGCCCCGGTCTGACGGGGATCGCCTCGACGGGCCGGGTCCGCACCTGGCTGTCCCGCCGCAACCCGAACCTGGTCCGCCACCGTCGCCGGTGGCTCGGCGCGAGCGCGCTCCTGGTGACGGTGGCCGTCGCGGGAATCCTCATCCGCGGCCTGGACTTCGGCGTGGAGTTCACCGGCGGCCGCCTCGTCGAGTACGGCACCGCCAGGTCCGTCGACGCGGACACGGCCCGCAGCGCCGTGTCCGACGCGGGGTTCCCGCGCGCGGTGGTGCAGGAGTCCGGCGACGGCGACATCACCGTACGCACGGAGGAGCTCACCGACGACGAACAGCAGCGCGTCAAGGCGGCCTTGGAGGAGCCCGGCGGAACCGTCACGGTGGAGCGTGACGAACGGATCGGCCCGAGCCTCGGCAGCGAACTGCGCCACAAGGCGCTCCTGGCCCTGGGCATCGCGGTGGCCGCCCAGCTGATCTACCTCAGCGTGCGGTTCCGGTGGACCCTGGCGGCAGCGGCGGTCTCCGCGATGGTCCACGACGTCCTGCTCGTGGTGGGCCTGTTCGCCTGGCTGGGCAGGCCGGTGGACAGCGTCTTCCTGGCGGCGCTGCTCACGGTGATCGGCTACTCCGTGAACGACACGGTGGTCGTCTTCGACCGCGTCCGCGAAGCGCGCCGCCGAGACCCCCGGGGCGACCTGGAGAAGACGGCCAACCACGCGGTGGTCCAGACGCTCCCGCGCACGCTGAACACGGGTATGGGGGCCCTGTTCATCCTGGCCGCGCTGGCGGTACTGGGCGGCGACTCGCTGGCGGACTTCTCCGTGGCGCTGATCGCGGGCGTCCTCATCGGCATCGCCTCGACCCTCTTCACCGCGGTCCCGATCGCGATCGCCCTGGAACACCGCAACCCGACGCCCCCACCGGCACGGGACCGTCGCGCCGCGAAGGACGCGCCCGGCGGGTACGGCAGCCCGGCGGAGGCGCGGAGGAACCAGGAGAGGGGGACGGGGGCGGTCGTCTGAGTCGAGGCCCAGGTCACCCGGCACGACCGCGGGATCGGGCCACCGCGGTCGGACCTACCCCTTGCCTGACGGACCGTCAGCTACGACGATGGCCCGGCACCGGTATGACGAATCGGCGGCGAATCGGCAGACGAAGGCGAGGCGGGTCCGGCATGGCGCGCGTGTTTCCGGAAGGTCGGCTGGTCTACGGGATGCAGCTCCCGATCCAGTCGCAGAGCACCATCTACGCCGAACCCTGGGAGGCGTCGGCCACCGCCGCCGACCTCGCCGAGGTGGCCCGGGCCGCCGACCGGGCCGGCTTCGGGTACGTGGCCACCTGTGACCACGTGGCCATCCCGCGGCGGCTCGCGGGGCCCATGAGCACGGTCTGGTACGACCCGGTCGCCACCCTCTCCTTCCTCGCGGGGATCACCGAGCACGTGCGCTTGCTCAGCCACGTCGCGATCCTCGGCCTGCGCCACCCCCTGATCAGCGCCAAGCAGTACGCCACGCTCGACCACCTCTCCGGCGGCCGGCTGATCCTGGGGGTGGGCGCCGGGCACGTCGAGGAGGAGTTCGGGATCCTCGGCGTGGACTTCGCGCGGCGCGGGGCCGTCCTCGACGAGACGCTGGACGCCCTGCGGGTGGCGCTGGGGCCCGAGGAGTACCCGGAGTTCGAGGGCGAGCTGTTCTCGTTCAAGGACCTCGGCCAGCTGCCCCGGCCGGCGCAGCAGCGGATCCCCGTCTGGGTCGGCGGTTCCTCGGGCCCCGCCGTGCGCCGGGCCGCCGTCCGCGGCGACGGCTGGCTCCCGCAGGGCGACCCGCGCCACGCGCTGCCCGCGCAGATCGCCCGGATCCGGGAACTGCGCGCGGCGGCGGGGATCGGGGAGCCGATCGAGATCGGCGCGATCACCGAGCCGCTGTACGTCGGCGAACCCGGCTGGGACACCGGCCGCCGGACCCTGAGCGGCAAGGCGGAGGCGCTCGCCGAGTCGCTGCGGGAGTACAAGGCGCTCGGCGTGGACCAGATCCAGGTCCGCTTCCGCAGCCGGGACCGGGCCGAACTGACGGACCAGATCGCCGCGTTCGGCGCCGACGTCGCGCCGCACCTCAACGACTAGGAGACACCGGCATGGGCAAGCTGGACGGGCGCGTCGTCATCATCACCGGAGCGGCGCGCGGCCAGGGCGAGCAGGAGGCCCGCCTGTTCGCGGCCGAGGGCGCGAAGGTGCTGCTCGGGGACGTACTGGACGAGCAGGGCGCGGCCGTGGCCAAGGAGATCGGCGAGGACCGGGCCCGGTACGTACGGATGGACGTGAGCCGGGAGGAGGACTGGGCGGCCGCGATCGCCGCCGCCAAGGAGTCCTTCGGCCCGGTCGACGGACTGGTCAACAACGCGGGAATCCTGCGCTTCAACGAGCTGACCGGGACCCCGCTGGAGGAGTTCCGCCAGGTGGTCGAGGTCAACCAGGTGGGTGCCTTCCTCGGCATCAAGTCGGTGGCCCCGGAGATCGAGGCGGCCGGCGGCGGCACCATCGTCAACACCTCGTCCTACACCGGCCTGACGGGCATGGCGTACGTGGGCGCGTACGCGGCGACCAAGGCGGCGATCCTCGGGCTGACGCGGGTCGCCGCCATGGAGCTGGCGGGCCGGGGGATCCGGGTCAACGCGATGTGCCCGGGCGCCGTGGACACCCCGATGGCCAACCCGGGGCTGCTGGATCCGGCCGGGATGACCGACGAGGCCCGGGAGGCGATGGCCGAGCTGTACCGGCGGGTCGTGCCGATGGGGCGGGTCGGGCGGCCGGAGGAGGTCGCGAAGCTGGCCCTCTTCCTGACCGGCGAGGACTCCTCGTACATCACCGGCCAGCCGTTCGTCATCGACGGCGGCTGGATGGCCGGCGTCAGCATCGCCTGAGGCCCCGGCCGCATCATCTGATGGGGCGTCAGGTATTGACGCTCCGGCCCCGGCGGTGGAACAGTCGGGGCATCGAATCTGACGGAACGTCAGAAGTCAAAGGACGGTGAACCCCCTTGGAATTCGGGCTCTTCGTGCAGGGATACGTGGCCGAGTCACGGTCCAAGGTCGACCCCGAGGCAGAGCACAAGGCGCTGATCGAGGAGACCGAGTACGTCATCCAGGCCGACAAGTCGGGCTTCAAGTACGCCTGGGCCTCCGAGCACCACTTCCTGGAGGAGTACTCGCACCTCTCGGCGAACGAGGTGTTCCTCGGCTACCTGGCCCACGCCACCGAGCGCATCCACCTCGGCTCCGGCATCTTCAACCCCCTCGCACCGGTGAACCACCCGGTGAAGGTGGCCGAGAAGGTCGCCATGCTCGACCACCTCTCCAAGGGCCGCTTCGAGTTCGGCACCGGGCGCGGTGCGGGCAGCCACGAGATCCTCGGCTTCCTCCCCGGCATCGAGGACATGAACGGCACCAAGGAGATCTGGGAGGAGACCATCGCGGAGTTCCCCAAGATGTTCCTCCAGGAGGAGTACGAGGGGTTCCAGGGCAAGCACTGGTCCCTGCCGCCGCGGAAGATCTTCCCCAAGCCGTACGGCAAGGCCCACCCGGCCATGTGGTACGCCGCCGGGTCCCCCTCCTCGTACGCGATGGCGGCGAAGAAGGGCCTGGGCGTGCTGGGCTTCAGCGTGCAGAAGGTCTCCGACATGGAGTGGGTGCTGGAGCAGTACAAGACGGCCATCCAGGAGGCGAAGGCCATCGGCGCCTTCGTCAACGACAACGTCATGGTCACCTCGACCGCGATCTGCGCCGAGACCCACGACAAGGCGGTGGAGATCGCCGTCAACGCCAACATGAACCGCTTCCAGTCGCTGGTCTTCCGCTACCACGACACCTTCCCGCGGCCCGAGGCGATCCCGCAGTGGCCCGAGCTGCTGCCCGAGTACAACGCGGAGATCATCGAGCTGCTGATCGCCGAGGAGCTGATGATCTGCGGCGACCCGTCCGAGGTGCGCGCCCAGTGCAAGCGGTGGGAGCAGGCCGGCGCCGACCAGCTGTCCTTCGGGCTGCCGACCGGCGTCTCGCCCGAGGACACGCTGAACACCATCAAGCTCATCGGTGAACACGTCATCCCGCACATCGACACGGACCCGGTCCACCGCACGACCCGCTTCCGCCAGGCCGTCTGACCCGGCGGGGGAAGAGGGGCGGCGTCTTCCCGGACCGCCGTCCCGCACCGGCCCCGGCCGGGCGGCCTCCGGCCGGGGCACGCGGGGGATCCGCCCCCGCACCCTCCGCGCCCCGAACGCCGGCGGAGCCGGTTCCTCCGGCTCCGCCGGCGTCGGGGCGCGTGCCCCGGGCGCGGCCCCCCGGGCCCGGCCCGCACCGCGAACTCCGGCAGAAGGGACGTCATGCTCGACCACCTGATCAAGGGCGCGACCGTCGTCGACGGGACCGGCGCGCCCGCGCGCGTCGCCGACGTCGGCATCCGGGACGGCCGGATCGTCGCCGTCGGCGACCCCGGCACCGTCACCGAAGAGGCCCGCACCGGCGAGGACGCCACGGGCCTCGTCCTGACGCCCGGCTTCGTCGACCCCCACACGCACTACGACGCCCAGCTGTTCTGGGACCCGTACGCCACCCCCTCCATGAACCACGGCGTCACCACCGTCGCCGGAGGGAACTGCGGCTTCACCCTGGCGCCCCTGCACCCGGACCGCCCCGAGGACGCCGACTACACCCGCCGCATGATGAGCAAGGTCGAGGGGATGGCCCTCAAGGCCCTCGAAGAGGGCGTCGACTGGACCTGGTCCACCTTCGGCGAGTACCTCGACGCCCTCGACGGCCGCATCGCCGTGAACGCCGGCTTCATGGTCGGCCACTGCGCCCTGCGCCGGCACGTCATGGGCGAGGCCGCCGTCGGCGGACAGCCCACGCCCGAGCAGCTGGACGAGATGCTCGCCCTCTTCCACGACGCCATGAACGCCGGTGCCTGGGGCCTGTCCACCACCCAGTCCTCCACCCACTCCGACGGCGCCGGCTCCCCGGTCGCCTCCCGGCACGCGAAGCCGGAGGAGCTGCTCGCGCTCTCCCGGGCGGTCGCCGAACACGAGGGCACCCAGCTCGAAGCCATCGTCGCCGGCTGCCTCGACCAGTTCTCCGACGAGGAGATCGACCTCTTCGTCGACATGAGCGCCGCCGCCGGCCGGCCCCTGAACTGGAACGTCCTGACCATCGACGCCTCCGTCCCCGAGCGCGTCCCGCGCCAGCTGATCCCCAGCGAACGCGCCCGCAGGGCCGGCGGCCGGATCGTCGCGCTCACCATGCCGATCCTCACGCCCATGAACATGTCCCTCGGCACCTTCTGCGCGCTCAACCTCATCCCCGGCTGGGGCGAGGTCCTCTCCCTGCCCGTCCCCGAACGGATCGAGAAGCTCCGCGACGCGGACGTACGGGCCGAGATGCTGCGCCGCGCCGACAGCAAGGAGGCCGGCGTCTTCCGCCGCCTCGCCCGCTTCGGGCGGTACGTCATCGGCGACACGTACAGCAAGGAGAACGAGGGCCTCTCCGGCCGCGTCGTCGACGACATCGCCGCCGAGCGCGGCCAGGACGCCTTCCACTGCCTGGTCGAGATATGCGCCAACGACGACCTGCGCACCGTCCTGTGGCCGATGCCCACCGACAACGACCCCGCCAGCTGGGCCCTGCGCCGGGAGACCTGGCAGCACGAGGACGTCATGCTCGGCGGGTCCGACGCGGGCGCGCACCTGGACCGCATGTGCGGCGCCCCGTACACCACCCGCTTCCTCGGCGACTGCCTGCGCGGACGCCGGCTCGTCCCGCTGGAGCAGGCGGTGAAGATGCTGACCGACGACCCGGCGCAGCTGTTCGGGCTGCGCGAACGCGGCCGGATCGCCGAGGGGTACCACGCCGACCTGGTCCTCTTCGACCCGGAGCGGATCGAGGCCGGCCCGGCGACGCTCGTCCACGACCTGCCGGGCGACAGCCCGCGGCTGGACGCGCGGGCCATCGGCATCGTGTCCGTACGCGTCAACGGGGTCGAGACCATCCGCGACGACGAGGTGACGGGGGCGATCCCCGGGATCGTGCTCCGCTCGGGCCGGGACACGAGGACGGTGAGCACCCGTTGAGCACGCACCAGCCGGGCGGCCCCCAGCGGCTCTACATCGGCGGCACGTGGGTGGAGCCCGACGGCGGCCACTACGAGGTGGTCGACCCGGCCGACGAATCGGTGGTCGGGCTCGCGCCCGAGGCCTCCCGCGGCCAGGTCGAGGAGGCGGCGCGGGCCGCGGCCGACGCGTTCGCGTCCTGGTCCCGCACGGCGCCCGAGGAGCGGGCGGCGATCCTGGACCGCGCCGCCGACATCATCCAGCGGGAGTACGAGCCCTGGTCCGAGCTCGCCCGCGCGGAGACGGGCGCGCCGACCGGGATCGCCCGCGGCATGCAGGTCGGCGTCGGGGTCGCCCGCTTCCGGCGGTACGCGAAGGGCGCCCTGGAACCGGTCGAGCGGGGCCTGCCCCCGCAGGTGACGGACGCCGGGCCGATGGGGCGGGCGAGCGTGCTGGGCGCGCTGGAGGTGCGCCAGCCGGTCGGGGTGGTCACGTGCATCACCTCGTACAACAACCCGTGGGCGAACCCGGCGGGCAAGGTGGCGCCGGCCCTGGCCATGGGCAACACGGTGGTGGTCAAGCCGGCCCCGCAGGACCCGCTGTCGGTGTTCCGGATGGCGCAGGCGCTCGACGAGGCCGGTGTGCCGGCGGGCGTGGTGAACGTGGTCTCGGGCACCTCGGTCGAGGTCGGCGAGGCGGCGGTGGACTCGCCCCACGTCGACATGGTGTCCTTCACCGGCTCCACGGGCGTCGGCCAGCGCATCGCCGAGGTGTGCGGCCGGACGATGAAGCGGCAGCTGATGGAGCTCGGCGGCAAGGGCGCGGCGATCGTCCTGGAGGACGCCGACCTGGACGCGGCCGTGATGGGGATCGGCACGACGTTCTCCTTCTACTCGGGGCAGATCTGCACGGCCCCGACCCGGGTGATCGCGCACCGGTCGGTCTACGACCGGCTGGTCGAGAAGCTCACCGGCTACCTGACGTTCATGACGGTGGGCGATCCGGCCGAGCGCGGCACGGTGGTCGGCCCGGTGATCTCGGCGGCGCACCGCGACCGCGTGGAGTCGTACGTCGAACTGGGCCGCAAGGAGGGCGCGCGGATCGCCTACGGCGGCGAACGCCCGGTGGTGGGCGGCGGCCGCGGCTTCTACGTGGCGCCGACCCTGCTCGTGGACTGCACCAACGACATGCGGGTGGTCCGGGAGGAGATCTTCGGCCCGGTGGTCGTGGTCGTCCCCTTCGACGGGGATGAGGACGAGGCGGTGGCGCTGGCCAACGACAGCGACTACGGCCTGATCAGCTACGTCTGGTCCGGGGACTCGGCGCGCGCGTTCCGCGTGGCGCGGCGGCTGCGGGCGGGCGGGGTTGGGGTGAACACCATCGGCCGGAACATGGAGGCGCCGTTCGGCGGCTTCAAGCGGTCGGGCGTGGGCCGGGACGTCGGTTCGTACGCCCTGCACGCGTACAGCGAGGTGCAGTCGATCGTCTGGACCGGCTGACCCCGGGCCGGCCCGTGCCCCCGCACGCCCCGCCGGGGGACGGGGGCGGGGGCACGGCGCGTGTCAGTCGGCGGCGTCGAGGGGGAAGTCGGCGTCGCGGGTGGAGTCGGCGTCGAGGGTGAAGGCGGCCTCGCCGCGCACCCGGCCGTTGACCTGGAGCTGCACCAGGTGCTCGCCGGAGTGGTAGCGGCGGGTGGTGATCGGCTTGAAGGAGTGCCGTTTGGTGCCGGTGAGGGTCTCGCCGGGGGCCATGCTGCGGGTCGTGAGCTTGAAGACCTTCGGGGTGCGGGCGCCGTTGGCCTTGACGTGCTGGACCACGTAGTCGACGACCAGCTCGGCGGGGAGCGGGCCGGTGTGGGTGACCTCGTAGTCGAAGACCAGGTACGCACCGACGACGACGTGCGGGGTGGTGACGACGGGGCCGTGCACGGTGACCTCGACGTCGGGGGAGTGGCCGAGCAGGGTGAGCGCGTCGGGCCGGCCGGCCTTGATCAGCGTGCGCAGTCCGTGCCGGACGACGCGATCCGTCGTCGGCGCGGGGTCCGTGCGCCACTTCGCGGCGATCTCCACGGCGAGCGCGGGGTGGTCGCGGCTGATGTCGTTGAGGTGGTTGGCCACGGAGCGGCGCACGTACTCGGACCCGTCGCGGTGCAGGGCGTCGAGCAGGGGCACGGCCGGCCGGGGATCGGCGATGAACGCGGGCAGCTGCGGCGCCCACGGCAGGCGCGGCCGGGTGCCCTCGCTGACCAGGCGCCGCACGTGCGGATCGGGGTCCCCGGTCCAGCCCCCGACCACGGCGAGGGCGCGGGCCGGGTCGGCGCGCAGGAAGGGGCGTACGGCGGATTCGGCGGTCAGCCGGGGCGTGAGGTCGCGCAGGAGCGCCAGGCCCGGCTCGAAGGCCGCGAGCCCGCGGACGCCGACCGCCTCGTTGACGGGGAACGTCATCCAGCCGGCGAAGTCCGGGTCCTCCAGGGCGGTGCGCAGGACGGCCTCGAAGGCGGGCCAGTCCTCCGGGAGGTCGGCGAGGACGGCGTCGCGGACGGCGGCGACCCGGCCGCTGAAGGCGAGGCCGCCGAGCGTCGCGGCGCGGGCGCGCAGCGCCGGGGAGTCGGGTCTGCGGGCCGCGCGGGCGAGCAACCGGGCCAGGTTACTGACGGTATCCGCGCTGAGGAGCTCGTCGGCTGTGGGCATGGGGCCAGTCTGGCGGACCGGGCCCGGGTTTCGAGGGCCCTCGAAATTGGTACGGGAAACTTTTGAATGGTGCAAAACGGACACACCTGCGGTTTCCGCATGCCGGAAGCTTTGCTCTCAGGCCTTCCGAACCATGAATAGATGCCTGAGTGAACCTTGTATTGCGGGAGTGTGAACAGGATCGGCCTCGGGATTCCAAGGATTTTAGGCCTGTGGAGTATCGGACTTAAGCCCTCCGTATGAGGAAACCGCACCCTCTAACGTCCTGACCCATGACTCAGCTGGACGTCCGGCCTCAGGTCGGAGACACGGTAAGCGGCGTCGCCGAGGGCGATGTTCGCGGCAAGGGCCTCGGCAAGGGGTCCGTCGGACTGGTGGGAAGCGCCGTCATCGGCATCTCCACCGTCGCCCCCGTCTACTGCCTGACCTCGACCCTCGGCTCCACCGCCGGCGAGGTCGGCGTCCAGATGCCGGCGGTCTTCCTCGCCGGGTTCCTCCCGATGCTCCTGGTCGCCTTCGCCTACCGCGAGCTCAACAAGGCCATGCCGGACTGCGGCACCTCCTTCACCTGGACCGTCAAGGCCTTCGGCCCGCGGATCGGCTGGATGTGCGGCTGGGGCCTGGTGATCGCCACGATCATCGTGCTCTCCAACCTGGCCGGCGTCGCCACCTCCTACTTCTGGCTGCTGGCCGGCGAGATCACGAACAATCCGTCGATCGCCGCCCTGGACGACAACAAGTTCGTCCACATCGCCACCTGCCTCACCCTGATCGCCGTCGCGACCGCCATCAGCTACCGCGGCATGACCGCCACCAAGGGCGTCCAGTACGCCCTGGTCGGCCTCCAGCTCGTCGTGCTCGCCCTCTTCGTCGCGATGGCCTTCCAGAAGGCCTCCGCCGGCAGCTTCGACACCGGCCTGGACTTCTCCTGGTCCTGGATGAACCCCTTCGCGGTCGAGTCCATGGCGGCCTTCACCGCCGGCCTCTCGCTCTCGATCTTCATGTACTGGGGCTGGGACGCCTGCCTGGCGACCAACGAGGAGACCACCGGCTCCACCAAGACCCCCGGCCGCGCCTCGCTCATCGCGATGGTCGTCCTCGTCGGCTCCTACCTGGCCACCGGCATCGCCGCCCAGATGGCCGTCGGCTCCGGCGGTACCGGCCTCGGCCTCGGCAACCCGGAGACCTCCGACAACGTCTTCGCCGCCCTCGCCGGCCCGGTCATGGGCCCGATGCTCGGCATCCTGCTCTTCGTCGCGGTCCTGGCCTCCGCCACCGCCTCCCTGCAGACCACCTTCATCCCGGTGGCCCGCACGGTCCTGGCCATGTCGACGTACGAGGCCCTGCCGCCCTCGTACGCCAAGGTCCACCCGAAGTTCAAGACCCCGGGCCGCGCCACCGTGATGGCGGGCATCGCGACCGGCGCCTTCTACACCGTGATGACCCTGCTCAGCGAGAACGTCCTCACCGACACGATCTTCGCGCTCGGCCTGATGATCTGCTTCTACTACTCGCTGACCGCCTTCGCCTGCGCCTGGTACTTCCGCGGCGAACTGCGCCGCTCGGCGCGCGACCTGTTCTTCAAGGGCGTCTTCCCGGTCCTCGGCGGCCTGCTGCTGGCGGCGGTCTTCTGCAAGACCCTGATCGACATGTGGGACCCGTCCTACGGCTCCGGTTCCACCGTCCTCGGCGTCGGCAGCGTCTTCGTCATCGGCGTCGGCCTGCTGGCCCTCGGCCTGGTCGTCATGTTCGTCACCGAGCGCCGCAGCCCCGCCTTCTTCCGCGGCCAGGTCCTGACGAAGTCCACCCCGGCCCTGGTGGTCGAGGACTGACCCCACCCGCCCCACCCGCCCGGCTGAGTCACCCGGGCCCCGCCCCCGGCCCCGGATCCCCCGATCCGGGGCCGGGGGCGTTGCGGGCCGGGAGCTGCACCCCGTCGCGATCGCGCCGAAGTCGGCAGCGCGTACCTCGTTGGGGTGGTCCACGTGGGCACTGCTCCCCAAAAATATGCCTCTTGCGTAATATGCCGCACATGGCATACTCGGGGGGGCGCTCGTGGACTGGGAAGTGATTGTTGTGGAGCCTGCGCTTTCCTGGCTGCACGAGCTCCGCAAAGACGACCGGGATACGCTCGTGCAGATCAGCAAGGCCATCACCGCTCTGCGGCGGGAGGGACCGGCCACGGGCCGCCCTCTCGTGGACACGGTGAAGGGGTCGCGGCTCGCCAACCTCAAGGAACTCCGGCCGGGCTCGGCCGGAGGCGGCGAGGTCCGGTTGCTCTTCCTCTTCGACCCCCTGCGGCGCGCGGTGTTTCTCGTCGGCGGGGACAAGTCCGGCGAGTGGCAGGGTTGGTATCGCACTGCGATCCCGGTCGCGGAGCGGGCGTACGAGGACTATCTGACAGATCTTGAGGAGGGCACACCGTGAGCCAGGACCAGGGCCCGACGCCGGGCGGTCGCGCCAAGGCCGCAGCCCGCTGGGACGACCTCGTCCAGGAGTTCGAGTTCTCCCCTGCCGAGCAGGTCGAGATCGACCGCGGTGCCGCGGAGATGATCGCGGCGGTCCGCGCCCACCGCCTGGCGGAGGTCCGCAAGCGACAGCACACGACCCAGGTGCAGGTTGCCGAAGCCATGGGAGTCACCCAGGCGCGGGTCTCCCGGATCGAGAACGGTGAACTGGAGCGCAGCGAGGTCGAAACGCTGGCCGCCTACGTTCGCGCCCTCGGCGGCAAGCTGAAGATCGTGGCCGAGTTCGGTGACGAACAGTACGTACTGGGCTGACCGTTCCTGCTCCGCCGTGTTGCGAAGGGGTACGGGTGAGAGGAAGGGCGTCGACGCATCGCTGCGGCCATGGAGGATGCCGGGCTGCCGTACTGAGGGCGCGGCCGGCGGCCGGAGGGGGTCATTCGGGGGCGAGTGGTGACCCGGGGTGCGGGCGGGTCGTTGGGCGGGGCATGAACGTCATGAAGCGCACCCTGTCCGCCCTGGTCCTCACCGGCGGCGCCGCCCTCGCCCTCACCCCCGTCGCCGCGCACGCCGCCGACGAGCCCGCCGTCCAGGGGCCGCCGATCACGCAGCGCGTCACCGACATCGTCGACCACCCCGGGCAGGCGATCCAGGACACGAAGACGGCCGTCGAGGTCACCGGCTCCGCGGCCGGTTCCGCCACGGGCGCCATGGACAGCTCGCTCGCCGGCGCCGGCGGCGCCCTCGCGGCGGGCCTCCCGAAGGCCCCCAAGGTGGGCTGACCGGCCTACGGGCCGGCCGGCCCGCCCCGGGCAGCGGTCAGGGGTTCGCGGGCGGCACGTCCAGGGCCGGCCCGGGCTTGATCTTGAACGAGTGGAGCGGCGCGCCCGTCACGACCATGCCGGGCGAGAGCGGCGTCGGGTCCCACGCGGCTCCCGAGCAGTTCTCGCCCTCGTAGAGGAACACGGACGTGGAGGTCTGGTTGGCCACCGAGCCGAACGAGCTGCCCGCGGGAGCGTCGGGGAAGACCTCCTGGAGCGTGTAGCAGCGGCCGTCCCCCGGGGACTTGATGACCTTGATGGGGGCGCCGATCAGCCGCCCCCCGTCCCCGGGCGACTTCAGCGTGACCTGCACGTCGCCGACGACGGCCGCGGGGGCGGCGCCCGGCGGGGCCGCGGCGAGCATCAGCGCGGACGCCGCCGCGAGCGAGAGACCGGCCCAACGGGCGACTGGCCGACGGAGCATGGCAACCTCCAGGGCGCCGGGAACGGGGTGCTCCTACCCCGCCCAGTATCCGCCGGGCCCCCCACCCCCGCACTCGCGCCCTAGGCCGTCTCTTTCGGATCTTGCGGGCCCGGCAAGATCCGAAAGAGACGGCCTAGCCCCAGGTGCGGGAGCACAGCACCAGGCGGTACCCGTCGGGGTCGGCGACCGTGACCCCGTGCTCGTCCCAGTACGGGTTGTGCGAGGCGACGCGGGTCCCGCCGTGCTCCAGGAGCCGCCGGACGAGCGCCTCGTCGGGCACCTCGCCGAGGTACACCACGAACAGGTCGTCCACGGTGGGCGCGGGCGCCACCGGGTTCTCCGCGTCCCGGGTCAGCTCGAAGTGCCACCCGCCCCCGGCCGGACCCACCATCAGCAGGGCGTGCTCCCCGGGGCCCGTGCCGGTGCTGCGCCACTGCACGTCGAGCCCGAGCCCGTGCACGTAGAACCGCTCGGCGGCGTCCAGGTCGAGGGACGGGCGGGCGACGCGGATGTGGGTACCGGCGTGGATGACCATGGCGGAAGCCTAGGCGGGGCCCTGCGCGGGGCCTGCACGGGGCCCGCGCGGCGCCGGAAACAGCGAAGGCAAGGAGTAGGGAGCTCTCCTTGCCGTTCTCAACTTATAACCCGGCGGGGGGCTTGCCGCAAGGCCCCGGTGACGGCGCAGAATCGTCGGGCTGTGCCACCACCTGCGGAAAACGGGGCTTCACCATGCTTGAGCAGTACGTGCTGGACCTGCACGAGGTCGACGCGACACAGGTCGCGCGCGTCGGCGGCAAGGCCGCGCACCTGGGCGGGCTCACCACGATCGACGGCATCCGCGTACCGGGCGGCTTCTGCGTGACGACGGACGCCTTCCGGCGGGTCCTGGCGGACTCCCCGGCGGCCCACGACCTGCTCGACCGGCTGTCGCGCCTGGACCCGGAGGACCGGGACGGCATCCGCACGCTCAGCGCGCGGCTGCGCCGGACCGTCGAGGCGATCCCCGTCCCCGACGAGGTCGCCGCGGCGGTCACCGGCGCGCTCGCCCGCCTCGGCGACGGGACCGCCTGCGCCGTCCGCTCCAGCGCGACCGCGGAGGACCTGCCGACGGCCTCCTTCGCCGGCCAGCAGGACACCTACCTGAACGTCGTGGGGCCCGAGGAGGTCCTCCGGCACGTCAGCCGCTGCTGGGCCTCGCTGTTCACCGAGCGGGCCGTCGTCTACCGGCGGCGGGGCGGCATCGACGACCGCACGGTCCACATGGCCGTCGTCGTGCAGGAGATGGTCTTCCCGGACGCGTCCGGCATCCTGTTCACGGCCGACCCCGTCACCGGCAACCGGAAGCTCGCCACCGTGGACGCCGGCTTCGGCCTCGGCGAGGCCCTCGTCTCCGGCCTGGTGAACCCGGACGTCTTCACGGTGCGGGGCGGGAAGGTCGTCGCCCGGACGATCGCCGCGCAACAGCGCGCCGTCCACGCCCTGCCGGGCGGCGGCACGCACGAAGTGGCCGTCGACGCGCGGCAGCAGGAGGAGCCGGCGCTGACGGACGCGCAGGCCGTACGGCTCGTGGAACTCGGGCGGCGGATCGAAGCGCACTTCGGCAGCCCGCAGGACATCGAATGGTGCCTCGTCGACGACGGCTTCCACATCGTCCAGAGCCGCCCGATCACCACCCTGTTCCCCGTCCCCGTCTCCGCCGGCGGTGACCGGGACAACCGCGTCTACGTCTCCGTCGGCCACGGGCAGATGATGACCGACCCGATGAGGCCCCTGGGGCTCTCCATGTGGCAGCTGACGGCCATGGTCCCGATGCAGGAGGCCGGCGGGAGGCTGTTCGTCGACGTCACCGCGCGCCTCGCCGCGCCCGCGGGCCGCGACGCCTTCCTCGACGCCATGGGCAAGGGCGATCCGCTGGTCAGGGACGCCCTGGAGACCGTCCTCGACCGCGACGACTTCCTTACGCCGCCCCCGGCCGCCGCCCCCGACGGGCCGCCGGCCGCCGCGCCGCCCGCCCCGCCCGCGCCCCTCGCGACCGATCCGGCCGTCGTCACCGCGCTGATCGAGCGCAGCCGTACGTCCGTCGCCGCCCTGGAACGCGACATCGCGACGAAGAGCGGACCGGCGCTGTTCGACTACCTGACGGAGGCCTTCGAGGAGCACCTGCGGGTCCTCTCCGACCCGCTGAACATCCAGGCGATCATGGCGGGGATGGACGCCACCTGGTGGCTGAACGACAGGCTCCAGGAGTGGCTGGGCGAGAAGAACGCGGCCGACACCCTCACGCTGTCCGCCCCCGACAACATCACCTCCGAGATGGGACTGGAGCTGCTCGACGTCGCGGACGTGGTCCGCAGGCACCCGGAGGTGGTGGCCCACCTCCAGGCCGTCGAGGACGACGGCTTCCTCGACGGCCTGGCGAAGGTCGAGGGCGGGCCCGAGGCGCGCGACGCCATCGAGGGCTACCTCGACCGGTACGGGATGCGCTGCGTCGGCGAGATCGACATCACGAGGCCGCGCTGGCGCGAACGCCCCTCGACGCTCGTGCCCGTCATCCTCGACAACGTCCGGAACTTCGCACCGGGCGCCGCACGGCGCCGCTTCGAGGAAGGCCGGCAGAAGGCGTTGCGGAAGGAACAGGACGTGCTGGCGCGCCTGGTGGCCCTGCCGGACGGGGAGCGGAAGGCCGACGAGACCCGGCGGATGATCGACCGCGTCCGGACCTTCATCGGGTACCGGGAGTACCCGAAGTACGGCATCGTCAGCCGCACCTTCCTCTACAAGAAGGCCCTGCTGGCGGAGGCCGACCGCCTCGTGGCGGCCGGCCTGATCGCGGAACGGGAGGACGCCTTCTATCTCACGTTCCAGGAGCTCCGCGACGCCGTGCGCACGCAGCGGGTGGACGAGGGACTCGTCCGGGAGCGCAGGGAGGCGTTCCGGTCGTACCACGCGCTCACCCCGCCCCGGGTGCTCACCTCGGACGGCGAGGCCCTCACCGGGGCGTACCGGCGCGACGACGTGCCGGAGGGCGCCCTGACCGGCGTACCGGTCTCCGCCGGGACCGTCGAGGGACGGGCCCGCGTCGTCCTCGACATGGCGGACGCCGACCTCGAAGCGGGCGACATCCTGGTCACGGCCTTCACGGACCCCAGCTGGTCACCGCTGTTCGTCGGCATCGCGGGCCTGGTGACGGAGGTGGGCGGCCTGATGACCCACGGGGCGGTGATCGCCCGGGAGTACGGCCTGCCGGCCGTCGTGGGCGTGGAGCGGGCCACCCGGCTGATCCGGGACGGGCAGCGGATCCGCGTGCACGGCACGGACGGGTACGTCGAGATCCTGTCCTGAGCTCAGTCCCGCCCGGACGCGACCCCGCTCACGAAGGCGCTCCAGGTACGGGGGGCCACCGCCAGCTCGGGGCCCGCCGTCACCTTGGAGTCCCGGACGTGGACGGCGTCGGCGCAGGCGGCGACCTCGACGCAGTCGTCGCCCTCGCTGCCGCTGTAGGTGGACTTGTGCCAGGAGAGGGCGACCTCGACGCAGTTGTCGCCGTCACCGCTGCTGTAACTGCTCTTGAACCACCGGAGTCGGGAGCCGTTCACAGGGAACCTCGCATTCGCGTCAACAGGCCCGAACTACTCGCCGGGTTGAGGGCCTGGATGCGAAGTTTGGCATATCGCTGGTGGAGGAGGCTGAGGTCTTTCGGCTCGGAAAGCACCCTGCCCGACTGCTGCCCCTCGCTGTACCCCACCCATTCGTGGTCCTCGGTTTCAAGGAGGCAGAAGGGGCCACCGAGGCCCGCGTGCTCGGGGCTGATCAGAGGCATGATCTGCAGGTCGACGTTGGGTAGCCGGGCACACTCCAGCAGGTGATCGATGAGCTGCGAGGTCACCGACGGCCCACCGGTCTGCCGCGCCACCACCGCCTCGTCGATGATGAAGCTGAAGACCGTGTACGGCGTCCGGGACAGCAGGCGCTGGCGGTCCAGTCGAGCGGTAATGCGCGCCTCCACCTCCTCGACCGTGGGCGGCGGCAGGACGTCGCCGACGAGCGCCCGGGCGTATGGCTCGGGCTGGAGCAGGCCCGGTACGGACCGGCACTCGTACGTGTTGAGGGTGACCGCGCCCTCCTCCAGCTCCGCCCACCGCCGGAACCACGACGCCAGACCGCGCCGCCGGGTCAGCTGCTTCGCGGCGATGCCGATGACACCGAAGGTGTCGAGGACCGCCTCCGTCTTGTTGACGAACTTCTGCGACGGGTGGCGGCGGCCCTGCTCGACCGAGCCGACGTACTGCACCGAGTAGCCGATCAGCGGGGCCAGCTGTTCCTGCGTCAGGCCCGCCCGTTTGCGCGAGGCCTTGACCGTCTCCCCGAAGGAGCGCAGGTTGTCGTCGGGCTCGACCTCGCCGTCACCGCTGTCGTCGGCACTCACCATGGCGGTCACCTCCCGAGGGGAATGTTCACGCGCCGTGACTCCGCGTGTCCAGGGAGAGAACTCGTACAGATGGTTTGTACGAGTTCCGTTGGTGTTGAACGCCCCTGTTCACGCGGGACGTTGAGGACATGACCGCACCCTTCGGGCCGTCCGCGACCCTCGTACGTCTGTTCACTCAGCGTTTCAGCGCGACCCGGCGCGGCGCCCGCCTCGCGCGGATGCTCGCCCTGCACGAGCTGCACGCCTGGGGGTATCCGCTCTCGGACCCGCTCGCCGCCGATGCCGGGCTGGTCATCGGGGAGCTGGCCGCCAACGCCGTGCTGCACGGCAGGGTTCCCGGGCGGGACTTCGAGCTGCGGCTGGTCCTGCTGGACGCCGTGCTGCGGATCGAGGTGTCCGACGCGCGGGCCGACCGGCGGCCCGTGGAGGGGCCGCCGGCCGAGCAGGCCGAGTCGGGGCACGGTCTGCGGATCGTCGCCGCCGTCGCCGCCGGGTGGGGGGTGGTGGACCGGCTGGTCGGCAAGACGGTCTGGGCCGAACTGCCGCTCGCGGGACCCTCAGCCGGGGAGGTCCCGCCAGCGGGGGGACTCGTATCCGGGCTCGTCGGGGGCGCCGAAGTGGAAGGGCACGCCGAGGTGGGCGGCCAGGTCGGTGCCGGAGGCGGCGGCCGCGTCGGCGCCGCCCATCCGGGAGTAGACCGTGGCCAGGTGGTGTTCGCCGGCCGGGTCGTCGGTGACGGCGTGCAGCACCACGAACCAGTCGTGCACGGTGTCCCCGTCCCAGACGGCCTCGACGGCGAGGATCCGGCCGGGCAGGCCGGCAGCCCGTACGGCGAGCGAGTCGAGGTCGAGGGGGGAGTCGGGAGTGCGCGCCACCCGGTCGCCGAAGTGCACGTACCGGTCGTGGACGATCGACTGGGCGTCCGGCAGCCCGATGCCGAGGGTCCGCCCGGACTGGCAGAGGGTACGGAGCGCCTGGAGCCGGGCGTCCTGGAGGACGTACCCGTCGACCTGCGTGCGGATGCCCGCCGGGAGCGCGTGCCAGGCGGCCGTGGTCATGATCCGGCCCGGGTGGACGGGGCGGACGCGCCGACGAGGTAGGCGACCCGGTCGAGCAGGCGGCCGTACAGCGCGTCCACGCGCGCCCGCTGCGGGCCGGTGACGGCGGGGCCGGGCCCGCGCATGGCCCGCAGGTGCGCGTGGAACTCCGCCTCGTCCTCCGTGGCGATCAGCCGCTCCCAGCGGCCCGGGGTCCCCGTCGGGGACGGCGCCTGCGCCTTTCGGGCGCTGCGCGTGAACTGTCCTGGCATGCCGCCATGGTCGCCCGCGGCGGCCCGCGCGGTCGAACGGATTTCTCCCCGGGCCGGGCGGGTCAGAGGTACTGGGCGAACGCGTCCAGGGTGCGCAGGATCTCCGGCTCCGGTGCCGAGGGCAGCTGGAGGACGACCTCCTCGATGCCGAGGTCGGCGTAGTGGCCCATCTTGCCGGGGCTCGGCTGGACGGCGTACGGCACCACCTGAAGGGACTTGGGGTCGCGCCCGGCGGTCTCCCACACCTGGCGCAGCACCGGGAGGGACTCGGTGAGGCCGCCCCCGCCGATCGGGAGCCAGCCGTCGGCGTGGTCGGCGATGGCGGCGAAGAGCTTCGGGCCGGCCTGGCCGCCGATCAGGGTCCTGGGGCCGTACAAGGGCACGCCGGGCGCCAGTTCGCGGGGGGCCTGCACCGGCTTGGGGTGGGCGGCGCTGGCCCGGACGGAGGAGAACGCGCCGACGTACGCCGTGGGTTCGGGAGCCCACAGGGCGCGCATCAGGGCCATCCGGTCCCGGACCAGGTCGCGTCGGGTGTGCCACTCGACGCCGTGGTCGGCGGCCTCCTCGACGTTCCAGCCGTAGCCGATGCCGAGGGTGACGCGGCCGCCGGAGAGGTGGTCGACGGTGGCCACCTGCTTCGCGAGGCCGATCGGGTCGTGCTGGGCGACCAGGGTGATGCCGGTGCCGAGGTGCAGCCGCTCGGTGACGGCGGAGGCCTGGCCGAGGGCCACGAAGGGGTCGAGGGTGCGCCCGTACATCTCGGGAAGCTCGCCGCCCATGGGCGCGGGGGTGTCCCGGGCGGCCGGGATGTGGGTGTGCTCCGGCAGGTAGAGCCCGGAGAACCCGCGCTCCTCCAGGCTGCGGGCGAGGCGGACGGGCGAGATGGTGCGGTCGGTGAGGAAGACGGTCGTGGCGATCCGCATGGGCGCTGGCACCTCCGAGACGTGGGACCGGCCACGGTACGGGCTCGGCGCACGAATGTTGAGGGGGCGTCAGGTCGCTGCGCGGGCGGGCGGGGGTCAGCCGAGGGGGTAGCGGGCCAGCCAGCCGGGGGCCTGGCCGGCCGGGCCGTGCAGGGACGGGCCCTGGGTCATCTCCAGGGAGAAGTCGTCGGCGAGTTCCAGGATGGTGGCGCGGCCCTCCAGCTCGGTGAGCCAGGCGGCCGGGAGGGCCGTCTCGCCGTGCTGGGCGCCGAGGAGGGCCCCGCACAGGGCGCCGGTGGCGGCGGAGTCGCCGCCGTGGTTCACGGCGAGGCGCAGGCCGTGCGGGACGTCCTCGGCGACCAGGGCGCAGTACACGGCGGTGGCCAGGGCGGTGGCGGCGTCGTCGGTGCCGGCGGAGGCGTCGGCGCCCGTTCCGCCGGCGAGGGCGGCGAACGTCTCGGGGCCGGGCCGGCCCTGGGTGACGGCCGCCGTGGCGCGCTGGAGGGCGTCCGTGACGGGCTGGTGGCCCGGGCGGGCGCCGAGCAGGCCGAGGGCGCGCTGGACGGCGGAGTCGAGGGAGTCGCCGCGCGTCAGGCCGTGCACGATGACCGCGTACGCCCCGGCCGCGAGGTAGCCGGTGGGGTGGCCGTGGCTCTGCGCGGCGCACTCGACGGCGAGTTGGAGGACGAGGGCCGGCTCCCAGCCGACCAGCAGCCCGAAGGGGGCCGAGCGGGTGGCGGCGGCCGCGGTCCTCGCGGTCGGGTTCTTGGGCTGCTCCAGCGTGGCGAGGGTGCCGTCGGCGAAGCCGGTCAGGCAGGCGCGGTCCGGGCCGCGGCGGGCGTACAGCCACTCCTCCTGCGCGAGCCAGCCGTTGTCCTTGCGGCGCTCGTCCGGGCCCCAGTCGCTCTGCGTGGCGGCCCAGCGGAGGTAGGCGCGGTGGACGTCGGTGGGCGGGTGCCAGGCGCCGGTGTCGCGGCGCACGTGGGCGCGTACGAGGCCGTCCACGGTGAAGAGGGTGAGCTGGGTGCGGGCGGTCACCGTGCCGCGGCGTCCCTGGACGGGGGTGGGCGCGAGCAGGCCGCTCGGGCCGTGGGCCTCGCGGATGGCGTCGAGGGAGAGCCCGGCCACGGGGGCGCCGAGGGCGTCGCCGATCGCGGCGCCGAGGAGGGTCCCGCGGACGCGGCTGCGGAAGTCCTGCTGCTCGGCGCGGCCCCACAGCCCGGTCACGATCCCGCGGCCCGAGGTCCGCCCGGCGGCGGGAGCGGCGGCGGTGGCGGTGGCGGTGGCGTCCGGGCCGCGGTGCGGGGCCTGCGGGGCGCGGGCGGCGGCCGGGTGGGGTGCGGTGGGGGGCGGGGTCAGGGGGGTCTGAGGGCTCTGCGGGTTGTGAGGGCTCTGCGGGTTCTGAGAGCTCTGCGGGGGCAGGCCGGGGGCCGCGTCGGCGGCGGGCGGTATCGGGACCGCGGGTATCGGGACCGCGGGTATCGGGGCGCCGGTACCGGCGCCCGTACCGGGCAGGACCGGCACGGGTGGGTGCGCGGCGAGCGGGCCCGCGCCGAGGTCGAGACCCGGGGGAGTGTGGTCGGGGCCCAGCCCGGACCGGACGGCGGGACCGAGCACGTGCATGGCGCCGGTCGCGGGTGCGGGCGGTACGGGTGGGACCGGGGGTACGGGGGAGGGGGCGGGGTGCGGGCCCGGGGCGCCCGTACCCGGAGCGTGGCCGGTTCCGGCCGCCCGCTCGTCCGGGCTGCCGCCGCCCGTAGGGACCTGGCTCGTATCCATC
Organism: Streptomyces sp. NPDC048461; assembly: GCF_055587105.1. Lineage (NCBI taxonomy): Bacteria > Bacillati > Actinomycetota > Actinomycetes > Kitasatosporales > Streptomycetaceae > Streptomyces > Streptomyces sp. NPDC048461. Next base: position 24,048 of record NZ_JBVJGW010000021.1, on the reverse strand, counting down.
ACTTCGTCCACCCCCGCCACCGTGTCCCGTCAACGCAACCGCTTCACCCGCGTCGCCCGCACGCAGGTGAACCCGAACTGTAGTGGACAGCATCGGTCAATTCCGGAAGGTGTCCGGCATGCGACCCGGAGGTACACGGCCCGCGTCCGGAAAGCGAATGCCCAGCTCGGACCGGACGGTTCGGCTCCGGCCCCGGGGTTCAGGGGCAGCGCTCCTCCAGCTTCACCGTGCCGAAACCCTCACCCCTTTACCACGTTGCGGCCCTTGTACAGCGCCTTGGGAAGGAAGGTCGAGGTGGGAATCCCGGTCCGCTTGCAGTAGTCGGCCACCATCTCGCGATTGGCCCCCGGCTTCCCCTCCGGCGCGGGTACCTGCTCGTCGGTCAGGTACGGGATGTAGACGAAGGCCCCCCGGCGCTGCACCTTGTTGAGGGGCTTGCCGTTGAACTCGAAGCCGCCACCCGTGGCCGCCTCGGTGAGGTAGCGGTGCTTCTTCTCGGCGATGTCGCTCGCGTTGAACCTGAAGTGGGTGTAGCCGGTGATGTGCGCCCGGTCCAAACCCTCGTCGGCGGCGAGACGGTCCACCCCCTCGTGGCTGTCGACCTCGGTCCACATGTCGGAGTCGAAGGCGGCGACCTTCTCGTTGCGGGTGAGAGCCACGATCTTCATCAGAGTGGCAGCGGTCTCCTTGCGCGTCCGCTCCTTCCGCTGCTCCGGGGTCTCCGACTGCTGGTCGGCCAGGGCACTCGCTCCGGAGTTCTTCAGCGTCTTGAGCTGGTCACCGAGACCGGTCAGCTGGTCGAACTTCTTTCTGCCCATGGAGGCGAAGTACTTGCCGTCGTAGTCGATGTCGTCCTTCGCCTCCGAGGGCTCGGCGCGGATCGACGTGCTGGGGCCGATGAACTGGTTTCCGGCCTGCCATTCGAAGAAGGAGCGGCGGATGTCCTTGAAGGAGATCTCCGAGACGGTCTCGGTGTGCGGCACGTTCTTGTCCCTGAGCCGCTGGCGCAGCTCCTTCCTGAACCGTTCGCCTTCCCTGCCCGACGGGAACGTGACCTTGAGGTTCTTCAGCATCTCCTCGGTGATCTCGGTGGGGACGGCGGCGGTCAGGACGTCCATCTGGTCGGCCTCCCCGAGACCGTCCAGGGCGCCGACCAGTGTGGAGTGCGCGATGACGTGGTGCGCGGTCGTGTCCCAGCCCTGGTGGACGTTGGGCTTGGCATGCGGGTTCTCCCCGCGTCGCTGTACGGCCCCTGCCGCCGGCGCCACCGCTGCGGGGCTCCGCCCGGCCGCCGCCTTCTCGGGTACCGGACCGGACAGGACACGGGTGGCGTTCTCCTCCGCCGCCCGCTCGAAGGCGTCGGAGGGGTCGCTGACGCGCAGCCCGGAGCCGTTGTCCGTCCCGGTGACGGGGCCCGACCGCTGCTGGATGACGTGGGTCAGCTCGTGGGCGAGTGTGTGTCGGTCGTTGCCGCCGGCGCCGATGACGATGTGGTTGCCGCTGGTGTAGGCGCGGGCGCCGATCTCGGCGGCGGACGCCTCGGCGGCGGCGCCGGTGTGGATGCTGACATCGGAGAAGTCGGCGCCGAGCCGCGCCTCCATCTCGGTGCGGGTGGCATCGTCCATGGGACTGCCGGGCGAGCGGAGCACGTCGTGGACGGCTGAGCGCTGGACGGGTTCCAGTGGCGACTGCCCGGCTGGCCGATGGCCGCACCCCGCGCCGTGCTGGTGCGGTGCCTGCGCCCAGGGGTGACCGGCCTGGCGGAGCAGCTGGACGACCGCGGCGTTCCCGGCCGAGCCCTGCAGGGCCCGGAGCAGTCCTGCCGGCGGAGCCTGGGGCGTACGGGCGGGCGCGGGGGTGCGGTCGGGGGGCCGGGTGTTCTCGTGATCGTGCACGGGAGCCCTCTCTCGGGGAGTGGTGACTCGTCCTGGTTACCGAACGAGCCCGCTCGCGCGCGAGGTACTCCGGGGCAGCGTCGGCCGACCGGACGGGCAGTCGGCCACGGCCACCGACTTCGCCGGGTCGGCCGGACCCCGGCAGCGGCGCCCGGCCGGGCTCCCGGCCGGGCGACCGCGCGCCGTCAGTCCAGTACGGGCAGCAGGGCCGGCAGGTGCCCGTCCGAGGCGCGCGCCGCCTCCTGCCGCTCCTGCGGGACCTCGCCGTACAGGGTCGTACGGGCCCGCGCGGGCCGGCCCGCGGACTCCGCCACGGCGATCAGGTCCTTGACCGACTTGTACGAGCCCCAACCCGAGCCCGCCATCCGGGAGATGGTCTCCTCCATCAGGGTGCCGCCCAGGTCGTTCGCCCCGGACCGGAGCATCTCGGCCGCGCCCTCCGAGCCCAGCTTCACCCAGCTCGTCTGGATGTTGGTGATGTGCGGGTGCAGCAGGATCCGCGCCATCGCCGTCACCGCCCGGTTGTCCCGCGCCGTCGGGCCGGGCCGCGCGATGCCCGCCAGGTACACCGGCGCGTTGGTGTGGATGAACGGGAGCGTCACGAACTCGGTGAACCCCTCGACGCCCTTGGCCCGCGCCTCCTGCTGCATGCGCGCCAGCGTCCGGAAGTGGCCGAGCCAGTGCCGCGGCTGGTCGACGTGGCCGTACATCATCGTCGACGAGGACCGGATGCCCAGCTCGTGCGCCGTGGACACCACGTCGATCCAGTCCGCCGCCGGCAGCTTGCCCTTGGTCAGGACCCAGCGCACCTCGTCGTCCAGGATCTCCGCCGCCGTGCCCGGGATGGAGTCCAGCCCGGCCTCCTTGGCCGCCGTCAGCCAGTCCCGTACGGACATCCCTGTGCGCGTCGCGCCGTTGACGACCTCCATCGGCGAGAACGCGTGCACGTGCATGCCCGGAACCCGCTCCTTCACCGCCCGCGCGATGTCGAAGTACGCCGTCCCCGGCAGGTCCGGGTGGATGCCGCCCTGCATGCACACCTCGACCGCGCCCACGTCCCAGGCCTGGGCGGCGCGGTCCGCGACCTGGTCCAGGGAGAGCGTGTACGCGTCGGCGTCGGTGCGGCGCTGCGCGAAGGCGCAGAAGCGGCAGCCGGTGTAGCAGACGTTGGTGAAGTTGATGTTGCGCGTGACGATGTAGGTGACCTCGTCGCCCACCACCGACTTCCGCAGGTCGTCGGCGACCCGGCACAGCGCGTCCAGCGCCGGGCCGTCCGCGTGCAGCAGGGCCAGCGCCTGCGCGTCGGTCAGCCGCGTCGGGTCGTCGGCGGCCTGCGCCAGGGCCGTCCGTACGTCCGTGTCGATGCGCTCCGGGACCATGCCGGGCGCGGCCGCCTCGCGCAGGGCCTCCCAGTCGCCGTAGACGTGGTCGAAGTCGTCGCGCCGGTCGCCGGTGCGGCCCTCGGTGTCGATGGTGGCGTGCAGGTCGGTGCGCCCGTACGCGGTGAACCCCTCGTCCGGCTCCTGCCACGGCCGGCCCTCCACCGTCGCGGACGGGTCGGCGAGGCCGGTCTCCGGATCGGCCAGCGCCCGTACGTGCGGCAGCAGCCGGGGGTCCAGCCACGGCTCGCCGCGCTGCAGGAACTCCGGGTAGATCGTGAGGCGTTCGCGCAGCTCGAAGCCGGCGGCGGCGGTCCGTGCGGCGAGCTCCTCGATGTGCGGCCAGGGGCGTTCCGGATTGACGTGGTCGGGGGTCAGCGGGGAGACCCCGCCCCAGTCGTCGATGCCGGCGCCGATGAGGAGGGCGTACTCCTCGTCCACCAGGTTCGGCGGGGCCTGGATGCGGGCGCTCGGGCCCAGGATGTGCCGGGCGACGGCGATGGCGGCGGCCAGCTCCTCCAGCTCCGCGTCCGGCATGCCGCGCATGGCGGTGTCCGGCTTGGCGCGGAAGTTCTGGACGATGACCTCCTGGACGCCGTGGTAGCTGCGCTGGACGCGGCGCAGTTCGAAGAAGGCGTCGGCGCGCTCCTCGTAGGTCTCCCCGATGCCGATGAGGACGCCGGTGGTGAACGGCACGTTCGAGCGGCCCGCGTCCTCCAGGACGCGCAGCCGCACGGCCGGCTCCTTGTCGGGCGAGCCGTGGTGCGGGCCGCCGGGCTCGGACCACAGGCGGGTCGCGGTGGTCTCCAGCATCATGCCCATCGACGGGGCGACGGGCTTGAGGCGCTGGAGGTCGGACCAGGTCATGACCCCGGGGTTGAGGTGGGGGAGCAGGCCCGTCTCCTCCAGCACGCGGATGGCCATGGCCCGTACGTAGGCCAGGGTGTCGTCGTACCCGTGCGCGTCGAGCCACTCGCGGGCCTCGGGCCAGCGCTCCTCCGGGCGGTCGCCCAGGGTGAAGAGGGCTTCCTTGCAGCCCATCGCGGCACCTTGGCGGGCGATGTCGAGGACCTCGTCGGGAGACAGGTACATCCCGTGCCCGGCGCGGCGGAGCTTGCCCGGGACGGTGACGAAGGTGCAGTAGTGGCACTTGTCGCGGCAGAGGCGGGTGAGGGGGATGAAGACCTTGCGCGAGTACGTGATGACGCCCGGCCGGCCGGCGGCGGCCAGCCCGGAGTCTCTTACCCGTGCGGCGGACGCGGAGAGGTCCGTGAGGGCCTCCCCGCGCGCCTGGAGGAGTACGGCCGCCTCGGTCGCGTCGAGCGCGACGCCGTCGCGGGCCCGCCGGAGCGCGCGGCGCATCGCGTTTTCGGTCGGAGCGTCACTCGGAGTGGTCATGCGGTGAGCATACGATCCGGTGGTAGGTGCACGGGATGGTGCGCCGGACGGTGCACGGGCCGGTGCCCCGGCCGGTGCGCGCACCGGCTCATCGCATCAGCTCACCGGCGTTGACCAGCAGTGACTGGCCGGTTATCGCCCGCGCCCGGTCGGAGGCGAGGAACACGGCGGCGTCGGCGACGTCCCCGTCGGTGGCGAGGTCGGGCAGCGCCATCCGCTCGGTGAGACGGGCGTGCACCTCGGCCTCGGGCACGTTCTCGGTGTGCGCGGTGAACGTGACGAACGCCTGGACGGGCGGGCCCCACATCCAGCCGGGGAGCACGGTGTTGACCCGGATGCGGTCCGGGCCGAGCTCGCGGGCCATCGAGTACATGGCGGAGGTCAGCGCCCCTTTGGACGCGGCGTACGCGGCCTGCTGGACCTCGTTGGGGGCGGCGACGGCGGACTGCGTGCCGATGATCACGACGGAGCCGCCGCCGGCCTTGAGGGCGGGCAGGCAGGCCCGGGTCATCCGGAGCGTGCCGAGCAGGTTCACGTCGAGGATCTGCTGCCAGGTGCCGAAGTCGGCGTCCTGGAGGCCGCCGAAGGAGGAGTCCCAGGCGGCGACGTGCACGACGGCGTCCACCCCGCCGAACCGCTGCTGCGCGAGCGCGGCGAGGGCCTCGCACTGGGCCTCGTCGGTGATGTCGGTCGGCAGGTACGCGGTGTGCGCGCCCTCGGGGTCGATCTCGGCGGCGGACTTGGCGAGGTTCGCCTCGGTCCGCGCCCCGAGCACGGCGTTGCCCCCGTCCCGCACGACGGCGGCGGCCACCTGGTGCCCGAGCCCGGCCCCGACGCCGGAGACGATGACGGTCTTCCCTTGCAGCAGCATGACGGCCCTCCGCGCGACGCACCGATCTGACGGGGCGTCAGGCTACGGCGCCCGGCGGGGCTTGTGAAGGGGCGGTGCGGCGCTGCCCCGCCCCTCCCGCGCCGGACGTCAGGCGCGGCTGCGGGACGCCCGGCCCAGGCGGTCGAGGCCGGTGCCGATCTCCTGCGGGGTGTGCGTCGTGAACGACAGGCGCAGCGTGCGGGGATCCGGGGACGCCGCGTAGAAGGGGGCCCCGGGGACGAACGCCACGTCGTGGGCGATCGCCGCGGTGAGCAGGGCCGCCGCGTCGTGCCCCTGCGGCAGGCGCGCCCAGACGAACATGCCGCCCTCCGGCCGGTTCCAGGACGACCCCTCCGGCAGGGCCCGCCCCAAGCCCGCCAGCAGGGCGTCGCGGCGGACCCGGTAGGCGTCCCGGACCCCGGCGACGTGGGCGTCGAGGTCCGCGCCGGCCAGGTAGTGGGCCGCGGCCAGCTGGTCCACCGTGGAGGTGTGCAGGTCCGCCGCCTGCTTCGCGACCACCACGGCCCGGCGCAGCGACCGCGGCACCCGCAGCCAGCCGAGCCGGAGCCCCGGCGCCATGACCTTCGAGAAGCTGCCGAGCAGTGCCGTACGGTCCTCCGCCCCCGGATGCGCGGCGAGCCACGGGACCTCGGCGCCCTCGTAGCGCAGTTCCCCGTACGGGTCGTCCTCCACCAGCCACAGGCCCCGGCGCGCGGCGACGGACGCCACCGCCGCCCGGCGGGCCGCGGGCAGGGTGCGGCCGGTCGGGTTCTGGAACGTCGGGACGGTGTACAGCAGCTTGGGCCGCTCCCGCACGACGGCGTCCTCCAGGGCGTCGGGGAGGATCCCCTCGCCGTCGCAGGGCACCGGCACCACCCGGGCCCCCGCCAGCCGGAACGCCTGGAGCGCGGCCAGGTAGGTGGGGTTCTCCACGAGGACCGCGTCCCCGGGCTCGACCAGGGCGGTGACGGCGAGCGCCAGGGCCTGCTGGGAGCCCGAGGTGACCAGGACGTCTCCGGCGTCCGTCGCCAGCCCCCGCGCCGTGGCCCGGCCGGCGACGGCCCCGCGCAGTTCCGGCACGCCCTCGGTGGTCGAGTACTGCAGCGCCCTCCCGGCGGAGGCCGCGAACACGGCCTCGTACGAGGCCCGCAGGCCGGCGGCGTCGAAGAGCCCGGGCGCGGGGAGGCCGCCGGCGAAGGAGACGACCCCGGGGCGCTCGGTGAGCGCGAGGATCTCGCGCACGGGGGAGCCCCCCGTCGACGCGGCCCGGGCGGCGAGGGCGGGCGGCGGGACGGTGTCGGCCCGGGCGGGGGCGGGGACGGATGCCATGGGCACGGGGGCTCCTCGGGGAGGCGGGTGCGGGCATCGTAGCCAGAGAAAGGTGCAGAGGGCATGTATGTGTCACATGCTGAACTGCCGCGGCCCCCTCGTCATCTGACGCGGCATCAGCTAGACCGGTGTCATGACGACAGGAGAGCAGGACACCCGGCCCGAGGACTACGCCGAGCTCGCGGCCGTCGGCCCCTACGGGGTCCGGCCGGGCCACGCGCTGATCACCATGGTCGAGCCGCACCCGGGCCACGAGTTCGCGTACAACCGCTGGTACGAGGACGACCACTACTACGCCGGCGCCATGGCCATGCCCTGGATGTACGCCGGCCGCCGCTGGGTGGCCACCCGGGACCTCCAGGAGCTGCGCTACCCGGAGAAGTCGGCCGTCGCCCAGCCGGTCACCGCCGGGTGCTACATCTCGACGTACTGGGTGACCGAGGGCCGCTACGACGAGCACATGAAGTGGACCGTCGGCATCAACAAGCGCCTCAACCGGGACGGCCGGGTCTACCAGGACCGGACGCACGTCTTCACGGCCTTCCAGGACCACGCGGCGACCGTCTACCGCGACGGGGCCGCCGGGCCGCGGGACTTCCACGCCCTCGACCACCCGTACGCCGGGCTCGTCGTGCAGGTCGTGGACGCCGACGGTCCCGAGCAGCGGGCCGGGCTGCTGGAGTGGCTGCGCACGCGGTCCCTGCCGAAGCGGCTGCACGGCTCGCCCGCCGCGATGGTGACGGTCTTCCGGCCGACGCCGCTGCCGGGCGACCGGATGACGTACGTCAAGCAGGTCGAGGGGGTCGACACCCGCCTCACGCTGCTCTGGTTCCTGGAGGAGGACCCCCGGACCTGCTGGGACCGCTTCCGGGGACTGGACGCGGAGGTCGCGGAGGCGGGGCTGGGGCGGGTGGAGCTGGTCGCGCCGTTCGTCCCGACGGTGCCGGGCACCGACCGGTACGTCGACCAGCTCCGCTAGGCCGTCGGACGGCCGCGGCGGACGTGCCGTACGCGGACGTGCCGTACGGGGACATGGCCGAGCCCCCTCGGCCAGGACGGCGGGCCGGTCGAGAGGGCTCCGGACGGTGGTGCGGGTGAAGCGGGTGGTGCGGGTGGAGCGGGTCGTGCAGGGGCTGTCGGCCGTGCAGAGGAGACGGTCGGGACGTGCGCCGTAACGTTCAGGCGAGGCGCCCGAGGCCGCCCTCGGTCACGTCGGCGACGAAGGAGGTCCAGGATCCGGGCGCGAAGGTGAGGGACGGACCGTCCTGCACCTTCGAGTCGCGGACCGCGACGGCCTCCGTGACGGGTGACTTGACCTCGACGCAGGCGCCGTTGGCGGAGTAGGAGGACTTGGTCCAGTTGTGCGTGGCGCCCTGGCGAATAGCCATGTTTCTCTCCGGTTCAGCGAGTAGTTCCCGTGTCTGTCGACCACTTTTCCGGCCGACCTGATCGACGCTACCGGCAGCTCCGGAGACGTGGACGGGCCATTCACCCGACCGAGTGGCATATTCCATTCAGGCCTTCTGTGGCCGGGGAGTGACGGTGTACCGTACCGTCCCCTCCCGCGCCACCCGCGCCACCCGCGCCGTTTCGCACGGCTTTATCCGGCCTTGCCCGCGTATTGGCTGATGATGTCGGAGATGAAGTGCCGTGTCTGGTCCACGTTCAGGGCCTGGGCGCGCAGGTGCTCGTACATCACGCTGTACTTCTGCACGTCGTTGGCCTTCTCCAGGTACAGGTCGCTCGTCACGCCCTCGATGTAGACCACGGTCGAGTCGGAGGCGTCCGGGAACTCCAGGATCGCGTACTGGCCGTTGACGCCCGGGTGCGCGCCCAGCGAGAACGGCATCACCTGCACGGTCACGTGCGGCTGGTCCGACTGCTCTATCAGGAACTCCAGCTGCCGGATCATCAGCTGGGCGTCGCCGACCTGCCGCCGCAGCGCGGCCTCGTCGATGACGGCCCACAGCCGCAGCGGCCCGAGCTCCGGGTTGTTGTTCTCGGTCTCCGACAGCCGCTTCTGCCGGTGCATCCGGACCTGCACGCGCTTGTCCACGTCGGCGGGAGCGGTCTCCGGCCACGCGCCGCGGACCAGGGACTGGGCGTACTCCGTGGTCTGGAGCAGCCCCGGGATCACCAGCGGCTCGTACGTGCGCAGGCTGGCGGCGTCCGTCTCCAGGCCGATGTAGACGCTGTACGGGATGTCCCCGAAGGCGTGCCACCAGCCCTGCTGGCGGGAGTCCTTGGCCATCTGCATGAGCGAGTCCACGAGGCGGCGGTCCTCCACCTCGTACACGTCGCACAGGTCGCGGACGTCGCGCTGGCTGATGGAACGGCGGCCGTTCTCCAGCCGGCTGATCTTCGACTGGGAGACGAGCAGGCGTTCGGCGACCTGCTCGGCCGTCATGCCCTTGTCCTCGCGGAGCTTGCGCAACTCCATGCCCAGTCGGCGGCGTCGGACGGTGGGATTGACATTGGACGCCACGTGAACGGCACCTCCGCCTTCTTCTGTTGCTGTCCCTCTGCGTGTCTGATGTTGAGCAGACTGCCACCGAAGCGTGCGCTGCCGCTGGGGAACGGCAGGGAAAACAGACGCGGGGGGGGGGGGGGCGGCCCGCGCCCCCCCCCCCCCCCCCCCCCCGCGTCGGCGGTTCCCGGGCCGGGGCCCCTGGGGGCGCCGGTCACGGCGGTGGCGTTGCGATGGAGCGGTGGATCAGTGCGCGGCCGCGCGGGCCATGGCACCGGTCCGGCGCGGCTGGAGCGGGACACTGCTCGCCGTGGCCCGGACCGGCGGTGCCGGTGCGCGGTCACGGCGCGGCTGTGCCGCCACACCGTTCTGGACGTCCATCACGGCGTGCGCCACGAGTCCGCCCATGGGGTCGTGCCGGATCAGGTCCCGAAGCCGGGATCTGGACGACCGCCCCTCGTTGCCGGGGTACAGGTGCTTGCCGAGTCCGACCGCGTGGGCCAGTGCGGCAAGCGCCGCGGTCCGCGGGTCCGGCGGTACACCGGTGCGGATCGCACTGTCGAGCCGGGCACGGATCTCCCGGCTGATCGCCGTGTCGGTCGCCTGGTAGCGAGTCGTCGGCAGCACCCCGCACATCTGTCCCGCGACGGCATGGACCATGCCGCAACGCTCCAGGTGAGCGAGGTAAATCTGGCGGAGCCCCAGCCGGGGTCCGCCGATCCAGTGGACGGCCCGAACCGGGCTGCCGCGCCTGCGCAGCAGTTCCAGTGCGGAGTCCAGAGTCGGATCTCCTGTCGGCCGTGGCATCACCACGGCGATACGATCCCCGTCAGGGGCTATCCGTCCTGCCAGAGCCAGCTCCACTAGCTGTGCCCCGGCCAGGCCGAGGTCGAGCGACTGCGGCTGCGCCGTGGTACCCGTGGCCGGGTCCAAGGCGAGCAGCAGAAGCTCCTCCGGAATTGTTCTGCGGCTCCTGCCCATCCATGCCTCCCCGCGTGGATGAGTGACAGGGTGACGCCTCTCACATTCATCTGTCGAGAGCGCCTGACCGCTTTGCGGGGGAACTCGCAACTATGTCGTTCTCGTCTAGCACGGGGGCGATGCCCCCAGACGGGACACTGTTAGACATTCGGACAGCCGGACGTGGCGGCGATCGAGGAGGAACTGGTGGCGGGCGAGTCCCCCGAGAAGTCGGTAGATGCAGGAGCGCCGGGGGCGGCGGAGTCCTCCGCGGAGCGTGATCCGAGGCTGTCGGTGTTCCGGCCGAGGGAGCCCGAGGACGCCTCGGGCGGTGCCGGCGACAGCCCGGAGCGCGATCCGCTGCGCGAGGCCGTCGCGGCGTGGGTCGCCACCGCCGAGGCGCCCGCGGGTTCCGACGGGTCGCCCGCGGGGGCGGAACCGGCAGCCGAGGTTCCGGCTGCTGCGGATCCGGACGCTGTGGACCCGGTTGCTGCGGACCCGGACGCCGCGGGTGCGGCTGCCGCCGGATCGAAGCCGGGCGCCGGAGCGGCCGCTGCCGCGGCCGGGTCGGGTGCCGATGCCGATGCCGATGCCGATGCCGAGGCCGAGGCGGACTCCGGGTCCGATGCCGGGTCCGGTTCCGGGAATGGGTCCGGCTCCGGCTCTGGGTCTGACGCTGCCGAGGGCGGGCCCGAGGCCGCGTCCGGCTCCGACGCCGAGTCCGAGTCCGATGCCGATGCCGACGCCGACGCCGACGCCGACGCCGACGCCGACGCCGACGCCGACGCCGAGGTCGAGTCCGAGTCCGCGCCCGCCTCTGCTGCCGAGGCGGAGCCCGCGTCCGAGGCAGGGTCCCCGAGCGGGTCCGAGTCCCGCTCCGCGTCCGGTGGCGGGTCCGCCGGGAGTGCGGGGGGTGCGCGCGGCGCCGAGGTGCCGAAGCCGTCCTCCGACGCCGACGCCGCCGACGCCGGTTCGGGATCGCCGGCCGAGCCCGCATCCCGCTCCGGGGCCCCGTCCCCGGCGGCGCCCCCGTCCGCCGAGGCGCCTGCCGACAGTGAGCGCACCGCGGTGTTCCGTGCGGTGAAGCCGCCGGCGGCTGCGGGTTCCGGTTCTGCCGGTGAGCGGGGTGCCGAGGGGTCGCGGGTCGACTTCTTCCGGCGGCCCCAGCCGGTGTCCGGCCGGGACGGTGCCGAGGAGGGTGCGGGTGGGCCGGAGTCGTCTCCGGCCGGGTCCGGCGGGGACAGTGAGCGCACGGCGGTGTTCCGTGCGGTGACCCCGCCCGCGCCGGCCGCGCCCAAGGCCACGCCTCCCGCCAAGGATTCCGCTTCGGTCGAGGAGCCGGCCGCTGACGCCGCCGATTCCGTTCGCCCGTCCGCCGCGGTGCCTGCCGACAGTGAGCGCACCGCGGTGTTCCGTGCGGTGAAGCCGCCGGCGGCTGCGGGTTCCGGTTCTGCCGGTGAGCGGGGTGCCGAGGGGTCGCGGGTCGACTTCTTCCGGCGGCCCCAGCCGGTGTCCGGCCGGGACGGTGCCGAGGAGGGCGCGGGTGCGCCGGAGTCGTCTCCGGCCGGGTCCGGCGGGGACAGTGAGCGCACGGCGGTGTTCCGTGCGGTGACCCCGCCCGCGCCGGCCGCGCCCAAGGCCGCGCCTCCCGCCAAGGATTCCGCTTCGTCCGGCCGCGCGGACGCCGGCGGGCCGGCCGCGGCCGACTCCGCCGCCGCGGACAGCGAGCGCACCGCCGTGTTCCGCGCGGTCAAGCCGCCGGTCGCGCCGGCCGGGGACGCGGGTACCGCCGACCGGGCCGCGCCGCCGAAGGCCAGTACCTTCGTACCGCTGCGCACCGACGGGGCCCCGGCCCCGGCCGTGACCCCGAAGCCGGCCCCCAAGCCCGCCGCGGCCACGCCCACGCCCGCGTACGAGTCGCCCGAGCGGACCACGCAGCAGCCGCTGCCGCCGAAGCCGCCGCTCGACATGCTCGCGGACCTCACCAACAACCCGCCCCCGCCGCCGAGCCCGCTGCGCACCGCCGTACGGCGGTTCAAGATCTACGCGCCGGTCGTCGTGCTCCTGGCGATCATCGTCTCGGTCGCGCAGCTGGTGCGCCCGCTGCCCGAGCCGACGCTCGTGATGACCGCGAAGTCCTCGTACACCTTCGAGGGCGCCAAGCCGCAGCTGCCCTGGCCCGGGGAGGGCCAGGCGTACATGGCGGCCGCCGGCCTCGGCACGCTCGGCCAGTCCGGCGAGCAGAAGCCGGTGCCGATCGCGAGCGTCACCAAGTCGATGACGGCGTACATCATCCTGCGCGACCACCCCATCAAGAAGGGTGAGAAGGGCGAGGTGATCGACGTCGACAAGACGGCCGAGTCCGAGGGCAAGAAGAACAACTCCACGGACAACGAGTCGACGCTCGACACGGTCAAGGAGGGCGACAAGCTCACCGAGTACGACGCGATCGCCGCCCTCATGATCCCGTCGGCCAACAACATCGCCCGGCTGCTGGCGCGCTGGGACTCCGGTTCCCAGGAGGCGTTCGTCAAGAAGATGAACGACACCGCCAAGGACCTCGGCATGAAGAACACCACGTACACGGACCCCTCGGGCCTGGACGCGACCACGGTCAGCACCGCCGAGGACCAGGTCAAGCTGGGCCTGAAGCTGGTGGAGATCGAGACGCTGCTGGAGATCACCAAGAAGCCCAGCTGGCAGGACCCGTCGGGCAAGGTCTGGCGGAACTGGAACGGCCTGGTGCCGTTCAACGAGTCGCTCGGCATCAAGACCGGTACGACCACCAAGGCGGGCGGCAACCTGCTCTTCGCCGCCTACAAGGACGTCGGCAAGACCCGGCAGCTGATCGTCGGCGCCGTCCTCGGCCAGCACAAGCCGCCGATCATCGACAGCGTGCTCGCGGCGAGCAAGCAGCTCATGACCGCCACCCAGAAGTCCCTGAACGGGGCGCCCGTCGTGAAGAAGGGCGACGTCGTCGGGTACGTGGACGACGGGCTCGGCGGCCGTACGCCGGTCGTCGCCACCGCCGACGTCCAGGCCGTCGGGTGGGGCGCGCTGACCGTCGGCATCGAGCTGGCGCAGGGCGACGGCGCCAAGATCCCGCAGACCGCGAAGGCCGGCACCGAGATCGGCGTGCTGACCGTCGGCGAGGGCGCGAGCCAGGTGAAGGTGCCGGTGGCGCTGAAGGACGACCTCGCCTCGCCGGGCATCGGGAGCAAGCTGACGCGCGTCGGCTGACCGCCGCCGCGAGCGCGCGGCCGGCGCCCCGGGCAACCCCGGGGCGCCGGGGCGCGTCTTGGGATCCGGGACGTGCGTCCGGGCAGGGAACTCATGTGTGGGGGAGTGGGCAGTGACCACCGCTGAGCAGCAGGGACGGCGTCGTGCCGCCGCTGCGCCGGTGCACCGGGACGGTTCCGGGACCTCCGCGCCCCCCGCCGCCGCGGGACGCGCCCCGCAGGAGGGCCCCGCCGCGCCGCAACCCGGCGCTCCGGGCCGCCGCGGCCCCGGCCTCGGCTGGGCGCGCCGCCACCCGGTGGCGGTCGCCACCGTCCTCGCCGGGGTGCTGCACGTCCTGTGGTTCTTCAGCTTCGCCAACAGCGGCGGCGACCTCGCCGCGCAGGACGCGTGGGCCGAGTTCGTCGGGCGCCACCCCGACTCCGCGTACAACCTCGCCTGGTACGGCGGGATGCACCCGGTCTCGTACAGCGTGGTCTCGCCGTACCTCATGCACGTGCTCGGCGTGCGCACCACGATGATGGTCGCCGGCACGGTCTCGGCCGGTCTGCTCGCGCTGATACTGACCCGCTGCCGCGGATCGGTGCGCGAGCCGCTGTGGCCCGCGCTCGCCGGGGTGTACGGGCTGCTCTGCAACGCCCTGTCGGGCCGGGTCACCTTCGGCCTCGGTGCGATGTTCGCGCTCGCCGCGGTCGCCGCGGTGTTCTGCTGGCCCCGCAAGTGGTCGCGGCGCCGCTGGGCGAAGGCCGCCGTGGCGGCCCCGCTGGCGGGGCTGGCCACCGCCTCCAGCCCGGTCGCCGGGCTGTTCCTGGGGGTGGTGGCGGCGGCCCTGTTCCTGACCCGGCGGCGCCCGGGTGCGTACGCGCTGGGGCTGGCGCCGGTCGCGGTGGTCGGGCTGTCGGCCTGGCTGTTCCCGTTCTCCGGGACGCAGCCGATGCGGCTGGGCTCGGCCTGGCTGCCGTTCGTGTTCGCGGTGGCCGTGTGCGTGCTCGTGCCGAAGCGCTGGAGGACGGTCCGTGTCGCGGCGGCCGTCTACGCGCTGGGCACCTTCCTGACCTGGGCGGTCGATTCCCAGGTCGGCTCCAACGTGACCCGGATGATGATGCTGTTCGGCGGGGCCGTGCTGCTCGCGGCCCTCCCGTACTACGCCCCGCGGTCGCGGCGCTGGTACGCGGTGCTGCTGGCGTTCGCCGGGCTGACCGCCTGGATCACCACCAACAGCGTCACGGACATCATCCGCACCACCCCGCTGGCCGCCTGGAACCGGGAGCTGGCCCCGCTCGTCGACCAGCTGGACAAGGTGGGCGCCGACCGGGGCCGGGTCGAGGTGGTCCCGGCGAGCAGCCACCGCGAGTCCTCGGCGTTCCCCTCGTACGTGAACCTCGCGCGCGGCTGGAACCGGCAGGCCGACCTGGAGCGCAACCCGCTCTTCTACGACGACACCCTCAACGACGTGACCTACCGGGAGTGGCTGGACCGCTGGGCCGTGCACTACGTGGTGCTGCCGGCCGACCGGCCCGACGAGGGCGGCAAGGACGAGGCGCGGCTGGTGCGCGCCGGGCTGCCCTACCTCCAGCAGGTGTGGGGCGACGCGAACTGGCAGCTGTTCAAGGTCCAGGCGCCGACCGACCTGGTGTCCGGCCCGGCCCGCGTGGTGCGGGCGGGCGCCGACCAGCTCGTGGTGAACGTGCGGCAGGCGGGCCGGGTCCTGGTGCGGGTCCCGCACTCCCCGTGGCTGGGGCTGGTGGGCGCGGACGGCAGGGCCGTGGTGCCGCCGCAGGAGACCTTCGCCTCGAAGGCGCGGGGCGGCGGCGGGACCGGGGTGCCGAAGGAGTACGCGAACACCGCCGGGTGCCTGTTCAAGGCCGCCCCGGACCCGTCGGGCGACGTGTGGACGGAGCTGCTGGCGCCGGGGCCGGGGGAGTACCGGGTGACGGCGAAGTACCAGCTGCCCCGGGGGACGCCCTGCCCGGACGAGCTCGTGCAGAAGGCCCTGGGGCACCCGGCCCCGCCGCGCGGTCCTTGATCCCGAATTCTTTGCTTCCGGCCCGGGTGCGTCGGCCGGTATATGTGCATACGATCCCAGTAGTCCGATTGGGTGCTTCCCGAGGGAGTTGACGACGGGATGAGCAAAGAGCAGATGCAGGACGGCCGCGCCGCCATGGCGAAGGCGCAGGAGCAGTCCCAGGTGCCGTGGGCGCAGGGACACGGCTTCGAGGGCCCGCTCCGGAGCAAGGTCAAGGGCGGGGCGCACACGAAGGCGGCCCTGAAGCGGGCCGGCACTCCGCAGGGTGACCGCATCGGCGAGCGCAGCCGGGGACTGAGCTGACGCGGGCACCGCGGCCCGCGCCCCCGTGAGGGGGCGGGAGTGGGCGGGCGCCGTGGTGGTCACGGCTCCCGCGGGTGCGACACCGCGTGACCGCGTGACCGCGTGACCGCGTGGCCCTTCCGGTTCCGGACCGGGAGGGCTTCCGTGTGCCGTGACGGTGCCGTGACGTCATCGCGCGCCGGTTTCCGGGCAACCGTTACGCCGTCGAGGGACGGCCCACACATGACTGCCGTACCGTCGGCCTGTCGCCGGGGCGCACGGCCGGAGCCCCGCCCCGCCCGTGGTCCCCGGGGCCTGCCCCTGTCCTCCCGCACGCCCGCCCGGAGCGCCGATGCCCCGCCCACGACCCCCGCGCGTCCGCTCCGGCGGTCCCCGCCGCTCCGCCGGTCCCCGCCCGGGCACAGGTCCCGCGCTCACCGCCCGCGGGCACGCGCTGCCGGCGCTGCCTCCCTGGACCTCGACGCTGACCTGGAAGGCCGCGGTCTTCATCACGCTCATGTGCTGCGGGCTCGCCGCGCTGCTCGGCGTCCTCGTGCACCGGATGATGACCGAGCAGACCGAGCGGGCCGCCCGCACCAGCGCGATGGACCGGCTGGAACGGACGATCGTGGCGTACGAGGAGGGCGGGCGCCTGCCGCGCGGCGAGGGCGTCGAGCCCGCCGGGCTGCCCCCGCGGCTGCACGCCCTCGCCCTGCGGGGCAAGCGCGGTACGGCCTTCGGCACGCACCGCGGACGGACCGCCGTGTGGGCGGCGGGGCCGGCCGCCGACCGGACCGCGATAGCCGTCGCCGTGGACTTCACCAGCGCCGAGGCGACCATCGTGAGCCTGGACCGGGCCATCCTCGGCTCCTCCGCCCTCGCGATCGGAGGCACTCTCCTCATCGGCGCCTTCGGCGTCACCCGCGTCACCCGGCGGCTGCAGCTGACCGCGCAGGTGGCCCGCCGGATCAGCGCGGGCGACCTGGACGCCCGCGTCGGGGACCGTACGCGCAGCCAGGACGAGGTGGCGGCCGTCTCCCGGGCCCTGGACACGATGGCCTGCACCCTCCAGCGCAAGCTGGAGGCCGAGCAGCGGTTCACGGCGGACGTCGCCCACGAGCTGCGCACCCCGCTGACGGGCCTGGTGGCGGCCGCGGAGCTGCTGCCGCCGGGCCGCCCGGCCGAGCTCGTACGGGACCGGGTGCAGGCGATGCGCGCGCTGACCGAGGACCTGCTGGAGACGTCCCGGCTGGACACGGGCAGCGAGCGCGTGGAGCTGGACTCCTACGACCTGGCCGAGCTGACGGCCCGGACGATCCGCGCCTCCGCCACCGACACTGCGCTGGTGGTGGCCGCCGGCGCCCGGCTGGAGACGGACCGGCGGCGACTGGAGCGGATCATCGGCAACCTCGTGCTGAACGCGCACAAGCACGGCGCGACGCCCGTCACGGTGACCGTCGACGGCCGGACCCGGAGCGTGACGGTCACCGACGCGGGGCCCGGCTATCCGGCGTACCTGCTGGAGGCCGGGCCGCAGAGGTTCCGCACGGAGGGCATGAACAAGGGCCACGGCCTGGGCCTGACGATCGCCGTGGGCCAGGCCCGGGTCCTCGGCGCCGCCCTGGCGTTCCGCAACCGCGCGGAGGGCGGCGCCGAGGCCCGCCTCAGCCTTCCAGCGCCCGCAGCACCGGGAGCAACTGCGCCTCCTCCCGGTCGAGATGGGCCTCCAGCTCCCGGCTCAGCCGCTCCACACGCCCGCTGAACCCGTCGTCGGGCCCCTCCAGCGCCCGTACGAGGTCCTCCTGGAGCCGGGCGACGGTGCGGTGGTCCTCGGCGATCCGCAGGAAGAACTCCCGCATCTCCGGGTGGCGTTCGGCGAGGAACGGGAACAGCCCGGCGTCCTCGGCCGTGTGGTGGAACTCCAGCGACCGGCAGAACGCGAGGCAGTGCTGGCGCAGTTGCAGCCCGAGCGAGGCCGGACCGCCGCCGCGGGACTCCTCCCGTACGTGGGCCAGCTGGGCCCGCAGCCAGCCGTGCACCTCCAGCAGTTTCCCGGCGATCCCCGTCTCCCCGGACGGCGGGACGTCGTGGGTCCGCTGCAGGGCGACGACGGGCAGGAGCCGCGCGGTCCGCTCCTGGTAGGCGCCGTATCCGGGCTCGGCGCGGACGACGTGCGCGAACAGGGCCTCCCGCCGGGCCCCTTCGGCGGGCACGGCGACGGCCTCGTAGGCGTCGGCGCCGGTCTCGACCTCGACGAGGGGGTGGGCGAGCAGGTTGTGGTACCAGGCGGGATGCCGGTCCGCGCCGGCGGCGGACCCGACGACGAGCAGGTGCCCGCCGTCGGCGGCCTCCTGCCGCACGAAGCCGAGTGGCACGGTGTGCGGCTTCCCGGACCGGGCGCCGGTGGTGGTGAGCAGGACGAGCGCGGAGCCTTCGAAGGGGCCCCCGACGCGGCCGGAGTTGGCCCGGAACTCGTCGATGACGGACTGGTTGAACGAGGCGAACGAAGCGGATGACACGGAGTGTGGGTCCTCACGGTGTGTGTGCGTGCGACGGCAGCGGAACAACCGAGGGGAATCACCCGTAGCCGGTGGCGTGGAAGCCCATGGGCCCGGTCCTTCAGGTACGGGTGCCTGCCCAACCACCGCCCGGCCCACAGCTCAGTGGACGGTGTCACGCGACACGCGGGCCATGTAACCACATGGACCCCGTGACGCCGAAGACCCCCGGTCGCATGCGACCGGGGGTCTTCGGATCGTGCCCTCGGCAGGATTCGAACCTGCGACACCGGCTTTAGGAGAGCCGTGCTCTATCCCCTGAGCTACGAAGGCGGGGGCTGCCTCTGGGGCAGCTCAGGGACAGCGTAGCGGATGAGGCAGGGGCGCCGCGGCTCGGTTCTCGCCGCCGGAACGGCGTCGTGGGGCGGGTGCGCGGCGGGGTCGGGTCAGGCGGGCGGGGCGGTGTCGTCGGGGGGCGTGCCGGGTTTGGTGTGGAGCACCTCGCGGGCCTGTTCCGCGGCGCGGACGATGCCCTCGGAGACGAAGTCGAGGAAGCGGGCGATGTTCTCCAGGCGCCCCGCGGCGGGGGTGTCGGGGCCGAGGACGCCGACGCCCTGCTGCGCGGTCTCGATGATCCGGGCGTTGGCACGGGCGCTGGCGATCATGGCCTGGTACCAGACGTCGTCGTCGACGACGTAGCGCTCGCGCCGGCCCTCGGCGCGTTCCCGGCGGACGAGGCCCTGGCCCTCCAGGAACGCCACCGCCTTGGAGATGGACGCCGGGCTGACCTGGAGGCGCCGGACCAGCTCGGACGCGGTGAGGCTGCCTGCGTCGGTGGTGTAGAGGCAGGTCAGGACGCGGGCCATCATCTTCGGCGTGCCCGCCTCCATGAGGACGGTGGTGAGCTTCTCCTCGTACGCGTGCACGTCCTCGGCGTTCCGCCCGTGGGGCTGCGGGGCTGCCTGCGGGTCGCGGGTCGGCGTCTGCGTACGCCGGTGGGCGCGGCGCTCGGTGGCGCGGTGGGCGAGGTCGGCGCGGTAGGCGGTGGGGCCGCCGTTGCGCATCACCTCGCGCGTGACCGTCGAGGTGGGGCGGTCGAGGCGTCGGGCGATCTCCGCGTAGGCGAGGCCGTCGGCCACCCCCAGCGCGATCTGCTGGCGTTCCTGCTGGGTGAGTCTGCCTCCCGGCACCGTGATCTCCCTCCGTGCGTCACCGATGCCTCCACTGTAGCGTTCACCGGCTGATCATTGCAACGGTAGGAGGGTGGTTGTTGCATTCGTTCGTAGAATCATTGCAATGAAATAGGCCTCGTGAGCTGCATTGATGGTGCTGGTTCGCAACGTGAACATTGAAGGAATCTTGAATGCAACGTAGCGTTTGCGATGTCAGAAACAACGAGCAGACAGGTGAACGCCATGCAGACCTTCGACACCACCGCCCCCGTCACCGCCGTCCTCGACCTCCCCGCCGGGCGCGTGCGGTTCATCGCCGCCGACCGGGCCGACACCACCGTCGAGGTGCTGCCCGCGGACGCCTCCAAGGGTCGCGACGTGAAGGCCGCCGAGCAGGTCACCGTCGCGTACGCCGACGGCGTCCTGCGGATCGGGACCGCACCCGCGAAGAACCGGGTCCTGGGCACCTCCGGGTCCGTCGAGGTGACCGTCCGGGTCCCCGTCGGCTCCCGCGTCGAGGCGAAGGCGGCCAGCGCCGAGTTCCGCGGCGTCGGACGCCTCGGCGACGTCACCTTCGAGGCCGCCCACGGCTCCGTCAAGCTCGACGAGACCGCCTCCGCCCGCCTCACCCTCCTCTCCGGCGACATCACCGTCGGCCGCCTCGGCGGCCCCGCCGCCATCAGCACGCAGCAGGGCGACCTCCACATCGCCGAAGCCGTCCACGGCACCGTCGAACTCGCCACCCAGTCCGGCGGGATCACCGTCGGCGCCGCCCGCGGAGTCTGCGCCTCCCTCGACGCAGGCACCGGCCACGGCCGCATCCACAACGCCCTGCGCAACGCCGACGGCGCCCCCGCCCTCACCATCCGCGCCACCACCGCCCACGGCGACATCACCGCCCGCAGCCTCTGAGGCCGCGGCGGCGGTCCGGCCTACCGGCGGGCGGCGAACGGGAGGTGGACCTCCACGCGCGTGCCCTCGCCGGGGGCGCTCGCGACGCGCAGCCGCCCGCCCAGGTCCTCGATGCGGCCCCGCATCGACCGCAGGCCGTTTCCGGCACCCGGCTCCTGCGGGGCGCGGCCCGGGCCGGCTTCCGCGGCGAAGCCGGCGCCGTCGTCCTGGACCCGGGCGTACATCCAGCGCCGCGTGGTCCGTACGGTGACCTCGATCCGCCCGGCCCCGGCGTGCGCCAGGGAGTTGCGCACCGCCTCGCGCAGGACGAACGACAGCTCGCGGCGCCAGCGTTCGCAGGCCGCGGTCTCGTCGCCCGTCACCGTCACGGTGACCGGGGCGTGCGGCGCCACGTCGGCGAGCCAGCGCAGCAGGGACTCGCGGATCGGCGGGGTGCGGGAGCTGCGGTGCAGGGAGCCGATCAGGGTCCGGTTCTCGCGGGCGGCCTCGTCCAGGGCCCGCTTCGCCGCGGTCAGGTGGGCGGCGGCGCCCTCGGGGTCGTCCTCGCCGAGCCCGATCCGGTGCTGCGCGAGGGCCAGCGCGCCGCCGATCTCGTCGTGGAGGCGGTGGGCGAGCTGCCGGGACTCGGCCCAGTCGCCGTCGCCGCTGCCGTCGCCGTCGCTCCAGAGGCCGGGGCCCGCGGCCCGCACCGCGTCGCCGAGCAGGCGGACCACCGCCAGGCCCCGCGCCAGCGCGGCGTGACCGTCGGCTCCGCTCTCGGTGACCTGGAGCAGGGCGCATTCGAGCAGCAGGGTGCCCGCGGCGACCAGGTGCCGCGGTGTCGCGGCGGCGGACGGCGTGACCGCCGGACCCTCCCCGGGGGCCGGATCCTGGGCGAGGAGCAGGACGTCGCGGGCGTACGCCAGGCAGGACGCGTCGCGGCGGGGCAGGCCGGCCCCTCCGGCCGGCCGCAGGGAGGGGAGCGCGAGGGAGAACCGGCGCAGGATCGCGGCGGCTTCGGTCCGGAGCAGGACGGCCGCGGGCGCCTCGTGCGCCTCGTGCACCCCGTGCGCCTCGGGGTCCTGGTGTGCCCGGTGTTCCCCGGGCGGCGGCGCCGCTTCCAGGACCGGGGCCTGCGGCGCGGACGGGGGCGAGGCCGACGCCGGAGCGGGGAGGGCCACGAGTCGCGGTTTCCGCGGGGGGCGGGAGTGCCGGACCGCCGCCGCCCGGACGAGGCCTTCCCGCAGGGCTTCGGCGAACACCGGGGCGGTCGAGCTGTTCATCGGACTCCTCAACGTCACTGTCACTCAGCTGCCACGGGCCTTCCCGTGAGGCATCCGGACCATAACAAACAGACCTGTCGGATTGTCAACGAGGGATGTCACCTCACGGGAGGGGTGGTCGGTCGAGGCGTGGAGGGGGTGTCGTCCCGGTAAGTGCGGTGTATCGATGCCTGTTTGTGGGGAATCCGGCCGACGGGATTCGGTCGCGATGCAACGGAGGTGGCCGAACGGGTCGACTCAAAGACAGACAGACTTGTATGTTGCTGTCTCTGGGTGATTCACTGACGCACCGAGCCCAGGCTCTGCAAACCCGTTCCCGGAACCAAGGAAGGGCGTAGCGCCGGATGCAGAAACGCGCCGAGCAGACACGTCGGGCGCTCATCCGCGCCACCGCCGAACTCATCGGCAACGGAGGCGTGCGCAACGCAGGGCTGGTCAACATCTGCCGCATGGCGGGAGTGAGTCGGGGCGCGCTGTACCACCACTTCGACACCACCGAGGCACTGGCCGCGGCCGTGCACGGCCAGGCGCACCAGGAGCTCACCGCGCTGGTCGACGCCGCCTTCGAGGCGCCCGCCCGCCGGGGTGCGGCCCGGTTCAGCCTGTTACTGGTGCGGGCCCTGCGCGAGGACGCGACCGTACGGGCGGGCCTCCAGCTGGACCCCCACGGGTCCGACGGCAGTCCGCGGCTCCTCGAAGAGGTGCTGGGCCTGGTGCGCGACCGGATGAAAAGGCTGCACGAGGACGACGTGGCGGACCTGGCCGTCGTCGTGACGGCGGGCCTGGAATCCCTCGGCCGCAGGGACGCCGCGTGGTGGGACCCGGCGACCGCCGAGCGCCTCTGGGCCCTGCTCGGGCCCCTGTTCGACCCTTCGGTGCACGAGGTGCACGAGGTGCACGAGGTGCACGAGGTGCGTGGGGTGCACGCGGCGCGTGAGACGTGCGCGGCGCCGGGGGAGCGCTGAGGGCGTCCCCGGGGGGCCGTCGCCGCGTGCACTTGTCCTGCGCGTGACGTTCTCCGTACCGCGAATTGCCCATGTTCCGGTCCGATCATCCTCAACAGGGGCAATCAGGTGGATAGCGTGAATGGCATGGACACGATCTCCCTGCCCGAACGGGCCGGACGCCACTGCCAGAAGACACTCAACTCCTTCCATTCGATGGCCTACTTCGGACCCGAACTCGCCCGAGACCTGGCGGAGCACGGGGTCGAGGACCCGATGACGGTCTATCTCGCCGCCCGGACCGCGGCCCTCGGCTCCGTCGGTCCGGGGGCCGTCACCGCGGCGCTCTACGGCTTCGCGCACGGGCTGGTCTCCCGGCACGTCCCCCGCGTGTGGACCCTCGTCGCGCCCGGCACCGTACGCGAACTGCGCCTGCGCGCCGCGGACGCGGTCCTGCGCCGGCACCTCGGCGCAGCGGCCCTCGCAGGGCCGGAGATGGCCGAGGCGGCGGACCTGGCGCTGCGCGCGGCCGGGGCGGCGGAGCGCTCCGGGCGGGTGATGTTCTCGGCCCACGCCGACCAGCCCGTGCCGCGGGAGCCGCACCTCGCGCTCTGGTACGCGGCCACGCTGTTGCGGGAGCACCGCGGTGACGCCCACATCGCCGCCCTCCAGCACGCCGGGCTGGGCGGCCTCGACGCCCTGGTGGCCGACTCGGCGAGCGAGCACGGCATGCCCAAGGAGATGGGCCTGGCCAACCGCGGCTGGACCGCGGAGGAATGGGACGCGGCCGAAGCCCGGCTGCGCGGCCGGGGGCTGATGGACACCGAGGGCCGCCTCACCTCCCACGGGGTGGAGCTGCGTGCGGACCTCGAAACGCAGACCGACCGGCTGGACCGGGCGCCGTACGAACGGCTGGGCGCGGCCGGCGTGGCACGCCTGACCGAGCTCACGGGCGGGTTCACGGCCGCGGCCGCCGCCGCGGGCGCCTTCCCCGCCGACCTCCGGGAGTTCTTCGCCCCGCGCTGAGGCGCGCCCCGGCGCTGCGCCTGCGCCTGCGGCGGGGGCATTCCCCGCCCCCGCCGGGCCGGAAATGCAGATCCCGGTGGCGTTTCTCCTGGGAATCGCGGCGGTGAAAGGGAAAGGCCAGCGGAACGTCAGGGGAGGGAAAGAAACGGAATGCAGGTGGCCGGTTCCGGTCCGGGAGGCGGCGGGAAATTCACCAAAGTCTGAACAGCGTTGAGTTGATCTCTGACGGTGGCTGTGGGGAAACTGGGTCCGATCTCTCGGTCGTCAGGAGAAACGAGCCATCGTGCGCAAGGTACTCATCGCCAACCGTGGCGAAATCGCTGTCCGCGTTGCCCGGGCCTGCCGGGACGCCGGGATCGCGAGCGTAGCCGTCTACGCCGATCCGGACCG
>NZ_JBVJGW010000020.1:126233-134824 GCF_055587105.1 Streptomyces sp. NPDC048461 | reverse complement strand
GCGGTTTCCAGGGCGAAGATCGCGGGCTGGGTGTACTGGGTGAGGTGCAGCAGGGTGTCGTCGTCGCCGAGGACGATGTCCTTCAGCGGGCGGTCGAGGTGCGGGTCGAGCGCGGCGATTGCGGCGTCGAAGGCGGCGGTGAACTCCGGGTAGGTGTCGTAGAGTTCGCGGCCCATGCCGGCCCGCTGGCTCCCCTGCCCCGTGAAGAGGAACGCCGTACGGGCCCTGCCGGACGCGGCGCCCCGGACCACCGCCGGATGCTCCGACCCGGCCGCCAGCGCGGTCAGCGCCGCGAGGAGGCCCTCCCGGTCCTCGGCGAGCACGACCGCCCGGTGCTCCAGCGCGGTCCGCCCGCGGGCCAGGACCCCGGCTACCTCGGCGAGGTCCGCATCCTCCTGTCCGGCCAGGTATCCGCGCAGCCGCTCGGCCTGCGCCGGCAGAACGTCCGCGGTGCGCGCCGACAGCGGTACGAGCACCGGCGGGGCGTCCGGCCGGGCGTCCGGCCGGGTATCGGGTACGAGCGCCTCCGGAGCCTGCTCCAGGATGACGTGCGCGTTGGTGCCGCTGATGCCGAACGAGGACACCGCGGCCCGTTTCGGGCGTTCCGCCCAGGGCCACTCCCGGGCCTCGGTGAGCAGCTCCACGGAACCCGCGGACCAGTCGACGTGCGCGGACGGCTCGTCCACGTGCAGGGTGCGCGGCAGCACGCCGTGCCGCATGGCCTCGACCATCTTGATGATCCCGCCGACGCCGGCCGCCGCCTGGGCGTGGCCGATGTTCGACTTCAGCGACCCCAGGTACAGGGGCCGCCCCTCCGGGCGGTCCTGGCCGTACGTGGCGAGCAGCGCGTCCGCCTCGACGGGGTCCCCGAGCCGGGTGCCCGTGCCGTGCGCCTCCATCGCGTCCACGTCCCGCCCGGTCAGTCCCGCGGAGGCGAGGGCCCGGCGGATGACGCGTTCCTGGGAGGGGCCGTTGGGCGCGGTCAGGCCGTTGCTCGCACCGTCCTGGTTGATCGCCGAGCCGCGGACGACGGCCAGCACCCGGTGTCCGTTGCGTTCGGCGTCCGAGAGCCGCTCCACCAGCAGCAGACCGACCCCCTCGGCCCAGGCGGTACCGTCCGCCGCCGCGGCGAACGGCTTGCACCGGCCGTCCGGAGCCAGCCCGCGCTGCCGGCTGAACTCCAGGAACATGCCCGGCGTGGGCATCACCGTCACGCCGCCCGCGAGCGCCAGGTCGCACTCGCCCTGGCGCAGCGCCTGCACGGCGAGGTGCAGGGCGACGAGCGAGGACGAGCACGCGGTGTCCACCGTCACGGCCGGGCCCTCCAGCCCGAAGGTGTAGGCGAGGCGCCCGGAGGCGACGCTCGCGGCGCTGCCGGTGAGCAGGTACCCGTCGTAGCCCTCGGCCGCCTCGTGCAGGCGCGGCCCGTAGTCCGCCGCGCTCGCGCCGACGAACACCCCGGCCCGCGAGCCCCGCAGCCCCTCCGTGGCGATCCCCGCCTGCTCGAACGCCTCCCAGGCGGTCTCCAGCAGCAGCCGCTGCTGGGGGTCCATCGCGGCGGCCTCGCGGGGGCTGATCCCGAAGAACGCGGCGTCGAAGTCCCCGGCACCCGCCAGGAAGCCGCCTTCGCGGGCGTACGTGGTGCCCGGGTGGTCGGGGTCGGGGTCGTACAGGCCGGCCAGGTCCCAGCCCCGGTCGGCCGGGAACGGGCCGATGGCGTCGGTGCCGGAGTCGACGAGCCGCCACAGGTCCTGCGGGGAGCCGACGCCGCCCGGGTAGCGGCAGGACATCCCCACGATCACCACGGGGTCGGCCGCGTCCGCCGCGGTCCCGCCGGCGGCGGTCGTGCCGTCGCCGGAAGGACGGGTGCCGGTGCCGGCGTACCGCTCCTCCAGCAGGCGGACCACGGAGTCCGGGGTGGGGTGGTGGTAGACCAGCGCGGCGGGCAGCGCGTGCCCCGTCGCCGCCTGGAGCCGGTCGCGCAGCTCGACGCCGGAGAGGGAGTCGAAGCCGAGGTCCTTGAAGCTGCGTGCGGAGTCCACGGCCCCGGCCGTGACGTGGCCGAGCACGAAGGCGATGTGGGTGCGGACCAGTTCGGTCAGGTCCGGGTGCGGAACGGCCACACCCGCCCTGACGTCGGCGTCGGCGTCGGCGTCGGCCGACGGTCCCGTCAGGCGTCCGGAGGGTGCGGCCGGAGCCGCCTCGGGGGCGTCCGGGCTCTGCGCCGGGGGAGCGTCGAGCCAGTGGCGCTCCCGCTGGAACGCGTACGTGGGCAGCGGCACCGGCCGGCCGCCGCGCGCCGCGAACAGACCCTCCCAGTCGGCATCCGTGCCGTGCGCGTGGGCCCCGGCGACGGCGGCGAGCAGGTGCGCGGCCTCCGGCCGGCCCCGGCGCAGCCCCGCGAAGAGGGCTCCGCGGCCGTCGCCCGGCTCCCGGAGCGTCCGGCGGGCCATGCCGGTGAGCACCGCGTCCGGGCCGAGTTCGAGGTAGACGGTCGTACCGTCCGCGTCGAGGGTCCGTACGCCGTCGTGGAAGCGGACGGCCTCGCGGATGTGCCGCGTCCAGTAGTCGGGCGAGGCCAGCTCCTCGGCCGTCGCGAAGCCGCCGGTCACATTGGACACGACGGGGATGCGGGGGGTGTGGAAGGTGAGTCCGGTGGCGATGGTGCGGAACTCGTCGAGGACGGGGTCCATGTGGGGGGAGTGGAAGGCGTGGCTGACGGTGAGGCGTCGGGTGCGCCGTCCCGTGGAGGTGAAGTGGCCGGTGATCCGTTCGACTTCGTCCTCGTCGCCGGATACGACGACGGCGTCGGGTCCGTTGACGGCGGCGAGGGAGACCCGTGCGCCGAGCAGCGGGAGGATCTCCTCTTCGGTGGCCTCGACGGCGGCCATGGCGCCGCCGGTGGGCAGGGCGCCCATGAGGCGGCCGCGGGCGGCGACCAGCAGGGCCGCGTCCTCCAGCGACAGGACACCCGCCACGTGCGCGGCCGTCAGCTCCCCGATCGAGTGGCCCGCCACGCGGTCCGGAGCGACGCCCCAGCTCTCCAGCAGGCGGAACAGGGCGGTTTCGAGGGCGAAGAGGGCGGGCTGGGTGTACTGGGTGAGGTTCAGGAGGGTGTCGTCGTCGCCGAAGGCGATGTCCTTCAGCGGGCGGTCCAGGTGCGGGTCGAGCGCCGTGAGCGCCGCGTCGAAGGCGGCGGTGAACTCCGGGTACGTCTCGTACAGTTCGCGTCCCGTTCCCGCCCGCTGACTGCCCTGGCCGGTGAACAGGAAAGCCGTACGGGCCGGGCCCGGGGCGGTGCCCAGGACCACGGCCGGATGGTCCCGGCCGGCGGCCAGTGCGGCCGTCCCGTCGAGCAGCCCGGCCAGGTCCCCGGCCACCACCACGGCCCGCGCGTCGAAGCGGGTCCGGGTCGCGGCAAGCGAGAAGGCCGTGTCGACCGGGTCGTGCGCGTCGTCCCCCTGGTGCTCCCGCAGCCGTGCGGCCTGCCCGCGCAGCGCAGCCCCGTCCCGGCCGGACAGCAGCCAGGCGAGGGGCCCGGAGCCGCCGTCGCCGTCCCCGCCCGGCCCGGCGGCCACCGGGGCGGCCTCGCCCACCACCACGTGGCAGTTGGTGCCGCCCATGCCGAACGAGCTCACGCCGGCGAGCAGCGGCCGCTCGGGGGCCGGCCACGCGCTCTCCGCGGTCTGGACCCGCAGACCCAGGTCCGCCAGCGGGATCGCCGGGTTCGCGTTGCGGAAGTTCAGACTCGCCGGAATGCGCCGCCGGGACACCGCCAGGGCGGTCTTCAGCAGGCCCACCAGCCCGGCCGCGCCCTCCAGATGGCCCACGTTGGTCTTCGCGGAACCCACCAGCAGCGGCGCGTCCGCCGGGCGGCCCGCGCCGAGCGCCGCACCCAGCGCGGCGGCCTCGACGGGATCGCCCACCGGCGTCCCCGTGCCGTGAAGCTCGACGTACTGGACCGATCCCGCGTCCGTACCGGCCCGGGCGTGCGCGGCACGCAGCACGGCCTCCTGCGCCCCGCGGTCCGGAACGGTCAGCCCGGCGGACGCCCCGTCGTTGTTGACGGCGCTGCCCAGGATCACGCAGTGCACCCGGTCCCCGTCGGCGACCGCCCGGTCCAGGGGCTTCAGCACGACGGCGACCCCGCCCTCCCCGCGCACGTACCCGTTCGCCCGGGAGTCGAAGGTGAAGCACCGGCCGTCGGGGGACAGCGCACCGAACCGCGCGCTGTCCGCACTGCTCCCGGGCGACAGGATGAGGTTCACGCCGCCGACCACCGCCAGGTCGGCGTCGCCGTTGCGCAGCCCCTCGCAGGCGAGGTGGACCGCCACCAGGGACGAGGACTGCGCGGCGTCCACGGTCAGGCTCGGACCGGTCAGCCCCAGGACGTACGACAGCCGGTTGGCGATGACGCCCCGGCTGAGGCCCGTCACCGAGTGCCGTCCGGCCGCCGCCTCGCCCCGCCGGTGGTGCAGGGCCGCGTAGTCGTCCCAGATGGCGCTCGCGTAGACCGCCGTCCGGCTGCCGGCCAGGGAGCCGGGCAGGATCCCGGCCTCCTCCAGCGCCTCCCAGCCCAGTTCGAGCATCAGCCGCTGCTGCGGGTCCATCGCCGCGGCCTCGCGCGGGGAGATTCCGAAGAAAGCCGCGTCGAACCGGTCGACCTCCTCCAGGAAGGCACCCCCGGCGGGGGCCGAGGCGGACCAGCGGTCCGCCGGCGGCTGCCCGACCGCGTCCTCGCCCCGGCTGAGCAGCCGCCAGAAGGCGGCGGGGTCGGCGGCTCCCGGAAGGCGGCAGGCGAGTCCGACGACGGCGATCGGTGCGGAGCGGGGCTTGGCCATGGTCTGTCACGTACTCCCTCGTCGAGGACGAATCCGGTGCCAGCCTCGCCACCTGCTCTAACGGGGGTCTTGGGGCGTTCTAAACCCGGTCCGCCGCCGGCCCGTGCAGCCCCGCACGCAACGCCGTGAGGTGTTCCACGCCGATCCGCCGCTGCTCCTCGGGGCCCACCCCGCCCATGAACGCGTGGTACGCGCCGGGGAAGTTGTGCACCTCCACCGGCACGCCCGCCTGCGCCAGCCGCAGCCCGTACAGCAGCCCCTCGTCCCGCAGCGGGTCGAGGCCGGCCGTCGAGAGGTAGGCGGGCGGGAGCCCGCTCAGATCCGCGGCCCGGGCCGGCGCCGCCGCCTCCGGCAGCCGGTCCCGGTCGGCGCCGCCCAGGTACAGCTCCCAGCTCTCCCGCGCCAGCCGGCGGTTCCATACCGGGGTGTCCGCGTACGCGTCCATCGACGCGGTCGCCAGCCGGTCGTCCAGCACCGGCGTGCTCAGGTGCTGGAAACACAGCGCGGGCCCGCCGCGGTCCCGGGCCAGCAGCGTGAGCCCGGCGGCGAGCGCCCCGCCCGAACTGGCCCCCGCCACCGCGATCCTGGACGGGTCGGCGCCGAGCCCGGCCGTGTGGCCGGCGGTCCACTCCAGCGCCGCCCAGCAGTCCTCGAGCCCCGCCGGGTACGGATGTTCCGGCGCCAGCCGGTAGGACACCGCGACCACCACCGCAGACGCGTGCAGCGCCGCCTGGGCGGCCCCCAGGTGCACCGAGTCCACGTTCCCCAGACAGAACCCGCCGCCGTGGATCCACAGCACCGCGGGCAGGTCCGACGACTCCGCCCGCGGCCGGTAGACCCGAACGCGTACGTCGGGACCGCCGGCCGGTCCCGGCACCAGCAGCTCCCGTACGTCCGTCCCGGGCACCGGCGCCAGCTCGGCGAGGCTCAGCAGCCTGCCGCGGTGGCCGGCCACCGCGTCGGCCAGGCGTCCTTCGACCGGCATCCTCAGACCTCCAGCGCCAGGGCCTGCGAGGGACACAGCGCCACCGTCTCGCGGGCCTGCGACTCCTCGTCCCGGCCGCTCACCCGCTCCCGCAGGACGAGCACCGTGCCCTCCTCGGACTGGTCGAAGCGGTCGGGGTCGGACAGGACGCACTGCCCCGCCCCCAGACACCGGTGGGTGTCGGCCGTGATGCGCATCTCTTCGGGTCCCTTCTGTCGGGCTGTAGTGCTGTCGAGCTGACGTACGCGGACGCGGTACGTCACCAGGTGACGGGCAGTTCCCAGATCCCCTGCACGCCGCCCGGCTCCTTCAGCGGCAGCGCCGCGGCGGGGACCGCGAGGCGCAGCCCCGGCAGCCGGCGGAACAGGGTGGACAGGGCGATCTCCATCTCGGCCCGGGCGAGGTTCTGCCCGATGCACTGGTGCACCCCGTGACCGAAGGAGACGTGGTGCCGGGCTCCGCGCGCCACGTCGAAGGCGTCCGCGCCGGGGAAGGCGTCCTCGTCGCGGTTGGCCGTCGAGATCACCACGATCACCCCGTCGCCGGCCTTGACCGCGTGCCCGCCCAGCTCGGTGTCGGTGGTCGCGAAGCGGGCCACGCCGTCCGCGATGGCCATGTAGCGCAGGAGTTCCTCCACGGCCCCCGGCAGCAGTGCGGCGTCCGACCGCAGTGCGGCCAGCTGGTCGGGATTCTGCAGCAGGGTCAGCACCCCGAGCGCGATCGCACTGGCGGTGGTCTCGTGTCCGGCGACGAGCAGCAACAGGGCGATGTCGACCAGGTCGCGGTGGGAGAGGTGGCCCGGCGCGAGCTGCTCGGCGATCAGGGTGTCGAGCAGGCCGTCGCCGGGCTCCTGCTCCTTGCGCCGGATCAGGCCGTCCAGGTAGCTGCTGAGCTGTGCGAACGCGTCGGCGCTGTCCTCCAGCGTGGTGGTCCCGGTCACCACCCGGCGCGACTGGTGCTCGAAGAAGGCATGGTCGGTGTACGGCACGCCCAGCAGCTCGCAGATGACGATGGACGGCACCGGCAGGGCGAAGTCCGTCACCAGGTCGGCCACGGGCCCCTTGGCCTCGATGGAGTCGATCAGCTCGTCGACGAGGCGCTGGATGCCCGGCCGCAGCGCCGCCACCTTCTTCACGGTGAAGGTGGAGAGCAGCATGCGCCGCTGGACGGTGTGCTCCGGCGGGTCCATGCCGATGAAGTTGCGCACCTTGCGGGCGGCTTCGAAGCGGGGCGCGGTGGCCGGGTAGTGCGGGTGCACCCGGTCCGAGGAGAAGGTGACGGCGTCCAGCAGCACCCTGCGCGCCTCCGCGTGCCCGCTGACGGCCCACACGCGGCGCCCGTCGTAGAGCTCCACCAGGGACACGGGCCCCTCCTCGCGGTACCGGTCGTAGCCGGCGGGCGGCTGGAAGGGGCAGCTGCGCCCCTGCGGGTAGGCGGGCGGGGCCCCGGCGGGCCCGGTGCTCCCGGTCGGCTCTGCTGTCGCGGTCATTCCTTGGCCTCCAGGGTGACGGTGTGCGCCGGGGCCGCCGGAACGGCGGCGGGCGCCGGTGGGCGGGGCGCGCCGAGGCGGCGTACGGCCGGCGTCTCCACCCAGGTGAACAGGACGTACGCCAGCCCCAGGCTGACCACCAGCGCGGCGAACAGCAGCCCGGCCCCGGCCGCCGCCGGCAGCGGGTCACCGGTGCCGACGAGCCAGCGGTGGCCGTACGTCACGACCAGGCCGTGCACCATGTAGAACGCGAACGAGAGCTCGCCGAGCCGGACCAGGACCGGCCCGCGCAGCGGCGAGCGGCTCCCGCGGTCGTCGGCCACCGCGGCGGCGGCCACCAGCGGGGTCAGCCACAGGGCCGCGGTGCCGGCCACCCCGTACAGGTACGGGACGGAGGAGTTCACGGCGTACCCGCCGACGGCGATGAGCGCGGCCGGGAGCAGCCCGATCCTGGGCCAGACACCCTCCAGCACCAGCCGCGCGGCCACCATGCCGAGGAGGAACTCCAGGGCGCGCACCGGCGGGAAGAAGTAGACGAACCAGATCTGCTCGAAGGAGAGCGTGCCGTCGTCGATGAACGGCAGCGGTGTCCCGGTGACGGCGTACTGGCCGACGACCGGGGCGATGACCGTGAACGCGCCGAGGGTGGCGGCGAGCGGCCAGAGCCGGGCCACCGGCACCCGGCTCAGCAGGCGCAGCAGGAACGGGAAGCTCAGGTAGAAGAAGAGCTCGACCGACAGGGACCAGCTCACCGCGTTCATCGTGTTCGGCACGGTGAGGTCCGGGAACCAGGCCTGGAGGAGGAAGAGGTTCGCCAGGGTGCCCTTGGTGGTGAAGGGGTCGGCCGCGATCAGCATCAGCACGCCGGCGAGGGCGAAGGTGACCAGGTGGTTGGGGAAGATCTTCGCCAGTCTGCGCCGCCAGACCCGGGGCGCCGTGTCGTTCGCCCGCGCCGACCAGGTGAGGACGAAGCCGCTGAGGACGAAGAAGAAGGTGACGCCGTAGAAGCCGGCGTTGGCGAACACGTCACCGAGCGCGTCGCCCCCCGAGCCTCCGACGAACCGGGTCTGCCAGGTGGTGTGGAAGAAGAAGACGAGCAGTGCCGCGATGAAGCGCAGTCCCGTGAGGGACGGGAGTCTCGACGCGCGGGGGGCGGCTGGTGGGCGGGACATGAGAGGTGACCTCCGGCTGGTGCGGGAACGGGCGGGCCCTGGGGGTGTCGTCGAACTCGTTCCTGCCGTGCGGTGCCCGGCACGCACGCTCGCCGCGTTGTCGG
>NZ_JBVJGW010000020.1:0-126223 GCF_055587105.1 Streptomyces sp. NPDC048461 | reverse complement strand
CCCCACCCCACGCCCCCCGGGTGGCGGGACCCCCGTTCAACACCGGCACCCGGGGCCCCCGACCCTCCGCCGTGCGAGCGCACGCACCGGACACCGCACGGCCCGCCCTCCGGGCGCACGGAACGACTCCGACGACACCCCCAGGCTGGCAGCCGCCTGTTGGCCGGATCTAAAGCCGCCCTTGTGCCGCCCGGGAGCCCCCACCGGCACCCCCGGCACCATCGGCGGCACCGCCCGGGCCGCCCGGGCCGCCCGCCGTGTCCGCCGCGTCCGCCGCGTCCGCCGCGTCCGCCGTGTCCGGCGTCGCCGGGGGAGTGACCGGCCCGCCGCCGGGCAGGGGCGTCCGCGCCCGCTTCGGAACGGCCGCCAGCAGGGCCCGCGTGTACGGGTGGGCGGGCGCCGCGAACACCTCCTCCACCGGACCCGACTCCACGATCCGCCCGTCCTTCATCACCATCACCCGCGCGCAGACCTCCCGGACCACGGCCAGGTCGTGCGAGATGAACAGCATGGCCAGGCCCAGCGAGGCCTGGAGCTCGCGCAGCAGGTCCAGGACCTGCGCCTGCACGGAAACGTCGAGCGCCGACACGGGCTCGTCGCACACGAGCAGGCGCGGCTCCGGGGCCAGCGCCCGGGCGATGGCGACCCGCTGCCGCTGTCCGCCGGACAGCGCGAGCGGCCGCCGCTCCAGGTGCTCCTCGGCCAGCCCGACCCGTTCGAGCAGGTCCAGCGTGCGGGTGCGGCGCTCCTCGCGCGGCACCCCCGACACGGCCAGCGCCTCGCCGACGAGCCGCTCGACGCTCCACCGGGGGTCGAAGGCGCTGAGCGGGTCCTGCGGCACCAACTGCACGGTGGAGCGGCGGGCGCGCCGCTCGCGTTCCCGTACCGCGCTCCACGCGCGACCCGCCAGCCGGATCTCACCGGCGTCGGGCGCGGTCAGCCCCAGCACCATCCGGGCCAGCGTGGACTTCCCCGAGCCGGACTCGCCGACCAGGCCGAGCGACTCCCCGGGACGCAGGGTGAAGGAGACCTCGTCCACCGCGGTACGGCGGCTGCCGCGCGGCCCCTTGAACCCCTTGACCAGGCCGCGTCCCACCAGCAGCGGCTCCCCTTCGGTCACCTTGGCCGGCGCGGCCCGCCGGCGGCTCCCCGGTACGGCCGCCAGCAAGGCCCGCGTGTATGCGTGCCGGGGCTGCTCCAGCACCTCCTGCACCGGACCCGACTCGACGATGCGGCCGTCCTTCATCACGGCCACCCGGTCGGCCAGCGCCTCGACCACCGCCAGGTCGTGGCTGATCAGCAGCAACCCGGTGCCGCCCGCCTTCAACTCGCCGAGCAGCGCCAGGATCCGGGCCTGTACGGAGGCGTCCAGGGCGGTCGTCGGCTCGTCGGCGATCAGCACGCCCGGCTCCGCCGCGAGGGCGGAGGCGATCAGCGCCCGCTGGCGCAGCCCGCCGGACAGCTGGTGGACGTAGCTCGCCGCCCGCTCCGCCGGCTCGGGCACCCCGACCCGGTCCAGGAGCTGCACCACCCGTTCGCCGGCCTGTGACCGGTGCACGAGGCGGTGCGTCAGCAGGGGTTCGGCGATCTCCTTGCCCACCGGCCGCAGCGGGTCGAGAGCGACCAGCGCGTCCTGGGACACCAGTCCGATGCGCCGTCCCCGTACGGAGCGCCACTCGCGGTCCCCGAAACCGCGGGCGTCCTGCCCGAACAGCCGCAGGTGCGCCGCGGTCACGGCGGCGGTGGGTCCGGCCAGCCCGAGCAGGGCGCGCGCGAAGGCGCTCTTGCCCGACCCGGACTCGCCGACCAGGGCCAGGCAGCGGCCGGCGGCCAGCGCCAGCGAAGCGCCGCGCACGGCGTGCACCTGGCGGTGGCCGGTGCCGAACCGGACGTTCAGGTCGGCCACTTCGATCAGCGGTCCGTCGCCCCGCCCGTCGGCCGGGGCGCCGCCGGCGGTCCCGGACGGGGCCCCGACGGGGGCCCCGTCGCCGATGCCGTCGCCGATGCCGTCGCCGATGCCGTCGCCGGTGGCGTCCGCCGTACCGCCCCCAGGAGCGTCCGCCGCGGCGCGCGCGGCGCCCACCCGTACCCGTATGCCCGTCATGAGGAGGCCCGTCCTTCGGCTCGTGTCTGCGCGTGCCGTCCGACCACGGTGACGGCGAGGACCGTGCCGAGCAGCAGCAGTCCGGGGAACAGGGCGATCCACCACGCCTGGTCCAGGAAGTCCTGGCCCTCGGTGAGCATCGCGCCCCACTCCGGGGTCGGCGGCTGCGCCCCCAGCCCCAGGTAACTCAGCGCGGCCCCGGTGGAGATCGACGCCCCGAGCGTCACCGTGGCCAGCACCACCAGCGGTCCCAGCGTGTTCGGCAGCACGTGCCGCAGGACGATCAGGAACCGCGGCACCCCGAGGGCGACCGCGGACTCCACGTACCCGGAGCGGCGTACGACCAGCGCCTGGGCCCGCACGACCCGGGCGAACCCGGGGGCGGTGCCGACGGCCACCGCGATCGTCGTCCCGGTCACCCCCTTGCCGGCGACCAGGACCACCAGCAGCGCCAGCAGCAGCCCCGGCAGCGCCAGCAGCACGTCCGCCCCGCGCATCAGCAGCGCGTCCCCGATCCGCCCCGACAGTGCCGCGGCCAGTCCCCACACCACGGCGACGGCGACCCCCGCGCCGGTGGCGGCCGCCCCGATCGCCAGCGAGTAGCGGGTGCCGTGCACCACCCGGGCGAAGACGTCCCGGCCCAGCTGGTCGGTGCCGAACCAGTGGGCGCCGTCCGGCGGCCGCAGCGCGTTCAGCGGCTCGGTGTCGGTGGCGCCGACGGCCGTGAACAGCCCGGGCGCCAGCGCCGCGACCAGGATCAGCACCAGCGCGGCTCCGGCCGCCACCACCGCGGGGCGGACCCGCAGCGGTGTTCCCCCTCGTGGCGCGCTCATGCGGCAGCCACCCCCGTTCCCTTGCGAAGCCGCGGATCCACCACCGCGTACAGCACCTCCACCACGGCACCCACGACCACGAACGCGACCGCCGACAGGGTCACCACCCCCTGGACGACCGGCAGGTCCCGGCCGCCCACCGCCTGCAGTGCGACCCGGCCGATCCCGGAGCGCGCGAACACGTTCTCCACGACCACGGCGCCGCCCAGCAGCGTGCCCGTGAACCAGCCCGCCAGGGTCAGCGCCGGCAGCGCCGCGTGCCGCAGCGCGTGCCGCGACCGGACGGTGTGCTCGCGCAGCCCGCGGGCGCGCGCGGTCAGCGCGAACGGCTGGCGCAGCGCGTCCAGCAGCCCCTCGCGCATCACCTGGGCCAGCACCGCCGCGATCGGCAGGGCCAGCGTGAGGACCGGCAGCACCAGCGACCGCGCGTCACCGCTGTCGGAGACCGGGAACCAGCCGAGGCGGAAGGAGAACGCCGTCAGCAGCATGATCCCCAGCCAGAACGAGGGGGTGGACACGACCACGAGCTCCACCAGCGCCGACACCCGCCGCGGCCAGCGGGACCGGCCGGAGGTCAGCACGGTCACCGCGACGGACAGGGCCACCGCCAGCAGCGTGGCGTACAGGGCCAGCTCCAGGGTCGGCCCGAGCTGCTCCGACAGCACCCGGGCGACCGGCTGCTGGAGCTGGTACGAGTCGCCCAGGTCGCCCCGGACGAGGCGCCCCAGGTACGACACGTACTGCACGCCGAGCGGGTCGTCGAGCCCGTAGTGCTGCCGGATCTCCGCCCGCTGCCGCGCGTCGACCAGCGCCTGGGAGCCGACCACCGCGTCCACCGGGTCGCCCGGCACCAGTTGGAGCACCGCGAAGGCGCAGGTCGCCGCGCCCCACACGACCAGGACGGCTGCCCCCAGCCGGGCGGCGAGGTACCGGACGGCCCGCGGCATCAGCGGGCCTCGACCCAGGCGCCGTAGAACTCGGGCCACGCCGAGATCGACTGCCGCAGCCCGTGCACCTGCTTGTTGACGCCGACCGTGGAGCGCTTGACGTACGCGGGGACCACCACGGCCTGGTCCAGCGTCCAGCGCTGCACCTTCCCGTACGCCTCGGCGCGCACCTTCGGGTCCGTCGCCGCCTGGGCCTCCTTGAGCCAGACGTCCACCTGCGGGTCCGCGACCCGGGCGAAGTTGTGGCCGCCGCCCTCGGCGGTCTCGGTGGACAGGAAGAAGTGGCTCAGGATGTCACCGTCGGCCCGGGCCCAGGAGGTCTCGACGACGTCGTAGCGGCCCGAGTCCAGCCGCCCGGAGACCTCCGCGGCGTCCGTGGACGCGGCCAGGTCCAGCTTGACGCCGGCCTTCTTCAGCTCGCCCTGCACCGCCTGCGAGAAGATGCTCGCCTTGCCGTACACGGGGGCGACGACGGTGAGGGTCTTGCCGTCCTTGGTGCGGAAGCCCTCGCCGTCCCGGCCGGTCCAGCCCGCCTCGTCCAGCAGCCGGGCCGTCTCCTCGGGGGCGTGCGGCCAGCTCTTCTCCAAGGTGCGGTCATAGCTCTGCGGGGTGGCGGGGGACAAGGTGCTCCACGCCCGGCGGCCGGTGCCCTGGAACACCGACTCGACGAGCGCGTCGAGGTCCACCGCCCGCTGGAACGCCTTGCGGACGCGGACGTCGGAGAAGAGCGGGCTCGTGGTGTTCAGGTAGAACGCGTCGACGGCGCCCGGCACGTCCTTGGTGACCAGCGACAGCTTGGGGTTCCGTTCGACGAGGCCGATCTGCTGGGCCGGAACCGCACCGGCCGCGTCGACCTGGCCGGACGTCAGCGCGCCCACACGGGTGGCGGCCTCGCCGATGAAGCGGATGGTGAACGAGTCCAGCCGCGCCGCCCCGGTGTGCCCGGCTCCCTCGGGGGCCCAGGCGTAGCCCGGGTTCTTGCTGTAGCCGCGCTGCTGGCCGCGGGTGTACGCACCGGCCTTGAACGGGCCGCTGCCCACCGCGGTGGTGCCCGCGCACAGCGTGTCCGCGCCGGCCTTCAGCGACGCGGGGGCGGCTATCCCCAGGTAGGTGGTGCTGACGGCCTGCAGGAAGGGGGCGTACGGGCGGTTGAAGCGGACCTCCACCTCCGTCGGGCTCTTCACCGTCGTGCCCTCGTACGGGCCGAGCAGGCCGGCCGCGTACTGCGACTGGGTCTCCTTGGCACTGACGTGGTCGAAGTTGGCCTTCACGGCCTCCGCGTCCAGGCGCGTCCCGTCGTGGAAGGTGACGTCGTCGCGCAGGACGAAGGTGTAGGTCTTCCCGTCCGGGCCCGTCTTCCAGGACTTCGCGAGCCAGGGCTTCAGCTCGCCCTCGGGGGTCTGGTAGACCAGCGAGTCGAACACCGGCCGCTGGACGAACGCCGTCACGTCCTGGGCGCTGGTGTGCGGGTCCCAGCAGTCCGGCTCCTGGTCCGTGGCGTAGACGAGCTTGCCGCCGGTCACCGGCGCGGCGCCGCCGGCGGGCGCGGTGGCCTCACCGGCGGAGCAGGCGGTGACGGCGGTGAGGACGACGGCGGACAACAGGACGGCTCTGCGGGGCGTTCGACGCGAGTGCATGACGGACTCCGGACTCCGGGACGGTGGAAACGTGGGTACCGAGACGTGGGTACCGGGCCCACTGTCGCGACGGGTGCTAAAGCCGGACTGAACCGTCATCGGCGTCCCGCGCGAGGAGTCCGCCGGCGGCCGAGGCGGCTTCGGCCAGGAGGGCGAAGGACCGCAGCCGCTCCTCCTGGCCGTGCACCACCGTGAGGGCCATGACCTCGTCGGCCCCCGTGCGCGCCACCAGCGCGGCCAGCTTGTCGCGCACCGTGTCCGGGGCGCCGATCAGCTGCGGTTCCACGAGCTCGTCCAGGAAGCGCCGTTCGGCCGTGCCGTAGGAGTACGAGGCGGCCGTCCGGGCGGAGGGGAAGGCGTCGAAGCGGCGGACGGTGCGCATCAGTATCTTGCCCAGCAGGTACGGCGAGGCGACCGTGCGCGCGGCCGCGTCGGTGTCGGCGACCGTGGCCAGGACGGAGACCAGGGTCCGCGGCCGGTCCAGCCGGGCGGACGGCCGGAACGCCTCGCGGTAGGTCTCCAGCGCGAACGCCGAGGCGTGCGGGTTGATCTGGTGCGCGAAGGCGTACGGAAGGCCGAGGGCCCCGGCGGCCTGGGCGCTGGCCGGGCTGGAGCCGAGCATCCACAGGTCCGGCCTGCCGTCGGCGGCGGGCACGGCGACGATGCCGGACGCGGGGTCGCCGGGAGCGAAGTAGCCGCTGAGCTCGGCGATCTGCTGCGGGAAGTCGTCCTGCCCGCGGTCGGGGGCCCGGCGCAGGGCGCGCGCGGTGACCGGGTCGGTGCCGGGCGCGCGGCCGAGTCCGAGGTCGATCCGGCCGGGGTGCAGGGCTTCCAGGGTGCCGAACTGCTCGGCCACCACCAGCGGCGCGTGGTTGGGGAGCAGCACGCCCCCGGAACCGACCCGGAGGGTGGTCGTGGCGGCGGCGAGCCGGCCGATGAGGATGCCGGGCGCGGAGGTGGCGAGGCTCGGGGTGTTGTGGTGCTCGGCGACCCAGTAGCGGTGGTAGCCGAGGGCCTCGACGCGCGGGGCGAGGGCCACGGTGTCGCGCAGCGCGCCCGTGGCGGTTCCCCCCTCGAAGACGGGCACCACGTCGAGTACGGAGAGGGGGATGCGGCCGGAACGGGTCATCGGGGGTTCCTCGTGGGCGAAGGGAACCGGTCGGGCGCCGCGGCGTGGACGCGCGGCACCCGACCGGAGCGGAGGCGGGGCGAGGCGGGGCGAGGCGGGGCGGAGCCGTCCGGCGTCAGGCCGGATCGGGCACCGGTTCGGCCGCGGCGGGCGCCGGGGCCTCGGGGGCCGGCTGCGGACGGCCCGGCAGGAGCAGGCCGGCGAGGAAGACCACCACGGCCGCGGCGACGGGCCACCAGAAGGCGTTGGCGAAGGTCTCGGTCGTGGGCGTGGTGTGGGCTCCGCCGCCCTGGAGGATCAGCGCGACCACGGCGATGCCGAGCGAGGCGCCGATCTGGTTGAGGATGAACACGGCGCCGGTGGCTCCGGCGACGGCGTCGCCCGGCACGGTCCGGTACACCGAGCCCATGGTGGGCGCGCCGACCAGGCCCATGCCGAAGCCCGTGGCGAACTGGGCGACGGTCAGCAGGACCTGTGAGGTCCCGGGCCCGGACTGGGTGAAGACGAGTGCTCCGGCGCCGATGAGCACCGAGCCGGCCGGTACCAGGATCCGTGCGCCGAACCGGTCGGCGAGGTTGCCGGCGAGCGGCATGCCGATCAGCGTGCCGAGACCGAGGGGCGCGAGCAGCAGACCGGACTGGAGCACGCTGTGCCCCTGCACCTGCTGGTAGTAGAGCGGCAGCAGGAACAGCAGGGAGAACAGGCCGCCGCCGAGCAGGAACATGGTGGTGACGCTGGCTGTGAAGCCCTTGCTGGAGAACAGCCGCAGGTCGAGCAGCGGCGTCTTGTCGGTCCGCAGGGCGTGCACCGCGTATCCGGCGAAGAGGGCGACGCCCACGGCGAGTCCGACGACGACCTGGACGCTGCCGAAGCCGTGCGCCCCCGCCTGCGACAGGGCGTACACGAGCGCGCCGAAGCCGGGGGAGAGCAGGAACACGCCGACGACGTCGAGCGGCACCGGGTCCCCGCTGGGCGGCGGGTCGGCGGGGAGCACCTTGACGGCCAGGACGATCGCGGCGAGCGCGAAGGGGATGTTGACGAGGAACAGCCACTGCCAGGAGAGGCTGTCCAGCAGCAGGCCGCCGACGATCGGGCCGACCACCGGGCCGAGGGTGATCGGTACGGAGATCAGGCCCATCACCCGGCCGATGCGCTGCGGACCGGCGGCGCCGGCCACCACGGTCATCATGATCGGGTCGATCATGCCGCCGCCGAGGCCCTGCAGCACGCGGAACGCGATCAGCGACTCGGCGTTCCAGGCGAAGGCGCACAGCGTGGAGCCGAGGAGGAAGACGGTGAGGCCGAGCAGCCACATGCGCTTGGCGCCGAACCGGACCAGGGCCCAGCCGGCCAGCGGGATGGCGAGCGCGACCGCGAGCAGATAGCCGGTGGTGACCCATTCGATGGTGGCGAGCGTGGCGTTGAACTCGCCGCCCAGGGTGCTGATGCCGACGTTGACGATCGTCGCGTCCAGGTAGGACATCATCCCGCCGAGCACCATCACGCCGAGCAGCGTGAGCAGCCCGGAATCGAGCCGGGCGGGGTTGCTCTCCGCCGTCTTTGCTACCGACACGGAAACTCCTTTGAACCAGTGAACCCATCAATTTGAACTAGGTAGTTCATTTTTATGGTTGGGACGGTAGCATGGCGGCATGAGCGTTGGCGAGACCCCGAACGAGAGCCCGAAAACGAGAGAGGCCCCGGTGGACCGGGGCCGGATGGACAAGCGCCGGGCCATCGTGGAGGCGGCCCTGCGGGTGTTCGCCCGCGTCGGCTACAGCCAGGCGAGCATCGACCTCATCGCCACCGAGGCGGGGGTCGCGAAGCCCACGATCTACAACCACCTCGGGTCGAAGGAGAACCTCTTCCGGCACGTGATGACCGAGACCGCGGCACGCTCCAACGCCAAGACCCTCGACGTCCTGGAGGCCTTCCCCACCGACCCGGACGCCCTGCGGCCGGGCCTGGAGGACGTGGCCCACAAGCTGGTCGACTGCTACTGCGACGAACAGTCGGAGTCGGTGCGCCGGCTGCTGTACGCGGAGGCCGTCCGCTTCCCCGACCTCTTCGACGAGGTCCGCGCCAGCGGCCCCAACCAGTTCACCGACGCCCTCGCCGGCCGCCTCGCGCGCCTCGCCAACGCCGGCCACCTGCGGATCGAGGACCCCGAGCGGGCCGCCAACCAGTTCATCGCCCTCGTCTACGAGGAGCTGCCGGGCCTGAGCGCCCTCGGCACCCGGCCGCTCGACCCGGACCAGGTCCGGCGCATCGTCACCGCGGGCGTGGACACCTTCCTGCGCGCCTTCGCCGGCGACACCGCGACCGGCGCGCCGGGCGGCGCGGGGCCCGTCACCGGCTGATCCGCTCGAACTCGCCCCGGAAGAACAGCAGCGGCTCCCCCTCCCGCGACGCGTCGAGGCGGAGCACCCGGGCGACCACGATCACGTGGTCGCCCGCCGGGTGCTCCGCCTCGATCGCGCACTCCAGCCAGGCCAGCCCGCCCTCCAGCACCGGCGCGCCACCCGGCGACACGGTCCACGGCAGTCCCCGGAACTTGTCCGAACCGCTCACCGCCAGCCGCGACGCCGCCTCCCGCTGGTCCGCCCCCAGGATGGTGATCCCCAGCGGCCCGGCCGCCCGGATCCGCGGCCAGCTGCCGCTGGTGTGCGCGACGCAGAAAGAGACCAGCGGCGGATCCAGCGAGACCGAACAGAACGAGTTCGCGACCAGACCGGCCCGCTCACCCGTCCGCGGATCCCCCGACGCGACCGCGACCACCCCGGTCGCGAACCGCCCCAGCACGCTGCGCAGACACCGGGAACCCGCCGGCGCCGGCGCGCTCACGGCCGCACCGCCGGCGCGTAGCGCAGCCGCGCGAACTCCCGGGTCAGCGCGATCCGCTGCTCCCCGTACCCGCCGCGCATCCGCAGCACCGACAACAGCGTCCACAGCCGGGTCTGCGCGAAGTGCAGCGGGGACCCGTGTACGTCGTCGTGGGCGAGCAGCCGCACCGATCGCACCCGCTCGCGCAGCAGCAGCGCGTCGCCCGGCGGGATGATCTCGTCGCGCAGGCTGGTCACGTGCGCGACCGGGATGTCCAGCGCCGACAGCTCCGCGGGAGTCAGCGCCCAGTCCTTGACCAGCCCGTAGACCTCCCCGGGCGTGGTACGGGCCAGGTGGGCCAGCGTGTCCGTGGTCACCCGGGGGACCCCCCGCTGCCACTCGGTGTCGGTGAAGAAGTCGTGCAGTGGGGCTCCCGCACCCACCACGCCCCTGATCCGGCGGTCCGACAGGGCCGCCCGCAGGGCCAGGTGTCCGCTGAAGCTCAGCGCCAGGGCGAAGGTGCGCGAGGTGTCCGCCCGGTCGCCGACGGCGTCGAGCACGGCGGAGAACATCCGGTGGCTGTCCGCGTCGTACGGCAGGGTGTTCTCACCGACGCCCGGCATCTCCGTCACCACACCCGCGAAGCCGAGCTGCCCCAGCTGCAGCAGCACCGGCGCCCACTGTTCCTTGACCGACACGATGCCGCCCGTCATCACCAGCAGGGGCCGCGGCACCTCCTCGTCCAGACCGGTGGTCCAGCACCGGATCCGGCCCCCGGGCAGCTCCACGTCCAGTCGCCGCAGGGCGGGGAACGCGGCCGCCCACTCCCCGAACGTACCCGTGCACCGCTCCAGGGCCGCGGCCCGGACGGGGCCGTCCACGAAGGGGAAGCGGGCCATGTTGTAGTGCACGGATGCTTCCAGGAGCTTCCCGGCGTCCGCCAGACGGGCGCCCTCCGCGCTCCACTCGTGCGCCCAGGAGCCGGGCTCCCCGTCCCGGTCGTGCCGGACGCGGGCCAGCAGCGGATCGTAGTGCTCGGGCGGCAGCCCCTGGGAGCGGGTGTGCGCCACCACGAAGTTCTTCAGCTCGGCGATGTCGTTCATGCGCTTTCCAGCGCCTCCTTCACCTCGGTCAGCACGTCGGCGGCCTCCGCGCCGTCGATCGCCCGGTGGTCGAACGCCAGGCTCAGCCGCGCCACCGGGGCGACGGTGACCTCCCCGTCCCGTACGACGGGCCGGTCCAGGATCCGGCCGACGCCGAACGTGGTCGTCGTGCCGCCCACCGAATGGAAGGAGTCCACCGCGCGGTGCCCCAGCGACGTCACCGAGAAGGTCCCGGTCAGATGGGGCCGCAGCGCCAGCGACCCGGCCGCCCGGCGGAACGCGCGCCGCCCCTCCGGCCAGGGCAGCCGGTGCAGGGCGCGGATCCCCTCGAAGTCCTCCAGCCGGTCCGCGTCCCCGTCCCGGACCCGTTCCAGATGCGCCTGGATGGCGGGCAGTTCCGCCTCCTGCAACCCCGGTACGACGGTCCCCAGCACCACCCGCCGGCCGTCCAGCACCCGGTCCAGGGCGAGCTTTCCGTTCACGAACGGGTAGTGCGCGACGCGCGGCCGCCCCCGGCCGCCCTGGACCGCCGCGTTCGCGTCCGGGTGCCGCGCCAGCACCCGGCCCGCGGCGCGCAGGACGTACGCGGTGGTCCCGTACCGGACGCCGTCGGCCTCCAGGGCCGCGGCGCGGTGGGCCAGCACCCGGCTCATGTCGACCTCGGTGTCGAGGTAGACGGGCGAGAAGTCGCGGACCACCTCCAGGAAGAACAGCGTGTGGTGGCGCTGGCGGGGGAGCGGCCTGCCCGGGGCGTCGGCCGCGGTGTCCGTACGGGCCTGCGTCACGGCGCCACCGCCAGCAGGTACAGCGCCTCCAGCGTCGGCGCCTCCAGGACGGCGGCCAGCGACAGCGGCCGGCCGGTCTCCCGCTCCAGGGCGGTGCACAGCGCGAGCAGGTGCACGGAGTCCCAGGACTCGACGGCGTCCAGGCCGCGGTCCAGGTCCTCGGCGCTCACGGACAGGGCGAGTTCGTCCTGCAACAGCAGGACGAAGTCCTCCACGGTCTTCACGAGGGGTTCCCTTCCAGGAGCGCGGTCTCGAACCGCGCGGTCAGACGGATGTGGTCCGCGGGCCGCGGGAGCGGGTCCAGGCCGTGCCGGTAGGCGGCCGACCGTTCGTCGAACGCCACGGTGGTGAAGCCCGACCGCGGGTAGAAGTCGGCCACCTTGCCGTTCTTCGCGGTGCGCCGGTAGCCCGCGAGCACCTGCGCCGCGCCGTGGCCGCGCGCGTGCTCCAGCACGGCCGCCAGCACCGCCGCCTCGATGCCGCGGGAGAACACCCGGCAGCTCAGCAGGAAGTTGTCGATGTGCCAGGTGTCCCCGTCGCGGCGCAGCAGAACCGCTCCCACCAGCCCGTTGTCCCCGAACCGGTCCGAGGAGGACACGGTGAGCACCGAGGCCGAGGGATCGTCGGCGAGCGCCTCGACCTCGGCGGGCTGGAGCCGGCGGGTGGTCAGGTTGAACTGGTTGGTGCGCAGCGTCAGCTGCGACACCCGGGCGTACTGGGCCGGCTCCGCCGCGGCCACGGTCACCGCGATGTCCAG
Organism: Streptomyces sp. NPDC048461; assembly: GCF_055587105.1. NCBI lineage: Bacteria > Bacillati > Actinomycetota > Actinomycetes > Kitasatosporales > Streptomycetaceae > Streptomyces > Streptomyces sp. NPDC048461. The sequence goes on along the minus strand of NZ_JBVJGW010000020.1, from coordinate 114,105 downwards.
CTCCCGCAGGTAGCCCTCCAGCGAGTCGAAGGAGTCCAGGAAGTCCTGCCGGGCCTGCTCCTGGCGGTAGAGCGCGGGCCGCGCCAGGTCCTCGGCGGTCAGCCGGCGCACGTCGAACCAGCCCTCGGCCAGCAGCCGCCGCACGTGCAGCGCCGGCTCCTCGTCGACCTGGACCACGGCCACTCCGGGCAGCTCCCGGCGTACCAGGCCGCACTCGAAGGAGCTGTCGTCGACGAACACGATGCTGTCCACGCCCACGTTCAACTCGCTCGCCAGAGCGGTCAGGTTGTCGTGCTTGGGCAGCCAGTTGGCCTTGATCCGGACGAAGTCCTCCTCGCGCAGCGCCAGCCCGGGATGCTCGCGCAGCGCCCTGACCACCGGTTCCAGGTCGTTCTTGCTGACCGCGGCCAGCAGCACGCCCTGCGACCCGAGCTGCTTCGCCACCCGCTGGAACCGGTGGAAGGCCCCGCCGCGGTACCCGCCGTCCGCCTCGATGCCCTCCTGTCCGACCTCGCCCAGCACCCCGCCCCACACCGTGTTGTCGAGGTCGAGGGCCAGCACCTTCTTGCCCCCGCCGGCCGACTGCCGGCCCAGGTGGCCGACCTCGCGGGCGTACGCGGCGAGCAGCGGCTCGGACAGGTGTGCCCGGGCGTACACGCTCTGGCGCACGTCACGGGCGGCCACCCCCTCGGCGAGCAGCGGATCGAGGTCCACCGTCACCACCTCGGACCGCTCCTCGGACAGCCGCAGCAGGCGTACGTTCGCCTCCCGCCACAGCACGCCGAGCCGCGCCCGGGAGCGCAGGTCGACCAGCTGGGCGGTCAGCTCCCGCGGCAGCGGCAGGGTGTTCAGCACGAGGGTGGCGCCGTGCGCGGCGCCGGCGAACACCGCGGCGGCCCGCTCCACGAGGGCCAGCTTCTCCGCGAGCACCCGCTCCACGTCCGCCACCCCCCACGGCAGCGGCAGTTCGTCCGTGACCACCGCGGGGTCCAGCACGCACAGGGCGAGCGAGGGCCGGGCGGCGTACAGGGAGCTGTCCGGGTCGGCCAGGTCGAAGACCCAGCTGTCGAACTCCGAGAGCCGCACCCGGGCCAGCAGCCCGTGCCGGGCGAACTCGGCGGTGAGCGCCGGTACGAGCGCCGCGAGCGTGCCGTGGCCCGTGACGGCGACGACGGGCGCCGGTACGGCCGGATGGGCCTCCAGCACCTCCTGCGGATCCAGCCGCGCCAACAGCCGCCCGTATTTGATCAGTTCCCCGTCGGGCACCTGGGCCAGCAGGCCCTGGACGGCCGGATAGCGCTCGGCCAGGTGGCCCGCGCGGTGCAGTGCGGCCAGCGAGTCCGCCGCCATCTCAGTTCCCCTCCAGCGCGAAACCGGACTTGATCCACTTGCTGGACTCGATGGAGATGCCGACCGCGCGCCGGCCCGGGCCCAGCAGCCCGGCGAGCGCGCGCTCCAGCTGGAGGAAGACGATCGCGTTGCCGCTGTTGCCCGCCTCGTCCACCACGGACACGTCCTCCGCGGCGGGCAGGGCCAGCCGCTGGGATATCAGCCGGGTCATCCGGCCCGACAGCTGCGGCGGCAGCAGCAGGTCGACGTCGCCGGGCTTCCAGCCCGCCTCGTCCAGCAGCTCGGCCAGCACCTCCTCGGCCATCACCGGAACGTGCTCCTCGATGGCCTTGTAGTCCTCGCTCGCGGCCGGCCCGCCGGCGTCCCGGTCGTCGGCCGGTCCGTACCACTCCAGGACCGCGCCGGGCTCCCGGCCCAGCCCGACCAGCCGCGTGAACAGGCTCCGCACCCGCGCCGAGCCCGGCCCCGGACCGGGCTCGGTGGACAGCACGGCGGCGCCCGCCGCGTCTCCGAACAGCACGTAGTTGACCAGCTCGGCGGGAGCGGCCCGGCGCAGGTCGGCGGTCACGTCGTAGAAGCGGGCGATGACGTCGCCCCCCAGCACCAGGACCCGGCGGCCGCTCCCGCTCAGCAGGATCTGCCGGGCCACGTCGAGCGCCTGCACCGCACCGGAGCAGCCCGACTGCAGCTGGAAGGTCCGGACCCCGTCGATACCGAGCCGGTCCGCGACGATGTTGACCGTGGCCGGCATCAGCCGGTCCGGGGTGGCGGTGCCCAGCACCACCGCGTCCACGTCCCGCGCCGTGAGCCCGGCCGCGTCCAGCGCCCGCCGCCCCGCCTCCTCGGCCAGGTCCGCCAGGGAACTGGTGAGCCTGCCCGTCTCCAGGTCCAGTGCCAGGTGGCGGGACCGGGTGCCGATGAAGGCCTCGACCCACTGCTCCCACAGCGGGTCCATGCCGAACCGCCGGGCCAGCGCGGCGTTGTCCACGGCGGGCCCCGGCAGCGCGGAGGCCGCCGAGAGGATGTGTACGTCCCGACCGGTCATCAGTGCTCTCTCCTCATAGCGTCACGTCACGTCGCGTCGTCACCGGCCGGGCCGGACGTCAGTCCGACAGCAGGATCCGGGCCTCGGCGGACGCCCGGACCCCGGTCATCCGCCACTTCCGGAACCCGGTCAGCCCCTCGTACCGGCCGCCCGTGCCGGTGGCCGGGTAATACACCCACTCGCTGGTGCGCACGTCGTTGAAGTCGGCCCAGCCCTCGGCATGGATGGTGCCGTCGTCGAGGGTGATGTCCTCGGTGTAGTACGTCAGCAGGCCGCCGTCGTCGGGGCGCACGTACGCGATCCGGAACGAGCCGTGCGAGGTGCCGATGAGCTTGCCCGACTCGTCGTACAGCTCGTCGTCGAACGTGCCGGTCTGCCCGATCTGCGGATCCGACACCTCCACGTCGTCGACCACCTTGACGACGATCTCCTTGGGCACGCGGATCACGATCTGGTCTGCCATGGGCCTGTCTCCTTGTCGGTACGGGGTACTCGTCGGTGCGGGGAACGGGTTCGGGAGGGAAGCGGTGTCACACGGTCCGGGACGGAAGGTCCCCGGCGACCAGCGGAGGCCGGTCCGGGCTGGTGCCCGTCCCCGTGAACGGCCCGGTGAACGGGCCGTCGGCGTGCGCGGGAGCGCCGGGCGAGGGGAAGAAGGCGTCGGTGACGGGCCCGTGCGCCCGGGTCAGCACCGCCCAGAAGCTGCCGCGCGTCCAGGTCCCGCTATTCAGCGGGTCGTTGTCGGCGAAGGTGTACGGCGCGTACTGGCGGCCGGTCGGGTCCGGCTGGGTGAAGCGGCCCCAGTAGCCGTTGTAGAGGTGGTGGTCGAGGACGTGCGCGCTGCGCAGCAGCTGGTAGGCGCCCCGGTACCGGAAGGGGTTCACCGCGGCCGCCGGCCCGGTCGCCGTCACCGCGCCGTGCGGGGTGTAGCGGTAGCGGGCTGCGACGGCCCCCTGCTCGTCGAGCAGCGCGAGGACCGAGCCCTGCTGGTCCGTGACGGCCCAGTAGTGCCGTCCGTCGGCCGTCAGCACGGCCAGCAGGGCGCCGTCCGCGGTGCGGACGAAGTCGGTGGCCACCCCGTCGTCGGCGGCGCGGACCACCCCCAGGTGGCTGTGCGTCAGGACGTGGGTGACCGTCCGCCCGTCGACCGTGGTCTCGGTGATCCGGCGCGGGGTCTCGTGGCCGAGCCCGTCGTACGCGATGTCCACCACCCGCTGCCCGCCGAACACCCCGGTGAGCGTCTGCTGGGTGGGGCTGTAGGAGAAGGTCCCGGTCGGGTTCTCCTCCTCGGTGAAGTTGCCGGCCCCGTCGTAGTCGAAGGTGGTCTCGCCGAACAGGGTCACCTGACCCGCCGCGTTGAGGTCGAACCGGACGTCGCCCAGCCGCACCAGGTGGTTCGCCGCGTCGTAGGCGTACTCCACGTCGCCGGCCCGGACGAGGCGCCCCAGCGCGTCGTAGGCGTAGCCGGTGAACTCCCCGTCGACGACGGTGTGCCGCAGCACGCCGCCGTCGGCCCCGCCGCCCGCGCTGTACCCGTACTCGACCGAGAGCAGCACCTCCCCGGCCGTGTCGCGCACGGTCAGGGCGGTCCGGCGGCCCGAGGCGTCGTAGGTGACCTCCTGGACGGCCGGGCCGAAGTCCACCGAGGTCAGCCGGCCGGCCGCGTCGTGCGCGAGCAGGGCCGTGCTCCCCGCCGGGGTGGTGACGGAGGCCGGGCGGCCCGCGGCGTCGTACCCGTACAGGACCTGGCCGCCCGGCGCGGCCAGGGTGGTCAGCAGCCCCTCCGCGTCGTAGCCCGCGCGGATCTCCACGGATCCGGACGCGTCGGTCCGTACGGCCCCCGTCAGCCGGTCGCCGCCCGCGGTGCGGGTCCAGTCGAACGCGTAGGACCAGCCGGGCCCCGATTTGCGCACGGGCCGGCCCAGACCGTCGTGGGACAGCGAGACCAGCGTGTCCCCGCTGTCCTCGTCGACCACCTCGGCGGTCCGGCCCGCCGCGTCGTACCGGTAGCCCGTGGTACGGCCGTTGCCGGCCGTCACGGACACCACGCGGGACAGGGCGTCGTAGGCGTACACGGTGGTCCCCAGCGGTGCGGGCGGAACCACCCGGACCAGGTTGCCCGCGTCGTCGTAGCGGAACGTCGTGGTCGCCCCGTTGCCGTCGGTCAGCTCCGTGAGCCGGCCGTGGCCGGGGTGGTACGCCCGGGTGTCGAGGGGCGACTCCCGGCCGGTGACGCGGGTGCTCACCACCCGGCCCGCGCCGTCGCGCTCCAGCAGCAGCTCGTGGCCGGCCGGATCCCGCAGCGAACTCGCCAGCCCCGGGTGCGCCGGATCGGCGTACGCCGCCGAGAACACACCCGACGTCGGCAGCCGCAGCGAGACCGGCCGCCCCCGGCCGTCGTGACCGCGGAGCAGCTCGCCGCCCGCAGCGTCGGTCGACCGGGTGGGCCGCCCCCCGTCGTCCCACTCCTGCCGGGCCGTGTGGCCCAGCGCGTCGGTCACCGCGACCGGCCGGCCGGCCGCGTCGAAGGAGTGCACCGAGCTCCGGCCCGTCGGCCCGGTCACGGTGGTGCGCCCCCGCTCGTACGCGAAGCCGACGCGCACCGGACCCTCCGGCCCGGCCCAGCCCACCGAGGCCACCGCGGAGCCGTCCGCGTAGGCGAGGTGAACGGGCTCCCCGTCCGCCGGGGTGATCCCCACCAGCCGCCCCCGGTCGTCCCAGGCGAGGTCGGTGGCGGCGCCCGCGGCGTCCACGTCGCGCACCAGCCGGCCGGCCGTGTCGTACGCGAACGCGGCGGTCTGCGCGCCGGACGGATCGATCAGCTTGGCGAACCGGCCCCCGCCGTCCCGGTGCAGGGTGGTGACCCGGCCCTGGCCGTCGGTGACGGTCACCGGCTCCGCGCCCCGGTCGACCGAGCCGCCGTCGCCGGCCGACACGGTCCAACCCGGGCCGAAGCCCTCGTCGGCGCGCGAGGCGCCGCGGAACTCGCGCACCAGCCGCAGGTGCCGCCCGGTTCCGGCGACCACCAGGTCGAGGCGGCGCAGCACCGGCTCCCCGGACGCCAGGTCGACGAGCAGATCCGTCCTGTCCCCGATCGGCACGCGCCGCACGGCGCGTCCGTCAGGATGGTCCCGAAGCGTGGGCACTGGCGACTCCTCTGGGCACGATGGGTCCGGCACCCCGGCGGGGCAGGGCACCGGCCGGCGGACCACCAGGCTCGGCCCGGCCTCTAAAGCAGCCCTAAGTCCTGCCGGGGCGAGGACCCGCCCCGATCCCCATGAACCTTCTGTTACAAGCCGGTTGAGGCTTGAATTGGTCTCGTACGCTGTCCGCCGGACGAGTCCGATCCCCGTCCCCGCTGGGAAGGAGACATGCCGTGCCAGCCAGCACCGCTGACCGAAAGCCGACACCCGCAACCGTCCGCAGGGCGGAACTGGAGCGTCTGGAGCGGACCCTGGACGCGGCGCGCGCAGGGCACTGTGCGGCGGCGGAGGTTGCCGGAGACCCGGGCACCGGCAAGACCCGCCTGCTGACGGCCCTGGCCCGGGAGGCCGAGCACCGGGGCCTGCGGGTCCTGCGCGGCCGCTGCTCCGAGGTCGATTCGGCGGTCCCGTACCGCCCCTTCATCCAGGCCCTCTCCGCGTGGCAGGCCCAGGACGCCACGGGCCTGCCGCTGCCGGAGGCGACCGAACTGATCCGGGCCCTCGGGGAGGGCCCCGACGCGAACGACCCGGACACGGGTGCCCGCTGCCGCTACTACGCCGGCCTGCGCCACTTGATCGGCGCCTGCCTGGCCACCGTCCCCGGCGGCGTGCTCCTCGTCCTCGACGACTACCACTGGGCGGACGCCGGCACCGCCGAACTCCTCGAAACGCTGATCCACTGGCCGGTGCCCGGCGGCCTGGCCGTGGTCGTGGCCCACCGGCCGAGACAGATGCCCGCCGGAGTACGGGCCGCCCTCCACGAGGGGGTCGAGCAGGGGATCGTCGACCTCGTCGAACTCCCCGGCCTGGACCTCGCGCAGAGCGCCACCCTGCTGCGCGCCGCCCCCGACGGCCCCGGCCTCGCCGACCTGCGGGAACGGGCCGCCGGAATCCCCTTGTACCTGCTGGCCCTGGCCGACGCCGAACGGGGGCCCGCGGAGGCGCCCGACAGCTGGCACCGGGCCGCGAGCGGCCTCGCGGTGCAGCTGCACGCCGAACTCGGCCCGCTCGACGCGGTCACCCGGACGGTCCTCCAGGCCGCGGCGGTGCTCGGCGACCCCTTCACCGTCGACGCCGTCGCCGAGGTCGCCGCCGTTCCCCGGACCGAGTGCTGCGCCATCCTGGGCCGGCTGCGCCGCCGCGACCTGGTGCGCCCGGCCACCACCCCGGGACTGCTGGCTCTGCGCCACCCCCTGCTGCGCCGCGGTCTGTACGAGGAGACCGACGCCTGCTGGCGGGCCGGCGCCCACTGGCGGGCCCTGGCCTGCCTGCGGGCGCTGGGCGCCCCCGCGACCGAACTCGCCCCGCACATCGAACGCGTCGGATCCGGCGCGGGCGGCGCCGACCGGCGCGACCTCGTCACCGCCGCCCGGACCGCCCTGCACCTGGGCCGGCCCGCCACGGCGGCGCACTGGCTGACCGTGGCGATCCGGCTCGACCGCGCCGCGCAGGCGACGGCCGCCGAGCGGGCCGACGGCACGCCGGCCGCACCGCCCGCCGAACCCGTCGCCGCCGAACTGTGGCAGGCGGTGGTCCAGCACCTCGCCGCACGCGGCGACGCCGAGCGGGTCCGCCTGCTCGTCCGGGAGGTCCTCGCGGGCCCGGCCGGGCGGACCGGACCCGCCCGCGCCGGCACGGTGGCGTACTTCGCCGCCGTACTGGCCGCCCTCGGACGCGACGAGGACGCCCAGGGCCTGATCGCCGCCGAACTCTCCGCCGAGCTGTCCTCCGACACCGCGCCGGACCCCGAGTCGGTGGCCCTGCTCCAGGTCCGCCAGCAGGTGGCCAAGGTGCTGGCCGGCCAGGTGCCCGCCCGAGCCGACGTCGAGGCGCTCGTACGGGCCACGGCCGGAGCCGCTCCGGTCACCGCGGCCGGGGCGCTGGCCCTGCGCGGCCTGTGCGCGGTCGTCGCGGGCGACACCTGCGCCGCGGAGTGGGCCCTGGTGGCCGCCGCCCAGACCCTCGACGAACTCGACGACGGCCGCCCCGCCGACGAGCAGGAGAGCACGCTCCTGCTCCTGCTGAGCTGGGCGGAAGCGCTCATGGGCTGGTACGGGCCCGCGCACGGCCACGCGGAGCGCGCGCTGGCCGCCGCACGGACCGGTGGGGAGACCCACCTGATGGCGCCGCTCCTGGACACCCTCGGATACGTCCACTACCAGTCCGGCCGGATGCCCGACGCGCTCGCCGCCGCACAGGAGTGCCGGGACGTGGCGAAGGCGGCCGGCCGCGACGACCACGTCGGCCTGTCGGACGCCATCACCGCGGCCGCCTGGGCCCAGCTCGGCCGCGGGGGTCCGCGGGTGCGCACCGCCCTCCCGGACGCGGGCGATCCGCTGGACTCCGCGCGCACCCCCCTCAACTCCCTGCTGCAGGCCGAGGCGTACCTCGCGGCCGGGGACGGCGCGGCCGCGTTCGCCCTGCTGCTGCCGCACCGCGAGGCCTGGCGCGTCTGCGAACCGGTGGCGGTCCTCGCCGCCCGCGGCTACGAACTGCTGGCGGCGGCCGCCGTCACCGTGGGCCCGGAGGCCGCCGGCACGGACGCCGCGGGCATCGCCGCGTGGGCGTCCCACTCGGCGGACGCGGCGGCCGCCGTCGGCATCGCAGAGCAGAGCGGTCACGCGCTCATGGCCCGCGGCCACGCCCTGGTGAGCAGGCGCCGGACGGCAGAGGCGGCCCGGTGCTACGAGGAGGCGATCGAGCTCCTGGGCCCGGACAGCCCCGCGGGCGCGCGGGCGCGGGAACTGGCGCGAGAGCTCACCCGGGAGCCGGTCCGCGGCGTCCGCTCCGTCGGCGGCGCCGAACCGGACGGCCGGCCGGAGGGCGCCCTCGCCGACCTCACCCTGCGGGAGAAGGAGGTGGCCGCGCTCGCGGGAGAAGGCTGCAAGAGCAAGGAGATCGCGCTGCGGCTGACCGTCAGCCACCGTACGGTGGAGGCCCATCTCACCCGGATCTACAGCAAGTTGGGGGTCACCTCGCGCGCCGAACTGGCCCGGCTCGTCGCACTGGCCGGCTGAGGCACGGCGACGGCGGTCACCAGCAGGCCGCGCCCGGCCGCCCAGCGCCCGTCGAACGCGCGCACCTCCCGCCCGTCCACCACCGGCCCGGGCACCAGCAGGGCGGCGCGGAAGCCGTGGCGCGCGGGGTCGAAGACCACCTCCGCCTCGTCGAAGTCCAGCAGCTGCCCGGTGAGCGGAAACCAGGCCTTGTACACGGCCTCCTTGGCGCTGAACAGCAGCCGGTCCCAGCGCGGTCCCGGACGCCGGGCCAGCAGCGCGAGGACGCGCTCCCGCTCCCGGGGCAGCGCGACCGCCTCCAGCAGGCCGCCGGGCAGCGGCTCGTCGGGCTCGGCGTCCACCCCGAGCGCCACGGCGTCGCGGGCCCGGGCCACCACGGCCGCCCGGTAGCCCCGGCAGTGCGTCATGCTGCCCACGACACCGTCCGGCCAGCCGGGGGCCCCGCGCGGTCCCGGCAGCAACGGCGCGTACGGCACGCCCAGTTCCCCGAGGGCCAGCGACGCGCAGTGGCGCACGGTGGTGAACTCGCGGCGCCGCGAGGCGACGGCCCGGGCGACCACGGCCTCCTCGGCGGGGTGCAGCCGGGCCCCGGGCGGGTCCCCGTACGCCTCGGCCGACACCGCCCAGGGCGGCAGCAGTGGCCGGATCACGGGGCGCCCCGGGCGGTGTCGCGGCGCCCCGTCAGGATCAGCCGGGGCCCGGCGGGCCGGGCTCCGCGGCGGCGCCACTCGCGGGGATAGCCCATCGACACCTCCTCGAAGCGGACGCCGTCGTGCCACGTCGTCCGGGGGATGTGCAGGTGGCCGTAGACCACGGCCGCGGCCCGGTAGCGCACGTGCCAGTCGGCGGTCTCCTCCGTTCCGCACCACAGGGCGAAGTCGGGGTGGCGCAGCACCCGCGTGGGCTCGCGCACCAGCGGGAAGTGGTTGACCAGCACGGTGTCCACCCCGGGGCCGAGCGCGTCGAGCCGGCGTCGGGTCACCTCCAGCCGGGCCCGGCACCAGTCGGCCGCGCCGGCGTACGGCTCGGGGTGCAGCAGGGCCTCGTCGGTGCACACCACCCCGTTCTCGGCGGCCAGTTCCAGGGCCTCCCGCTCGTCGCGCAGCCCGGGCCGGCGGAACGTGTAGTCGTACAGGACGAACAGCGGCGCCACCGTCACCGGCCCCCGGGGCCCCTCCCACACGGGGAAGGGGTCCTCGGGCGTGACGATCCCCAGCGCGCGGCAGAGGGAGACGAGGCGCTCGTACCGGGCCACGCCCCGGAGGGTGACCGGGTCGCGGGGGTGCGACCAGAGCTCGTGGTTGCCGGGGACCCAGACGACCTTGGCGAACCGCTCGCTCAGCAGCCGCAGCGCGTCCTCCACGTCGGACAGGATCTCGCCGACGTCACCCGCCACCAGCAGCCAGTCGTCCGGGTGCCGGGGGCGCAGGGCGTCGAGCGCCGCGCCGTTCTCCTCGTAGGCCACGTGGAGGTCGCTGATGGCGAGCATGCTGCCGCTCACGTCCGCGTCCCCGGCAGTCCCCGGGCGGGTCCGGCGGCCGGACCGGCAGCGGGCCCGGAACCGTGGCCGGCGCCGGACGCGGGTCCCGGGAGCAGGCCGGAGACCAGGTCCGCCACCGCCGCCACGTGCTCGGTGAGGAAGAAGTGACCGCCGGTGAAGACGCGCAGCTCGAACGGGCCGCTGGTGTGGGCGCCCCAGGCCCGCACCTCCCCGGGCAGGGCCTCCGGGTCCCGGTCGCCGGCCAGCCCGATCACCGGACACGTCAGCGGCGTGCCGCCGGTCGGCTCGTACGAGGCCAGCGCCCGGTAGTCGGCGCGCAGCACCGGCAGGACCAGGCCCAGCATCTCCTGGTCTTCGAGCAGGTCCGAGCCGGTGCCGCCGAGCGAGCGCACCTTGGCCACCAGGGCCCGGTCGTCGCTCAGCCGGTCCGCCCCGGGCCGGAGCCGCGACGGCGCCCGGCGTCCGGAGAGCAGCAGCGCGGCCGGACCGGCGCCCGGGGTCGAGGCCAGCCGTACGGCCACCTCGTACGCCAGCGACGCGCCCATGCTGTGCCCGAGGAACAGCCGCGGGCGCGGGCCCGGCCCGCCGTCACGGGGGAGCAGCGCCGCCGCGATCCGGTCGGCCAGCACGTGCAGATCGTCGGCGGGGGTCTCGCGGTGGCGCTCCTGCCGCCCCGGGTACTGGACGGCCAGCACCTCGACGGCCGGGGTGAGGAGGCGCGACAGTGCGAACCAGTAGGCGGCCGACCCGCCGGCGTGCGCGAAGCAGACCAGCTCGGCCGCGGCGCCGGCGGCGGGGTGGAACCGCCGCAGCCACGTCTCGGCGGCGGTGTTCTCCTCCGGCGCCCGGTGGTCCACGGCGTCCGTGCGGCCCTCGCGGAGCTCCTGTCCCATGTCAGCCGGCCAGCGGAAGGTCGAGGAGCCGGTCGGAGGTCAGGATCGCCTGGTGCAGCCGGCGCAGCGAGCGGCAGGGCTCCAGGCCCAGTTCGGCCCGCAGCACCTTCTGGGCCGAGCGGAAGACCCGCAGGGCCTCGGCCTGCCGTTCCGAGCGGTAGAGCACCAGCATCAGCTGCCGGTAGAAGGACTCGCGCAGCGGGTACTGGGCGATGAGTCCGTGCAGCAGGCTGATGACCTCGCGGTGCCGGCCCAGCGCGGTCCGCGCCTCGACGGACAGCTCCAGGCAGTCCAGCCGCTCCTCCTCGACCCAGGTGGCGAAGGCCGACAGGGCGGGGCCCTCGGCGGTGCCGTCGAGCACCGGCCCGCGGACCAGGAGCAGGGCGCGCTCGAAGGCCTCCAGCGCCGCCTCGTACTGGCCCGCGTGCTGCCGCGCGCGGCCGGTGCGGGTCAGCTCCTGGAAGTCGTCGACGTCGTACGTGGCGCCGCCCAGGCGCAGCACGTAGCCGGACGGCTTGGTCACGATGGCGTCGCCCGCGTGATCGCCCGCGGACACGAGGAACTTGCGCAGCTGGGACAGGTAGACGTGGACGGCCGCCGAGGCCCGCCGTGGCGGCTCCGTGCTCCAGAGTTCGGAGACCAGCTGGTCCTTGGTGGTGACGCGCCCGGCCGCGATGAGGAGCGTGGCCAGTGTCATCTCCATCTTCGGAGCACTGAGGGAATGGTGGGCCGACCCGTTCGAGACGAGAAGAGGACCCAGCAGTTCGTAGCGCATCGATTCCCCCGTGACGTTGTGGGAACACACTTTCGTGTCCCTCCGGCCTCACTGTCGGAGACCTGCCCTGTCCACGCATCGGGGAAAGCACGTACGTAGGGCGATTGGCCGGAACCAATCGGCTGGGAAGCGTTGTTCCGCGCGGTGGGATCCGGCCCCGGCCATCGCGTTGAGCTGGCATTTTGGCCTGGCTTTGGAGGGGCCGGGGAAGCTCCGCGAATGTCCTCGTACATGTCGCGCTGTCTGAAAGTCCTGGGGGAGTGGATCGTCGCCGCAGGAGGGATGTGGATCCCCCCGGTGCCGTCGCCGCCCGCCTGCTCCGGTCCGCAAGGGCCGCCGCCCGGCCACCCCGAGCGCCTCGGCCCCGGCGATCCGCTGACCGAGCTCGAACTCATGCTCCGCAAGGAGCTCCCGGGTTGGCCGTGACGCGGCTCCGCCCGCGCCGCGGCCGCCGCGGCCGGTCTTCGGCATAATCGGCCCATGCCGACAAGCGCCGACCCTCCCGCACTGCCCGTCGTCGCCCCGCACGGGGACCTCGACGCCGACACCATCGGCGCGCTGACGGCCGAACTCGAAGCCGCCGCGGCCGGACACTCCGCGGTGATCCTGGACGCCGGCGGCATCACCTTCGGCGACTCCTCGTTCCTGCGTCTGATGCTCACCACGCACCGACGGGTCGACCTCCGGATCGCGGCGCCCTCCCCCGTGGTCACCCGCCTGTTCCGGCTGGTCTGCGTGGAGGACGTCCTGCGGCTGTTCCCCACCGTCCAGGCGGCGCGCGCAGGGGCCCCCAAGCCCTGAGCGGGCCGCCCGAACGACGTGGCACTCCTCGTCTACCGCTCGGGTCTCCGCCCCCCGGGGCCGGTTGACGGCCGGTGGGCCGCGTACACACTGCCGACAGGAAACCGTCACACGGGAACCGGAATGGGCCGCCGGCGGGCCGTCGTTCTGCCTGACATGACTGTGGGATTGGCACTTCACGCATCCGGTCCGGAAAACCAGATCGACGCCACCGTGCGCCTCGCCCGGGAGGCCGCTGCCGCGGGGCTGCGGTCCGCCTGGTTCGGGCAGACCTTCGGCGCCGACTCCGCGCAGCTCGCCGCCATCGTCGGGAGGGAGGTGCCGGACCTGCAGGTCGGCACCTCCGCGATCCCCGTCTTCGGCCGCCATCCGCTGCTCGTCTCCAGCCAGGCCCAGACCGCGCAGGCGGCGACGCACGGCCGCTACCACCTCGGGCTCGCCCTCGGCACCAAGCTCCTGACCGAGACGGGCTTCGGCATCCCCTTCGAACGCCCCATCGCCCGGCTGCGCGAGTTCCTCACCGCGCTGCGGCAGTTGACCGAGACCGGCACCTCGGATTTCCACGGCGAGCTGCTCACCGCGACGACGCCGCTGCCCGCGCGCGTGCCGGGGGCCGAAGGGGGCGTACCGCTCCTGGTCGCCGCGATGGGCCCGCAGGCGCTGCGCGTCAGCGGCGAACTGGCCGACGGGATCCTTCCCTACCTCGCCGGACCCCGCGTCCTGTCCGAGCACATCGTCCCCGCGGTCACCGCGGCGGCCGAGGCGGCGGGACGACCGGCACCGCGGATCGTGGCCATGGTCCACGGCGTGGTCACCGACGACGCCGACGCCGCGCGCCGGACGGCCGCCGAACAGCTCGCGTTCTACGAGCAGTTCCCGTCCTACGCCCGGGTACTGGAGCTCGCCGGAGCGGCGCGGGCCGGCGACGTGGCCGTGATCGGCGACGAGAAGGCGGTCGCGGCCGAGGTGCGTCGCTACCGGGACGCGGGGGCGACGGAGGTGGTGTTCTCGGGGACCGACCTGGCCGGGGAGGACGACCGGCGCCGCACCTGGGCCCTGCTGGGAGAGCTGGCGGGCTGACGGCTGCCGCCCGCCCGCACGGTGTCACCGCGGCCAGCCCCGCGCCCTCCGGCGCCCTTCGAACGGAGAGATCCGGTCAAGCTGGGTGGCCGTTCGGTGAACCGGGCGCGGCGGGCCGCAGGTCAGCGCGCGCAACCGGGCACGTCGGCACGGTGATCACCCCCTGTCCGCGCCCGACTACGCAGGGGTCGCACCCTGCGTGAGCTGGCCGAACGGCCATTCGGTTGCCGCTATGCGGACGGTGTGTCCGTAAATCGATCGCGTGGGCGTAACTCCCCTTTGGATCCGCCAGACTTGCTCGCATGTGAGCGCGAAATCGAAACGAAGAATCGCGTTCAACCAACGAATCGAAAGTGAGCTTGTCGTGCGTTACCGCGCCGCCGCTGTTTCCGCCGCCGCCCTCCTCTGTCTCGCCGGCGCCACCGGCCTGGCCGAGGCCCGGCCCACGAGCCTGTACGCCCCGTCCGCCATGGTCTTCACCGTCGCCCAGGGGGACGACGTCACGGCCACCGTCGTCCGGGCGTCCACCCTCAGCTGCGCCCCGACCGCCGGGGGGACGCACCCCGACCCCCAGGCCGCCTGCGCCGCCCTGAACGCCACGGCCGGAGCCTTCGACGGCCTGCTCGCCGCCCCGGACCCGGACCGCGCCTGCCCGATGCACTACGACCCGGTCACCGTCACCGCGGACGGCGTGTGGCAGGGCAGCCGGATCGCCTGGAAGCACACCTTCTCGAACTCCTGCGCCATGTCCGCGACCCTGAACGGGAACTCCGTCTTCGCGTTCTGACCCCGGTCGCAGGGCAGGCCCGGGCCGCGCCGCCGTGGCGGGGCGGCTCCGGGACCTCGGAGGCACCCGGGCGGGAACCTCCGGACCGGTGGCCTGAAATACACTGTTTGCGTGACCGAGACTCCTTTGCCCCCGTGCCCCGCCTGTTCCAGTGCCTACGCCTACGAGATGGGCGCGCTGCTGGTCTGCCCCGAGTGCGCGCACGAGTGGCCCCGCGTCTCCGCTGAGGCCGACGCCTCCTCCGGTGAGCGGGTCGTCAAGGACGCGGTCGGCAACGTGCTCGCCGACGGGGACACCGTGTCCGTCGTCAAGGGCCTGAAGGTGAAGGGCAGCCCGTCGGGCATCAAGGCGGGCACCAAGGTGCGCAACATCCGCCTCGTCGACGGGGTCGACGGCCACGACATCGACTGCAAGATCGACGGGTTCGGCGCCATGCAGCTCAAGTCCAGCGTGGTCAGGAAGGTCTGACCCGCCATCCGGTGGCGGGACGTCGCGTGAACGGGGCGGTCCCCGCGACCGCCTTCCGTACCGCGTCCCGCAGCCGCGTTCCGTACCGTGACCGTACCGGCGCTCAGGCGCCCCGGCCGTGCGCGTCCAACCGGGCCAGTGCCGCGGCTCCGGACCGCAGCGACGACTCCAGTGCGGCCCGCTCGGCCCCGTCGAGCCCGCCCACCCGCTCGGCCGTCTCCTCGGCCGCGTCCCGGGCGATCTCGGCGGCCACCTCCGCCACCGGGGTGCGCGGCCCCAGCTTGCTCACGGCCGACGCCGCGCGGGCGGGGGTCAGCAGGCCGGTTCCGTGGGCGAGCAGCCAGCCGGGTACTCCGGCCGCGCCTGCGGCGGGCGCCCGGTAGGGGCGCGAACCGTCGAACCGCTCGTCCTCCGCGAAGGCGGGCTGCTTGAACTTGGCCATGGGGCGCGCGGGCCCCGCCGACTCCCCGGCGGGTTTGACCACCAGCCCCTCCGCGAGGTTGTCCGGCAGCGCGGGCAGCCCCAGCAGTCCCGGAAGCACGGTGGGGAACACCACCGGGAGCTCCTGCAGCCGGGCGAGCGACCCCTCGGCCAGCAGGGGGGCGCAGTGGAGCCCGGCGACGGCCGCGGCGGCGCGCAGCGTCCGGTCGGAGACCCAGCACGGGCCGTCGCCGGTGGCGACGGTCGCGTCGAACGGGAGCCACAGCAGCTCGGGGGAGTACCAGACGCCGGTCTGCACGGGTTCGGCGCCCGGCGCCCGCGGCACGTCGGGGTGGGGGTAGCGGCCACCCGCGAGTTCCCCGTAGACGGTCACCACCGCCGAGGCCTCCGCCCCGCTGCGTTCGCGCAGGATCCGTGCGCAGTGCGTCGCGGCGACCGCGAGGGCGGGCCAGATCCGGCCCACGCCGAAGAAGTCGTCCAGTCCGCCGTCGCCGAGCAGTTCGCGCCGCTTGGCGGGGTGCGCGCCCTCCGCGTCGCACACGACGGCGAAGTTGGCGCCGTGGACCTTCTCGTGGGCGACCCAGCTCCGCCCGCGCGCCTCCCCGAGCCGGCGGTCCGCCGGGATCTTCGGATAGGGGGACCAGGCGCGGGGTTCGGGGTGCACCGGGCGATGGTAACGAGCCCGGCCCCTGCGCGGCGGGGGGTTTTCCTCCGGTTGCGGCGCGCGGAGCCCGCGACTCGGCGAAGTCCGGGTCGAGTGCGGCCCGGGCGAAGACCGTCCGGTGGTCGCCGCCGCCCGTGGGCCGAGACGACGCCGTGCCCGGCGGCGGCCGGGGGGACGGCCTCCCGGTGCCGTCGGTCCGGGAGGCCGTCGGGGACGGCGTGGGCCGGGCGGGTCGACCCGGCGGGGCGGGGGAGCGGGGGAGGGGTCAGACCTTGCCGAGGTCCGAGCTCAGCCACCGCTCCGGGCGCATGTGGAACACGATCTGCTCGCCGTGGTCCTTCCAGGCGAAGTCGACGTAGGCGTCCACCTTCTCCGCCGGCAGGTACCGCGAGGAGATCTCCACCAGCTGTTCGCGCACCGCCGGCTCGGTCGACACCACCGAGCCCTCGACCGACACGTAGCGGATCGTCGGCTCCAGACGGTCGACCATCAGGCTGAACCGGCCTGCCGCCCGAATCAGTTCGGCCTTGCGTGAGTCCCGGCCGGTCATGATCCAGACGTCGCCGCCGGGAGCGTACTGGTACCAGATGGGGACCGTCAGCGGTGCGCGGTCACCGTCCGGGCCCGCGCTCACGGCGAGCGCGGCCACATGGGGCTCGGCGAGGAAGAGCTCACGGTCGGTTCGGGACAGGGCCACGGCATGCTCCTTCGACGGGGAGAAACCTACGCAGGGACAACGACGCCCCACCCCGCGGCTGTTCCCGGTGTCACCCGCGCGGACCAGCCGGACCCGCCGTCGCCTTGTCGTCCGCGGTGACGTTGCCCGCCACCGGGACGGCCGCCGGTTCGCCCGCCGAGGGGCGCGGCGCGGTGTACATGACCGAGCCCTGCTTGTTCTCCTTGTCGACGACACCCTTCTTCGCGAGGGTCTCCAGGGTGTTGCGCACCACCTGGGTGGAGGCGGGGCGGCCGGGGTGGGCCTCGGACAACGCCGTGGCGACCTCGCTGACCATGCGCGGTTCCGCGGCGCCGACCAGCAGGGCCAGCACGAGCTCGCGCAGCGGGGCCTCGGTGGTGGCCGCCGGCGCCGGGGCGACCTTCTTCGCCGAAGCGGCCGTCGCCGTACCGGTCTTCGCGGTGCCGGCCTTCGCCGTACCGGTCTTCGCGGTGTCCGCCGTGGCGGGGGCGGCCGTGGCGGTGGTGCTCTTCGCGCCGCCGGCCTTGACGGAGGCGGGCTTCGCCGCGCCGCCCTTCGCGGCGGCCTTCGTGGAGGCGGGGGTGGCCTTGGCGGTGACGGCCTTGGCGGTGGTGGCCTTCGCCGCACCCGCCGTCGCACCGGGCTTCGTCGCGGGGGTGGTGGCCTTCGCCGCTGCCGACTTGCGCGCCGCGGTCCTGGCCGGTGTGCCCGAGGCGCCGGTCGCCGTCGAGGCGGCCTTGGCGGGACGGGCCGCCTTCTTGGCGGCGGCCGCTCCGCCGGTGGCCTTCCTGGCCCGCCGGGGCCGGGGCACGCTCTCCGCCGCCGGGGTTCCGGCGGCGGTCGCCGACAGGGCGGCCGTGACGATCGCCGGCGTGCGTACGGGCTGCGCGGGCACCTGGCCGTCACCTGCTCCGGCCGCGGCGGCGGCCGCCGCTCCGTCCGAGGCCGGGGGGAGCACGCCCTGCATGCCGCAGAGCCAGCTCTCGTCTGCCTTCAACTGCCGCAATCGGGCGTCGAGTTCGGCGATCTGGACGGCGGCGGCCTCCTGTTCCCGGCGGTTGGTCTCCAGATCGACGGCGAACCGCTGCGCGTACAGGGTACGGATGGGCGTGGTCTCCGGCTCGTTGGCCATGGCGGCTCACTCTCCTCATACCTCACAGTGTTGCTGCGGGATGCTACTCGCCCCCGAGCGACCGCAGTTGTCTCCCGGCAAGATCCGCCACCCTGTTCTGGCGTTCGGAAACCCGAGGTCCCGGGCGCGCCGCGCACTCCGGCGAGGGGCGTGACCCCGCCCCGTCGGCCGCCCTTCGGGCGGTTCCGCGGGTGCTCCGCGGGGCCGGACCGGCGCCCGGTGCGTTGCGCGGGGCGCTTCGTCCGGTCACAGAGTGGTTGAGACCACTTGTCCCCGTGTTTAAGTCGTTCTAGCCTCCTCCCAGTTGTGCAGTACGGAACAGGCGTTGCGCACAATGCAACGCACTCGCACTCGTCTCCTGGGGATCGCCAATGAAGCTCCGCTCCCGCATAGCCGTACCCGTCGTCGCGTTCGTCCTCGCCGGCCTCACCGCCACCGCCTGTGCACCCCAGACCGCCGTCAACGACGCCTCGAAGGACGAGAAGTCCGGCACCCTGCGCGTCTGGCTGTTCCAAGAGGTCAACAACGACCCCAAGAAGAAGGTCGTGGACCAGGCGATCGCCGCGTTCACACAGCAGCACGCGGGCACCGGGGTCGAGGTGGAGTACATCCCGGTCGAGTCCCGGGCCCAGCGCATCAAGGCCGCCTTCAACGACCCGAAGAGCGCCCCCGACCTGATCGAGTACGGCAACACCGACACCGCCGGATACGTCAAGGACGGCGGGCTCGCCGACATCAGCAAGGAGTTCGGCGCCTGGGCGGAGGCCAAGGACACCGACCCCACCGCCACCAGGTCGGTCACCGTCGGCGGGAAGGTGTACGGCGCCCCGTTCTTCGTCGGGGTGCGCGCCCTCTACTACCGCACCGACGTCTTCACGGAGCTCGGACTCCAGCCCCCGAAGACCCAGGACGAGCTGGTGTCCACGGCCAGGAAGGTCCGCCAGGCCAAGCCCGAGCTGTACGGCATCGCCGTCGGCGGCGCGTACACCTACGGTGCGATGCCCTTCATCTGGGCCAACGGCGGCGAGCTCGCCGAGGAGAGCGGCGGCACCTACACCTCCGCGATCGACAGCGCCGCCGCGCGCAAGGGCATCGAGACGTACACCTCGCTCTTCGGGGACGACAACTGTCCGGCCGCCAAGTGCGCCGCGATGGGCGGCAACGCGACCGTCACCGCCTTCGCCTCGGGCACCGCGGCCATGGCCATCGGCGGCGACTTCAGCCACCAGGCCGTCGAGGCGGGCGCGGTGAAGGGCAAGTACGCCGTCGTCCCGCTGCCCGGGGTCAAGGAGGGGGACATCGCCCCGGCCTTCGCGGGCGGCAACAACATCGGCGTCCTGAAGAGCAGCACCCACCGCACCCTCGCCGTCGACCTCATGAAGCGGTTCGCGGGCAAGGACGCCCAGCGGGGGCTCTTCGACGCGATGGGCTTCCTCCCGACCTACACCGACGTCCGTGCCGAGGTCGCGAAGAAGGACCCGTTCGTCGAGCCGTTCGTCCGGACCCTCGCGGCGGGCACCAGGTTCGTGCCGGCCTCCGCGGGCTGGGGCCAGATCGACGCCTCGACCGTCCTGCCGACGATGTTCCAGGAGATCGTCAGCGGCAAGAAGGACGTGGCCGCCGCCTCCGGCGACGCGGCCAAGAAGATGGACGCGGCCTTCTCCGACGCCGGCTGACCGGGCCCGCCGACATGACGCACGAAGCGACGGCCGCCCCGCCGGAGGCGGCCCCCGAGAAGACCGGCCCGTTCCCCGCACCGCCCCCCGCCACTCGGTCCCGGCCGGCTGCCGGAGGACGCCACGGCAGCCGCTGGACACCCTGGCTCTACCTGGCACCCGCACTCCTCGTACTCGCCGCGCTGCTGGCCTACCCGATCTACCAGCTCGGCCTCATCTCCTTCCTCGAATACACCCAGGCCCAGGTCAGCGGCGGTGAACCCACCACCTTCAAGGGCCTCGGCAACTACCGGACCCTCTTCGCCGACAGCCAGTTCTGGCAGGTCCTGCTGGCCACCGTCGTCTTCGCCGCCGCCTGTGTGGTCACCACGCTCGGCGTCGGCTGCGCGCTCGCCGTCCTGCTCACCCGCATCCGGGCGCTCCCCAGGCTCGCCCTGATGCTGGCCGCGCTCGGCGCGTGGGCTACGCCCGCCGTCACCGGCTCCACCGTCTGGGTCTTCCTCTTCGACCCCGACCACGGCCCGGTCAACCGGCTGCTCGGCCTCGGAGACTTCTCCTGGACGTACGGGCGCTACAGCGCCTTCGCCCTCGTCCTCTTCGAAGTCGTCTGGTGCTCGTTCCCGTTCGTGATGGTGACCGTGTACGCGGGCATCAAGGCGATCCCCTCCGAAGTGCTGGAGGCCGCCTCGCTGGACGGTGCCTCCCAGTGGCGGACCTGGCGCTCCGTCATCGCGCCGATGCTCCGGCCCATCCTGATCGTCGTCACCATCCAGTCGATCATCTGGGACTTCAAGGTCTTCACCCAGATCTACGTGATGACCGCCGGCGGAGGCATCGCCGGACAGAACCTCGTCCTCAACGTGTACGCGTACCAGAAGGCCTTCGCGTCCTCGCAGTACGGCCTGGGCTCGGCGATCGGCATCGTCATGCTCCTCATCCTGCTGACCGTCACCCTCGTCTATCTGCGCCTCATGCGACGTCAGGGAGAAGAACTGTGAGCCGCACCGGCACGCTCCCCACCGCCATGCCTCCCACACCCCCCGGTGCCGCGCGGCCGGCCCGGGCCGCCGCGGCCCGGACGGGAAGGGCGCGCGTGCGCCGCCCGTGGCGGCTGGCCGCCGAGGCGTCCGCGCTCGTCGTCGCGGTGGTCGTGGCGTTCCCGCTGTACTGGATGGTGCTCTCCGCCTTCAAACCGGCCGGTGAGATCCAGTCGACCGAGGCGCGCCCGTGGACGCTGTCCCCGTCGCTCGACTCGTTCCGCCGGGTGTTCGAGCAGCAGGAATTCGGGCGCTACTTCCTCAACAGCCTCTTCGTCGCGGGAACCGTGGTCCTCGCCTCCGCGCTGATCGCGTTCCTCGCGGCGACGGCGGTCAGCCGCTTCCGCTTCCGGTTCCGCACGACGCTGCTCATCATGTTCCTCGTCGCGCAGATGGTGCCGATCGAAGCCCTGACCATCCCGCTGTTCTTCCTGATGAGGGACACGGGCCAGCTCAACACGCTCTGGTCGCTCGTCCTGCCCCACATCGCGTTCTCGCTGCCGTTCGCGATCTGGATGCTCCGCGGGTTCGTCAAGGCGGTGCCCGAGGCACTGGAGGAGGCCGCGTACATCGACGGCGCGAGCCGCACGCGCTTCCTGTGGCAGATCCTCTTCCCCCTGGTCTTCCCGGGGCTCGTGGCGACGAGCGTCTTCTCCTTCATCTCCACGTGGAACGACTTCCTCTTCGCGAAGTCGTTCATCATCAGCGACACCTCGCAGTCGACCCTCCCGATGGCCCTGCTGGTGTTCTTCAAACCGGACGAGAACGACTGGGGCGGCATCATGGCCGGGTCCACCGTCATGACGCTGCCGGTGCTGGTCTTCTTCGTGCTCGTCCAACGCCGCCTGGTGTCCGGCCTCGGCGGAGCGGTGAAGGACTGAGCCGGGGCGCCGGCCGGCGCGCCCCCGGGCGCCCGGTCCGCGCCGTCGCACACACCGGACCCGGGCGGGGCAGTGCACCCGTCCGGGCCGCAGCCGGTCACCGTCGCGGGGCGCTGCGCCCTCCGTGCCTCCCCGCGCCCCGGTGGGCCGCCGTTGACAGGTGCCCGGCCACGTGCGAAAAAGACGAGTAGGCCGTGTTCGGCCACATGTCCCCTCCTCGACGCGGCGTACTGCGCCTCGCGGCCCGGCCGCCGGCGCGTGCCCGTACCGGACCGAGCCCGCGTGACGCACCACCACGCTCCCCGTCGAACGGCTGGCACGCCAGCGCATACGTGATCGGACGGC
Organism: Streptomyces sp. NPDC048461; assembly: GCF_055587105.1. Taxonomy (NCBI): domain Bacteria; kingdom Bacillati; phylum Actinomycetota; class Actinomycetes; order Kitasatosporales; family Streptomycetaceae; genus Streptomyces; species Streptomyces sp. NPDC048461. The sequence goes on along the minus strand of NZ_JBVJGW010000020.1, from coordinate 92,312 downwards.
CCTCCCTTGACCATGATTCCCGGATCCCGTGTCTCGGGGCGGACCTGGAAGGTCCGCCTGACCGGCCACGGAGACCACACCGTCTCCGTCTCCTGCAGCGTCGAGGCGTGCCGCATGCCGCCCCGCTCGAAGGACGTCGCGGCCATGCGGCGTTTCGCCGCCGAGCACGTCCGCGCCCACGCCCGCCTCGCAACGGTCCGGCCCAACGCCGCGTGTGCCTGCCGGGCCGCCGAGTGCGCGTTCCACGAGCACACCCGGACGGCCTGTTCCGGCGCCCCGCTGCTGCTCCTCGTCCACAACCCCGCCGTCGGCCAGGTGTGGACCCTGGCGGAGATCTGCCAGGCGTGCGCTCCGCTGATCTCGCACACCACGGTCCTCGGCCGCTCCGGGCGTCCGGCCGTCGGCCGGGCCGCGCCCGACGGGGCGGCGGCTCCGGCTCCGGACCGGGGCACCGCCGAAGCACCGGCCGGGTCCGTTCCGGCGCGGGTGGCGGTGCCCGGCGGGTTCTCGTCCCCGGAAGCGGCGCCCGAGGCCGTCGCCCGCCGGCGTCCCCACCAGGGGAACCAGCGCCGCCGCACCCGCTGAGCGGTGACCGCCGGGCACGGAGCGGCGGACCGCCGGGCGGCTACGGCAGCGGTTTCGACCGTGGCAGAGGCAGAGGCAGAGGCAGCGGCAGCGGCTGTGACGTCGGCTATTGCTGGGCGCCGTCGCCGCTCTGCCGGGGGACGGCGGTGTCCTGGTGCCCGGCGCCGTGACCGTCTCCGCCGGGGGCATCCGTTCCGACCGGGCCCTCGTCCGCGGCGGTGGGACCGGTGGTGTCCGGCGTAGCGGTTCCCGAGGCGCCGCGCGCCCGCAGGTACACGACCACGGTGTTGGCGACGGCGACGAGCGGCACCGCCACGACGGCTCCGCCGATCCCCGCGACGGTGCCGCCGGTGGCGACGGCGAGGACGACGGCCAGGGGATGGACCCGTACCGCCCGCCCGAGGATGAACGGCTGGAGGACGTGGCCCTCGATCTGCTGCACCACGAGGACGATGACCAACGCCATGAGCGCGGTGAAGACGCCCTGGGTGACGAGGGCGACGACGACCGCCAGCGCCCCCGAGGCGACCGCGCCGACCAGCGGGATGAAGGAGGCCAGGAAGATCAGGACGGCGATGGGAACGGCGAGCGGCACGTCGAGGATGTAGATGCCGACGCCGATGAACACGGCGTCGATCAGGGCGACGATGACGGTTCCGCGGACGTACGCGGTGAGCGTCCGCCAGGCGCGCGGCCCGGCTCCCGCCAGACCCGGACGGGCCGAGGACGGGACCAGCTTGAGGGTCCACTCCCAGATGCGCGTGCCGTCGTACAGCAGGAACAGGGTGCAGAACATCGCCAGCAGCAGCCCGGTCAGCCCTTCGACCAGGACGGTCACGCCCTGCAGGCCGGTGGAGGTGATCTCGCTCGTACTCGTGCCGATGCTGTCGCTCAGCCGGTCGGCGATGTCGTTGATCTGGCCTTCCGTGACGTGCAGCGGGCTGTTGAACGAGCCATTGCTTGAGCTCCCCGATGCCCTCCTGGACCCGCCCGGAGAGGGTGCCGAGGTTATCGAGGACCTGCCAGACGACGAACCATCCGACGAGTCCGAGCACGACGAACCCGAACACGGCGGTGAGTGCGGTGGCCAGTCCGCGCGGGACGCCGCGCCGCTGGAGCCGCGCGACGGTCGGCTGGAGCAGCGCGGTGATCAGGAGGGACACGGCGAAGGCGAGCACGACCAGCCGCACCGCGCCGATGACCCGCATCAGCACCCATACGGTGGCGGCCAGTACCAGCAGGCGCCAGCCGGCCTCCGCCGCCACGCGCACGCCCCACGGGACCGCGGTGGCGGCGTCCCGGGCGGCTATCCGGTCCGAACGCCGCTCCTCCAGATGAAGGGCGTCGTCCCACGCCTCGACGTACTCCGCTTCCTGACGGGCCTGGAGCTGGGCGCGGCGCTCGTTGAGGCCCGCGACCCCCGCCTTGGCCCGGCCGAACCATCCGCTCGGGCCGAGCGATCGAGGTGGATTCACCACGGATTCCTTCTTTTCTCGTATGCGTTGCGGAACTGCATGCCGGACACCGGGACCGGGTCTCGCGTCCCGGTACGACGGTGGGCGCCCGACGGGGTGCGGCGGTCCGGTGACGACCCGGGCGCCGCCCGGTCAGCTCCGTCGCCGGAGCATCACCTTCCGCCGCTCCGGGCGAACTCACGGAACAGGACGGCCAGAGCAACAGCCATGACCAGCAGATGCACCCATGCCTGGTTCACCGCAACCTCCTCGCTGTGGCGGGCTCTGCGCCACACCCGTATCCGTCTCGCTCCGCACGTGCGCAGGGACACCCGTCCGTACCGGCGGAGCGGTCCGCCGGTCGACCGGCCGCCGGAACGGCGATCCCCCGACCGACTCGGCGCTGTGCAGCCCGCGTGCCCCCGATCCGCGTCCTTACGCGCGGCTCACGCGAAGCCGCGTACGAATCCGGCGGCGGCGCCGGAAGCGGCGACGTCCATGCCGCGGGTACGCGGACGCTGCCCGGTGAGCCGGCCGAAGCACGGGAATCCCCGGGCCGGGAGGTCTGGGCTGCCCCGGACGAACCACGCCGGGTGTCACCGCGTCCTGCAGACGCCCGTCCGGCCCGGTGCTGGAGCAGGCCGTCGACGACCGCGATCGCATCCGCAGGGGCAACCGGTCGCCGGCAGTGCTTCGGCCACCTCTACGAGCGCGCCCAACAGATCTCGGGGAACCAGGGTTCCGTGCACCGCGCCGGGTTGACGGGGAACGCTCCCCGTCTGATGGCGCGACCGCAGCAGTCGCAGAGCAGTGTCGTCCGGGCGCCCGCATCCTCGACGGCGCGAGCCGCCTGGTCGGCGGCTTCGAGCCAGGTGGCTGCCAAGATCTCCACCGGTGCGTCGGCGAGCAGGAGCCTGCTGTTCCAGAGGCTGAGCCCGGTGACCTTCCGGATCGCACGGACCGCCTCCACCTTCCGGTCTCCCGCTTCTGTCAGCAGTACACGGAACCCCGGCTCTTCCACAGACCCTCCCCGACCGACCATGATCCTGTGCGGTCAATGATCCGCCACCGCAGGTGGTGAATGCCGTGTGCGCGTGGGCGGCAGCCCCCGCGCGCCAGCGCCGGACCGAGGCAGGGACCCCGCCGCGCGTTACGCGAGGGACTCGAAGGAGGCGACGAGGTCGGTGGGGGAGGGAAGGGCTTCGATGTCCGCCCGGACGGCGGCGGCCGCCTTCCGGAGGTTCTCGTCGGCGAGGAGGCGGCCGAGCAGCGGGGCGTCCACGCCGTCGCCGCTCGCACGGAGGGCGAAGCCCAGAGCCGTCGCGGCGTCGACGTTGAGGAAGTGGTCGGCGCCCTGCGGGAGGATCAGCTGGGGGACGCCCCGGGCGGCAGCCGTGAGCATGGTGCCGGCGCCGCCGTGGTGCACGATCGCATCGGCGGTGTCCAGCAGCTGGGCCAGCGGCACCCAGGGCAGGGCGCGCACATTGGCGGGAAGCGCACCCAGCGCACTCAGGTCGGTGTCACCGACGGCGAGCAGGAAGTCGGCGTCGACGGAGGCGGCCTCGGCGATCAGACGGGTCACCGGGTCGACGCCCGCGAACGCGGTCACCACCGTCCCGAGGGTGACCGCGATACGGGGCCTGGCGCCCCTGGCCAGGAGATCGCCGGGCACGGTGCCGCCCCCGTTGTACGGCACGTAGCGGACCCGCCAGCCGGTGCCGTCCCCGCCGAGGGAGTCGGGTACGACGTCGAGGACGGTGTGGGTGGCCGGACCCTCGACCCCGCGGGACCGGTACTCGTCCGCCAGGAGGCCGGCGAGCGCGCCGACCATGCCGGAGCCGGGCATCACACCGAAGTTGTGCACCACGGCGGGTATGCCGAGGGCCGCCGAGACCAGGGGGGCGGCGGCCTGGAAGGCGGCGTGGACGATCAGGTCCGGCCGCCACGCGGCGGCGACGCGGAGCAGGTCGTCGATGGTGACCCGGCCGTGTTCCGCGAAACCGGCCGCGGCGAGACGCTGGGTGTCCTCCAGGCTGCCGCCGTCCGTGACGAACTGCGGAGCGGCGCCGTTCGAAACGCGGCCGAAGGCGTCCGTCAGCGTCGATCCGTCGCCGATACCGACGACGGGCAGGCCGGTCTGCCGCAGCTGGTCGAGCGGGGCCGAACCGGCGAACAGCACCTGGTGCCCGGCGGCCTGCAGCGCCTGGGCGGTCGGCACCATCGGGAACAGGTGGCCCGCGGCGGCGGGACCGGTGAACAGGATGCGCACGCGTTACTCCCTGGTGGAGCGCCTGGGTTGCTCTGACAGGTCGTCGAACCTACCTGCCGTTGGATCAATGTCCGGCGGGGTGGACGAGTTTCGGCCGCCCCCGCCGGGGCGCTCCTTGCCGCCGCCCGGACACCGACGATCGCCGTCGTCGTCTCCCGCCCCGGCCGGGCGGTGGCGTCCGCGGGCGGGTCACTGCCGTGCGCGGCGCCGTGCGATGAACAGACCGAGGGCGATGCCCACCAGGAGCGTGACGGTGAGGACGCCCCACAGCGGGATCGTGACCGTGGGGATCCACAGCCTGATGGTGACGGAGCCCGTGTTGGCGGCGATGAACCAGATGGTGAGGGCCGCGAGGACGAGGAAGCCGATGGTGCGCAACCGCATGTCACGGCCCTTGACGGTCAGCGTCGACGGTCGATGTGACGTAGAGGCCTTATGTGTCATATGGCCCAGTATCGTCCCCCTCGGATGAATGATCGACCGCACGGCCGACGGGCCCCGGCGCCGGCGTGGCGCAGGGCGCACGGATCGTGCGCCCTGCGCCGGTGCCCGCCGGACTCAGCGCCAGGACGGGTGGGCCTCGGAGGCGCCGCCGCCGGTGACGGCGCGCTCTCCGGTCTTGTCCGTGCGGACGGCCCAGACCACCGGCTTCTCGTACGGGCCGCGGACGAAGGCGACCCAGTTCCCGTCGACCGACCAGGCCGGGTCCATTTCGTGCTCACCGGTGGCCACCAGGTCGCGGTCGTCGGCGCCGTCGGTGCCCACGAGGCGGATGTCGCCCTGGGTGCCCTTGCCGGAGGTGCCCGCGGTGTACGCGAAGGTGCCGCCGTCCGGAGACCACACGGGGTCGAGCGCCGGGTGGGGGAGCCGGGTCAGCTGCTGGGGGGCGCGGCCCGGTGCGGTCGGGTCGACCAGGTGGATCTGCCAGTTCTCGGGGCCGGCCTCCAGGCAGACGGCGATCTGCCGGCCGTCCGGTGACCAGGCGGGGTCCTCGACCGGTCCGGTGCCCGTGGTGAGCTGCTGGGCGGATCCGTCGGCGACGTTCACCGCGAACAGCTGCTGTACACCGTCCTTCTTGCGCAGCACGGCGAGACGGGTGCCGTCGGGCGACCAGGAGACCCGGCCTCCGGCGATGGCGGCCACCCGCCGCGCGTTCGAGCCGTCGGCGTTCGCCGTCCAGACGGCGGTGCCCTCGGACGTGGTGCGGGTGAAGGCGAACGACGCGCGGTCGGGGGACCACTGAGGCAGGACGTCGCAGGCGTCCCCGGGGATCAGTCGGCGGGGGGCGTCGCTCCCCGCGTCGCGGCGGGCGATCGCGCCGTGGCACGTCGCGGGCCAGCCGGGGGCGGTGTCCAGCCGGATCAGCAGGGGGTCGGTGGGGAAGGGGGCCGGGGTCGGCGCGGTGGCGCTGCCGCTGGGGGTGACGGCGCCCGGCTTGGCACCGTCGTCGGAGGACCCGTTCCAGGGCTGCCACACGAACAGGCCACCGGTCGCGAGAGCGGCCACGAGCGCCGCCGCGACCACCGCGCGGCGGCCGCGCCGCTGCGGGGTCCCGTTCCGGGGGTGCGCGCTGTCGGGCTCGCCCGGCACGGTGACGGCCTGCCACCGACCCGCGGTACCGGGGTCGTGTCCCGGGCCGCCGGCGGAATCGTTCGCGGAACCGTTCGCGGGGACGGGCACGGGTACGGGTGCCGGCACCGGGGTCGGCGCGTCGGCCGCGGTTCCGGGTGCGGCGGGCTGCGGGGAGGCCGCTACGGCGGGCCGGGTCCCGGAAGCGGCGTCCGCCGCCGGAGCGGCCAGGGCCGCCGCAGTCCGCGGAGGTTCCGTACGGGGGCCGGCAGCCGTCGTCGCGGCGGCACGGGGGTCCGGAGCGGCCGTTTCAGCGGCCTCCGGGAGTGTCGGGGCGAGCTCCGGGTCCGGGATCACCCGCGCCGCGCCCGGGGAGTCCGCCGCATCCGGCGCCTCGGTCGCGTCCGGCTGCTTCGTCGGGTCGTACCGGGGCAGCAGCTGCGTCGCCGCGTCCGGCAGCCAGCAGTCACCGGCCGGGTGGCGGACCGTCAGGCGGCCGAGGAACGCCGTAGGGGTGGGCCGGTCCGCGGCGTCCTTGGACAGGCAGGCGGCGACGGCCTCGCGGAGTTCGTCGGGGACGGCGGCCAGATCCGGCTCCTCGTGCACGACCTTGTAGTGCCGCGCTGCCGACGGACCGTCTCCGAAGGGGGAGGCGCCCGCGGCCTGGGCGAGCACCACGCCCAGGGCGAACATGTCCACCGCGGGGGTGACGACGCCACTGGTGAGCTGTTCCGGGGCCAGGAACCCCGGCGTGCCGATCTGCAGCCCGGTCTGGGTCAGCGCCGTCCCGTCCAGAGCGCGCGCGATGCCGAAGTCGATGACGCGCGGCCCGTCCTCGGCGACGATGATGTTCGCGGGCTTGAGGTCGCGGTGGATGACCCCGGCCCGGTGGATCGTCTCCAGCGCCTCGGCGAGACCGGCCGCCAGGACCGTGAGCGTGTCCACGGGGAGCGCTCCGACGCGAGCGAGGACCGCCTGCAGGGTGGGGCCGGGTACGAAGGCCGTGACCAGCCAGGCCGGGTCCCCCTCCGGATCGGCGTCGACGACCGGCGCCGTGTGGAATCCGCCGACCCGGCGCGCGGCCGCGACCTCGGCGGCGAACCTCCGTTTGAAGCCGGGCTCCGTGCTCAGCTCGGGGCGTACGACCTTGATGGCCACGGCACGGCCCGACGGGGACCGGCCCAGGTAGACCACGCCCATGCCCCCCTGCCCGAGCCGTCCCACCAGCCGATAGCGGCCGTCGCCGACCGCGATGGGATCGCCCGTTTCGAGCGGCTTCATGTTTCCCCCGTTTCGAACCCTGTGCCGTGACAGCATCTCCCTACCTGCCGCGCCGCGCACCAGTCAAGCGGAGTCCGGCCGCCCCGGAGGCGCGCCGGTGGGCGTGCGCACGCGGCGGCCGTGCGCCCCGGGGCTCCGCACCGGGTCGAGCGGGCGCCGGAACCCGCGCCGGAACCCGCTCCGCTTCACCCCATCAGGCCACTGCCCGGCCCGCGTTGGCGTCAGGGCTTGGTGCCGGTGAGTACGCCGATCTTGTCGAGACGGTGTTCGGGATTGTTCTGCGCGTCCCGCCAGAAGTTGCCCGCCGCGTCGTCCTCGGGCGTGAGACAGGTGGTCACCGTGATCATGGCCCGGGTCGGGGCCGCACCGGGGGAGCCGGGGACCGCGGCGCGCTGTGCGGCCATGGAGGCCGGCGAGCGGAAGGACGTGGTCCGGGTCGAGGTGATCGTGTACTGGTACGTCACGCCTCCGGCCGTCACGAACACGGAAGCGCCCGTCGGCAGCGACGGCAGGGCCCGCAGTGGTCCGCCCGCCGCGACACGGTGCCCGGTGACGATGTAGTTGCCCACGTCGCCGGGACCGGCACCGCCGGCGGGACCGTGCGGGCTGGCCGCGGCCCCCTGGTCCTGGATCCGGGTGCCCGGGGCGTCATCGGGGCTGCCCGGGTACGGGATCACGGGCAGCCCCGACACGCCGATGGCGGGGATCGACAGCGTGGCGGTCTGTACGCGGGCGACGGCCCGGGTCGGTGCCGCGGCGGGGTCGGACGCGAACGCGGGCGCGCTCGGAGCCGCCATCAGGACGGCGAGCGCGGCGCCGGCGAGCGCCGCCGGCACGGTACGGGAGGCGAGGAACGGCAACTGGCGCATGGCAGGGTCCGTAGGTCGGCCGGGCCGCACGGGGTCGTTCAGGCCCGGTTGGCCCTTCCAGCGTCCCACGCGCCGACGGTTGCGGCAGCCGGTGCGCCGCGGTGCCCCGGCTCGCCGCCCCGCCCCCGGAGCCGCTCCCCACCTCAAGGAGGGTGCCGGGGGCGCCGAGGACGCAGAACGGCAGGATCGAGACGACGAAGCCCGACCCGGCCCGTACGCAGAGCGCGACCGCTGCCCCCGGTATCCGCATCCCCACAGCCGAACCGGGGAGCGCCGTAACGATGCCGACCACCACCATGCCGCCCGCCCGTGCCGCTCTGGAGGACCGGCCGCTCCGCCACGCCGCCCCCCCCGGCCGACGGGCGGCACCAGCGGAGCGAGCCGACCACCCACGACACCTTGATCAGGCAGTACGCGGTCAGCGCCGCCGCCGCCGCGGCGTAAGCCGCCACCCGGCCGAAGCCGTCCCACCGGTCCATGTGAACTCCCCCTCCAGCAGCAGGAATCCCATGCTCCAACGCCACGGTCCCCGGACACCTCCCCCACCGGAGGGACCGCTCTCCCCCGCCCGGGGGAGAGCGCCGGGGCAGGTGGCGACGGAGGGCACGGCCACGGGTGCCGCGGATCATGGCCGGATGTGTGTGCCCCTCCCCGGAACGCATCACGAATGATCCCTCGCCACACGCCACCCGTGGCTTACGATCTCGGCGGACGGTCTCGTCCCGGGACCGCCGCACGCCCCGCACTCGTGGAGGTCAACCGTGTTCCGGACGGCCAGAGGAAACCGCAGTCGCCGCAGCACCTTCCGGATCCGCACCGCGGCCGGCGCCGTGACCGCGGGCGTGTTCCTCGTCGCGGGCTGTTCCTCGGGCGGCGAAGGTGCCGGCGAGGCCGCGGGAGGGGTACCCGTGGTCGAGAAGGGCCGCCTGACCACCTGCACCCACCTGCCCTACCCGCCGTTCCAGTTCGAGCAGGACGGCAAGGTCGTCGGCTTCGACGTGGCGCTCGTCGACCTCGTCGCGAGCCGGCTCAAGGTCGAGCAGAAGATCCTCGACACGCCCTTCGAGAACTTCAAGACCGGCGCCTTCCTCAACTCCGGGGAGTGCGACCTCGCCGCGGCCGGCATGACGATCACCGACGAGCGCAAGAAGAACGTCGACTTCTCCGTCCCCTACTTCGACGCGACGCAGGCGCTGCTCGCCACCAAGAAGAGCGGGATCACCTCCCTCGCCGACGTCAAGGCCAAGTCGAAGAAGCTCGGCGCCCAGGCCGAGACCACCGGCGAGAGCTACGCCACGTCCCAGGGCTTCGACCCGGTCGCCTTCGAGAGCTCGGACGCGGTGCTCAACGGACTGCGAACCGGCCAGGTCGACGCCGTCGTCATCGACTACCCCGTCGTCCAGGGCTGGCTCAAGGACCCCAAGAACGCCGCCGAGTTCGCGCTCGGTCAGAACATCGAGACCGGTGAGCAGTACGGCTTCTCGGTGAAGAAGGGCAACAGCGCCCTCGTGGCCGCGATCGACAAGGCGATCACGGACGCCAAGGCCGACGGCACCTACAAGAAGCTGTACGAGCAGTGGATCGGGCCGCTGCCCCAGGCCACGCCGTGACGTCTCGCCTGACCCGGCGGCAGCGGCGCCGGATCTCGCAGGGCATCCAGTACGCCGTCTTCGTCGCCGTGCTGGTCCTGATCGGCGTCCTCGCCGACTGGGACCGGCTCCAGAACCAGTTCGCGCAGAAGGACCTGGCGCTCCGCCTCTTCCCGGAGATCATCACCATCGCGCTGCGCAACACGGTGATCTACACGACGTCCGGGTTCCTGCTCGGGCTGGTGCTCGGTCTGATCATCGCGATGATGCGGCTGTCCTCGGTGGCCCCGTACCGCTGGGTCGCCGGCGTGTACATCGAACTCTTCCGGGGCCTCCCCGCCCTGCTGATCTTCATCTTCGTGGGCGTGGCGGTTCCGCTGGCGTTCCCCGGCACCGAGATCCCCGGCGGTACGTACGGCAAGGTGGCGCTCGGCCTCGGCCTGGTGGCCGCGGCGTACATGGCGGAAACGATCCGGGCGGGCATCCAGGCGGTTCCCAAGGGGCAGATGGAGGCGGCCCGTTCGCTGGGCTTCTCGCACGCCCGCGCCATGGTGTCGGTGATCATCCCGCAGGCCTTCCGCATCGTCATCCCGCCGCTGACGAACGAACTGGTGCTGCTGTTCAAGGACTCCTCCCTGGTGCTGTTCCTGGGGGTGACCCTGCAGGAGCGGGAACTGACCAAGTTCGGACGGGACCTCGCCAGCCAGACCGCCAACTCCACCCCGATCCTCGTCGCGGGCCTCTGCTACCTCCTGGTGACCGTGCCGCTGAGCTTCGTGGTGCGCCGCCTCGAGGCCCGCGCGGACAAGGCCGCGTGAGGACCAGATGCCACGGAAGACGGAGACGGTGGACGACACGAGGGCCACGGACCGGCCGGAGATCGAGATCAGGGGGCTGCACAAGTCCTTCGGCGACAACCACGTGCTGCGCGGCATCGACCTGGAGGTCGCCCGCGGCGAGGTCGTGTGCGTCATCGGGCCCTCGGGCTCGGGCAAGTCGACGCTGCTGCGCTGCGTGAACCTCCTGGAGGAGCCGAGCGGCGGCCGGGTGTTCGTGGGCGGCACCGAGGTGACGGACCTCGACGTCGACATCGATGCCGTGCGCCGCCGCATCGGCATGGTCTTCCAGCAGTTCAACCTCTTCCCGCACCTGAGCGTGACGGAGAACCTCACCCTGCCCCAGCGGCGGGTACTGGGCAGGGACAAAGGGCGGTCCGCCGCCGTCGCCCGGGAGAACCTCGAACGCGTGGGCCTCGCCGACAAGGCGGACGCATACCCGGCGCAGCTGTCCGGCGGCCAGCAGCAGCGGGTCGCCATCGCGCGGGCCCTGTCGATGGGGCCGGAGGTGATGCTCTTCGACGAGCCGACGTCGGCGCTCGACCCCGAACTCGTCGGTGAGGTGCTGTCGGTGATGCGGGTGCTGGCGGGCGAGGGGATGACGATGATGGTCGTCACCCACGAGATGGGCTTCGCCCGAGAGGTCGCGGACCGCGTCGTGTTCATGGACGGGGGAGTGGTCGTCGAGCAGGGCCCGGCGGCGCAGGTGGTCGGCAACCCGCGGGAGGGGCGCACGCGGAACTTCCTCAACCGCATCCTGGACCCGGCGGCGTCCGAAGTGCCCGACGCCGACGCCGACGCCGACGCCGACGCCGACGCCGACGCCCGCCCCCGGCAGCGGACGGAGGACGGCGGGACCGGTACGGAGTGAGACGGCCCCGGGGACGACCCCCGGAGGGACGGTGCCCGTGGGCCCCGCGGGCACCCGAGGCGCCCTACGGCTCCGCGGTTCCGGCGAGGGGAGCGGCTCCCTGCCGAAGCGCGTCGAGCAGGTCGCGCACGGCGGGGCGGCCCATCGACACCTTGCGGACCGCCGCGTAGACGGCCCTGACCGGCTGGGGGTCGCGCACCTCGCGCACCACGACCCCCGGATGGCGGTTCCCCAGCCCCATCCTGGGCATCAGGCCGATGCCCAGGCCCGCCGCGACGAACCCCTGAGCCGTCGCGTAGTCCTCGCTCTCCACCACGAAGTCGGGGCTGAAGCCCGCGGCCGCGCAGGCTTCGAGCACCGGCTCCAGACACGGGCCGGGCGGCTCGCTGCCGACCCACGGCTCTTCCGCGAGGTCCACGAGGCCGAGCACCTCCCGCCCGGCGAGCCCGTGCCCGGCCGGCAGCACGGCGTCGTACGCGTCGTCGAGCAGGTGGACCAGGTGTACGTCGTCCCGCGGCCGCGTCCGGGGCGCGATGACGAGGGCGATGTCGGCGCGGCCCTGCTCCACCTCCAGCAGGGGGTCCTCCGGATCGGTCATCCGCAGGTCGATCCGCACCCCCGGGTGGGCGCTCCGCAGTTCGGCCAGGGCGGGCGCGACCAGGGCGGCGCCCGCGGTGGCGAAGTACCGGACGGCGAGCCGACCGGTACGGCCCGCCCGGAGATCGGAGAGCGCGGTCTCCGCCTCGGCGATCTTCCGCCCGATGACCGCCGCGTGTTCGGTGAGCAGCCGCCCCGCCGCCGTGGGCCGGACGCCGCGGCCGACCCGTTCGAGCAGGGGTATGCCCGCCTGCTTCTCCAGGGCCGCGACCTGTTGGCTGACGGCGGACGGGGTGTACCCCAGGTGCGCCGCGGCGGCCGTCACCGATCCGCTGGTGACGACCGCCCTGAGGACCTGCATGCGTCTCACATCAAGCATGTAGCAGAGGTTAACGGTTGGTGCAGAACTCTGTGCTTGTCCTGTCGTATCGCATCCGGCACCGTTCGGGAGAAGACGGAGAGCGAGACCGAGACCGAGACAGAGGTCGAGGCCGAGAGCGCGACCGACCCGAGGAGAAGAACAGTGATCAGTGCCGGACGCATCGGCGTACTCGCCCTGTTGTGGGGATCCACGTTCCTGTGGATCGACCTCGCCCTGGAGGGGCTGACGCCCGTCCAGGTCACCCTGGTCCGCTGCGCCCTCGGAGCGCTGGTCCTGGCCGTGCTCTGCCGGTTCACCCGGCAGCGGCTGCCCCGCGGGCGCGCCGTGTGGGGCCGGGTCCTGGTGGCGGCCTTCTTCTGCAACGCCCTGCCCTTCGCGCTGTTCAGCGTGGGCCAGCAGACCGTCGACTCCGGACCGGCGGGCGTGCTGAACGCCACGACCCCGCTCTGGTCGCTGCTGATCGGGCTGCTCACCGGCGGCGAGCGCCGCCCCCACGCGATCCGCCTGACCGGGCTCCTGGTCGGCCTCGCCGGAACCGTACTGATCTTCGCGCCGTGGCAGCAGTCGGGGCGCGTGGGCTGGGGGGCCGCGGCCATCCTGGCGGCCGCCGCCAGCTACGCCTTCGCCTTCACCTACATGGGGCGCCACCTCGTCGGCACGGGCACGCCCACCCTCCCGCTCGCCGCGGCGCAGCTCATCGCCGCCACGGGACTGACGGCGCTGACCCTGCCGGCCGGTGGCCTGGACGCGGTCCGGCTCCAGCCCGTGACGGTGCTCGCGGTACTCGTCCTCGGGGTCTTCGCCACCGGCGTCACCTTCTACCTCACCTACCGGATCATCGCGGACGAGGGCGCGACCAACGCCGCCACCGTCGGCTACCTACTGCCGGTCGTGTCGGTGCTGCTCGGCGCGGTCGTCCTGGGTGAACAGCCGAGCCCGCGCATCCTCGCGGGGATGGCGGTCGTCCTCGTGGGGGTCGCCCTGACCCGGCGGCCCAAGGCCGGGGCCGAGCCCGAGCCCGAGCCCCGTTCCGCTGCCGAGCCCGACTCCCGTCCCACGGCCGAGCCCGCACGCCGTCCCTCGGCCGAGGCCGCCGCGACCCCGTGCCGCTGATGCCCGCCTGAGGGGTCCGTACGGGCGGGGAGCCACCCGTACGGCCCCGTCGCACGGCTCGTCCGGCGGGCCGGCGGGGGCTCACCCGTACGGGCCCACCGCGACGCGAGGCCGGGCGCCGTGCCGTATGTGTAGATCCATGGACTCCCCGGACCGCCTGGACTTCTCGGATCAGCAGGACTTCGCCGACGCGGACCGCGGCTTCGTGGCGGCGGCCTCGCCCGCCGTGGTCAAGACGGCGGACGGACGGGTGATCTGGGACAACGACGCCTACGCGTTCCTTGACGCCGAGTGTCCCGACACGGCCAACGCGAGTCTGTGGCGCCAGTGCCAACTGGCCTCGAAGCAAGGCCTGTACGAGGTCACGGACGGCATCTACCAGGTCCGCGGCTTCGACCTCTCCAACATGACCCTCGTCGAGGGGGACACCGGCGTCATCGTCATCGACCCGCTGATCTCCGCCGAGACCGCCGCCGCCGCGCTGGAGCTCTACCGCGAGCACCGCGGACCGCGGCCCGTCACCGGCCTGATCTACACGCACTCCCACGGCGACCACTTCGGCGGTTCCCGGGGCGTCGTCCCCCACGGCCACGCACCCGTCCCGGTGATCGCCCCCGTCGGGTTCCTGAAGCACGCCGTTTCCGAGAACGTGTACGCGGGCGCGGCCATGACCCGGCGTGCCGTGTACATGTACGGCGCCGAGCTGCCCAAGGCCCCCGACGGCCAGATCGGCGCGGGCCTGGGCCAGACGACGTCCCTGGGCACGGTCACGCTCATCCCGCCGACCCTGGACATCACCGCCACGGGACAGGAGGAGACCGTGGACGGGGTCCGCATCGTCTTCCACCTCACGCCGGGCACCGAGGCCCCCGCGGAGATGAACTTCCACTTCCCGGACCGCCGCGCGCTGTGCATGGCCGAGAACGCGACCCACAACCTGCACAACATCCTGACCCTGCGCGGCGCCGTCGTCCGTGACGCCCGGATCTGGGCGCACTACCTCGACGAGGCCGTCACCCTGTTCGCCGCCGACTCCGACGTCGCCTTCGCCTCGCACCACTGGCCCACCTGGGGCGCCGAGCGCATCACGACGCACCTGCGCACCCAGCGGGACCTGTACGCGTACCTCCACGACCAGACCCTGCGCCTGCTCAACGAGGGTCTGACCGGAGCGGAGATCGCCGAGGAGATCGAACTGCCCCCCGCGCTCCGCGGCTGGCCCAGCCGTGGCTACTACGGGTCCGTCAGCCACAACGTGAAGGCCGTCTACCAGCGGTACATGGGCTGGTTCGACGGCAACCCGGCCCACTTGTGGGAGCACACGCCCGTCGACGAGGCCACCCGGTACGCCGACCTCGTCGGCGGCATCGAACCCCTCGTCGCGGCAGGGCGCGCGTACGCGGACGACGGGGACCTGCGCTTCGCCGCGACGCTCCTGAACCACGCGGTCTTCGCCCGCCCCGACCACACCGGAGCCCGGCAGGCACTGGCGGACGTGTACGAGAAACTGGGCCACGGCGCCGAGAACGGCCCCTGGCGCAACTTCTACCTGATGGGCGCCCGCGAACTCCGCGGCAGCATCGCCCCCACCACCCTGGACATGACCAACCCGGAGATGGTCGTCGCCCTGACGCCGGACCAGATCTTCGACTCGATGGCCGTCCGCGTCAACGGCCCCCGGTGCTGGGACGCCTCCCTGGCCGTCGACTTCGAGCTCACCGACCTCGGCCGGACCTGGCGCCTCGAACTCTCCAACGGCGCCCTGATCCACCGCAGCCGTCCGACGGGCGAGCCGAATCCGGTCGAGGGCCCGGCCGAGCTCACGCTCGTTCTGACCAAACCGCAGCTGCTCGCCGTCCTGGCCGGCCAGGAGCCGGACGGCGTCACCAGCACCGGCGACGCGGGAGCGCTGGCCCGGTTGAGCGGAGCCCTCGACACGGCAAACACCGACTTCCCCATCGTCACCCCCTGACGCGTCCGCGCTCCGGCACGAGGACCGGAGCGCGGACGGCGGGACGGTGGACGGCCGGAGGGGTCAGCCGGTGAAGCCGGCCGTGATGGAGGTGAACTGCCAGTCGCTCTGGGCGATGCCGGAGCAGGTCTCCTGCAGTCCGCCGCCCGGGCAGCCGCGGTCGCGGTTGACCGACCAGAAGGCGAGCCGCGCGATGTGGTGGGAATTGGCCCAGTCGCGGATGCCGGTCCAGTTCTGGACGGTGGTGGTCTCCTGGGTGTCGCTGATGCCGTTCATGCCCGAGATGCCGATGTGCGCGTAGGCCGTGGCGTCGTCCCAGCCGAAGGTGGACTTGAGTTTGGTCTTGAGTCCCTCGGTGGCGCTGATGGTGCTGGCGTACATGTCCGTCGAGGCGTTGCCGAAGTCGAACGGCATGATGGTGAACACGTCGATGTCGGCGCCCAGCACCTTGGCCTGCTCGATCAGGCGGTTGCCCCACGAGGTCGGACCCGAAGTGCTGGTCCCGAAGGTCAGGATCGTCTTGATCCCCGGGTTGTTCTGCTTGACGATCTTGAGGGCGCCCAGGACGCGGTTCTGGACCACCGCGTTCTCGAACTCGTCGGTGTTCTCGATGTCGACGTCGATGGCCTTGAGACCGTACGCGTCGATCACCTTCTGGTAGGCGCCTGCCAGGGCTTCGGGGGTGGCACAGTTGGGGCCGAGCTTGTTGCCCTGCCAGCCGCCGATGGACGGGACGATGTCTCCGCCCGCCGCCCGGATCGCGTTGACGGTGCTCTGGTCCACCCCGCCCGTCAGCGGGCGCTGGCCGTCCCAGGCCGGGTTGCAGCCGCCGGAGGACAGGACGAAGGCCATCGTGAACCACTTCACCCCGGTCGCGTTCATCACCGTCGTCGCGCTCGGCGGGTTGCCCCAGCCGAGGTACAGGTACGGCGCCGCCTGCTTGAAGCCGGCCGGCACGGGCCCGTCGTCGGTGGTGACGGCGGCCGTGTTGGAGACCGGCGAGGTGTTGCCCGCCAGGTCGCGTGCGCGCACCGTGAAGGCGTACGCCGTGCGGGGGGAGAGTCCGGTGACCGTCGCCGCGGTGGTCGTGGACGTGGCCACCTTGTCGGCGCCCCGGTAGACGTCGTAGCCGGTGACGCCGACGTTGTCGGTCGAGGCCGTCCAGGCGAGCGAGACGCTGGAGGAGGTCTTCCCCGTGGACGCGAGGTTGCCGGGCGCGGTGGGGGCGACGGTGTCCGTGCTGCCGCCGGGGCCGTCCAGGGTGACGTCGTCGGCGTGGTAGGTGCCCTGCCCGTACCAGCCGTTGAGGTAGATCTGGGCGCTGGTCTGGGAGGCGCCGGTGGTGAAGGAGACGCTGAGCTTGGTGTAGGCGGAGGCCGAGGGCGTCCAGGTGGAGGCGCCGCCGGTCACGCCGAGGTACACGTAGCTGCCCCGGACCCAGGCGGACAGCGTGTACGAGGTGTTGGGCTGGACGGCGACGGTCTGCGTGCACTTGGCGGTGTCGGACGCGCTGACGGCGCCGGCCAGCGCCTTGCCGCCGCCGTGCACGGGGGAGCCCACCACGGAGCCCAGACCTCCGGCGCAGGACCAGCCGGACGTGGTGCCGGACTCGAAGTCGCCGTTCGTGAGGATGTTGGCGCCGAAGGCGGAGCCGGGTGCGGTCAGGACCGCGGCCGCGCCGAGCAGGGTGGCGCCCAGGCCGCAGGCGAGGCGGGTACGGGTGCGGATGCGGGTACGCAAGGAAGTGCCTCCGTGGGGGGAGTGGCGGGGGAGCGCGCGACGCGGCGTACGGCCGCCGGGAGGGGTGTCCCCTGTACGGCGCCGGAGCTGGTGGGGGGAGCTGATGCCGTGTCCGCCGCGTGTCCGGGAACCTATTGCTCCGGATGGCCCGCCGTCAACAGGTCTGGACCAATTGCCTCTGATCGGCGGCCCGGTGGCCGCCGCTGCCTCTCCCACCGCCCTCCCGTCCGCCGCGGGATCCGGCGTCGGAGTGGTGTGCCGGGCCCGGCCGTGACGCCCCCGCCCGGCGGCGCGTTGGGGGTGCCGGGCCGGGAGGCGTCCGGGGGACCGGAGCCGACGGGCCCGCCCCGCCCCGCCCCGCTCCACCCAACCGAGACGAGGAACACGGCATGTACGTCGTCGCAGGAGTCACCGGTCACGTCGGATCGGCCGCAGCACGCGCCCTCGTCGAGGCGGGCGAGCCGGTCACCGTCATCGTCCGCTCGCAGGAGAAGGCGGCGCCCTGGCTCGCCGACGGAGCCGCTGCGGCGGTCCTGGACCTGGCCGACACCGCCGCCCTGACCGAGGTCCTCACCGGGGCGGCGGGCGCCTTCCTCATGGTTCCGCCCGACTACTCCGCGCCTGACTTCCTCCGGGCGAGCCGCGGCCTCACCGACTCGCTCGCCACGGCCGTGGGGGACAGCGGTGTCGACCACACCGTGTTCCTGTCGTCCGTCGGCGCGCAGCACGACTCCGGTACGGGCCCCATCGTCACCCTCCACCGGGGCGAGGAGGCGCTGCGCGCGGCCGCCGCGAACCTCACCCTCGTACGGGCCTCGTACTTCCTGGAGAACTGGGTGCCGGTCCTGCCCGTCGTACGGGAACAGGGCGTGCTGCCCACCTTCATGGCCCCCGGCGAGCCGATCGAGACGATCGCGACCGCCGACATCGGGGCGTTCGTCGCCGACTCGCTCCTGCGCCCCGCGCAGGGCCACCGGATCAGGAACGTCGCGGGCCCGGCCCCGTACTCGCCCGCGGACATCGCCTCGGCCCTGACCGGGCTCCTCGGCAGGCCGGTCGCCCTCGCGCCGGCCCCCGCCGAGGCGGCGACCGCGGCGTTCACCGGGATGGGGTTCCCGCCCGCCGTCGCGGAGCTCTACGCGGAGATGTACGCCGGCGTGGCCTCGGGCCGGGTGGGCTTCGGCGACGGCGCGACCATCGAGCGCGGCACCACGACGCCGGCGGAATTCCTGGCCCCGGTGCTGCGGGCCGGCTGAACCGTCACCGGCGGGCGGCTCCCGGGCTCCCGGCCCGCGGCCGCCCTCACGCGCCGGTGGTCGAACCCGGCCGGACGATCATCAGTACGGTCACGGTGGCCCAGAGCAGGTTGAAGACCCCCGTGTACATCCCCAGCCGCCCCGCGGCCCGCCGCACGGCCGCGGCATCCTGCTCCCCGCCCTCCGTGCCGGCGAGGGCGTCCAGCAGCCCGCTCTGCCGCGGCAGGACGAGCGCGGCGAGCACCGCCGCGGCGGCGACGGTCAGCGCGATCGACGTCAGGAGCCAGGGACTGCCGAGCACGTGCAGGCTGTTGGCGGTCGCGAGGCCGAACACCGGTACGGCGACCGCGACCACGGAGTAGACCTGGCAGATGCGGTGCAGGGTCAGCACGGTGGCGCGGGCCGCCGCGTCGCCGGGCGCCGCCAGGGCGCGGCGGGCGGCGGGAGGGAACATGCTGGCCGCCACGGTCACGGGACCGATGGTGATGATGGCGGCCAGGACGTGGACGGTCAGGAGGAACTTCGTCATGGGGGTCGTGGTGCTTTCGCTGGGAGCCGGACGTGCCGGACGTGCCGGACGTGCCGGGCGCGGTGGTCGGTGAGGGCGGGGTGGTCGGGGTGGCGTACGGGCCGTCAGAAGCCGGCCGGTACCGGCCCGGCGGCACGCCAGACGGTGCCCCGGCGCTCGTGGGCGAAGAGCTGCTCCACGGCGTGGGCGATCCGGGGGCCCAGCTCCCGCTCCAGCAGGTAGAGGCCCAGGTCCAGTCCCGAGGTGACGCCCGCGCCCGTCACCAGGTCTCCGTCGTCGACCACGCGGGCGTCGACCGCGACCACGCCGGCCGCCTCCAGGAGGTGGAGGCCGAGGTGGTTCGTCGTGGCGTGCCGCCCCTCGATCAGCCCGGCCGCGGCGAGCAGCGCGGAGCCGCCGCACACGGTGGCCACGATCACGCCTGGACGTTCCAGAGCCTCCCCGAGGAGGGCCGGCAGCCCCGTCCGCGCGGCGCGGGCAAGCAACGCCGGGATGGATGCGCCGGTCCCAGGGGCGCCGGGGCCCGCAGCGTCGGGCCGGGTCGTGTCATCGGGGTCCGCGCCCTCGCCCAGCGGACCCACCGCTCCCGGGACGAGGACGAGGTCCGCGCGCCGGGGGTCGAGCGCGGCCGTCGCCCGCAGCGTGAGGAGCCCCGAGCCGCTGGGCACCTCGCGCGGGCCCTCCGCCGAGACCAGCTCCACCCGGAGCGCGCCCGGCGCGGCGACGCCGCCGGCAAAGAGGACCTCGTAGGGGGCGACGACGTCCAGCGGGTCGAATCCGTCGAACAGCACGATCTGGCACAGCATCCGGAGCGGTTTCCTCTCTGACGGCACCGGAGGGGCCCCCGGTGCCGGCGCCGCGACCGGCGCCGACACCGACCGTAGTCAGCGGCGCGGCCACGCTGTAGTGGCTGGAATGCCAGATGCCAACGGGTTCTGGCCAAGAGCCTCCGCAGCTCTGTGACCTGCTGCGCAAGGCATCCGGACGGGCCGCAGCGTCGGATCCGGGTCCGGCGGACCCCTAGGGTGGGGCCATGCACACCGTGGCCGTCCTCGCCCTGGACGGGGTCATCCCGTTCGACCTGTCCACCCCGATCGACGTCTTCGGGCGTACCCGTCTCCCGGACGGCCGCCCTGCCTACCGCGTCCGCGTCTGCGCGCCCACCGAGGAGGTCGACGCCGGAGCCTTCACCCTGCGCGCGCCCTGGCCGCTGGCCGCGCTCGAGGAGGCGGACACCATCATCGTCCCCGGCGTGGGCGACCCCTCGGCCCCCGTCCCCGACGAGGTCCTCGACACGCTGCGCCGGGCGGCCGCGCACGGCACCCGGCTCGCCTCCATCTGTACGGGCGCGTTCGTCCTGGCCGCCACCGGCCTCCTGGACGGGCTGCGGGCCACCACCCACTGGCTCGCCGCGGCCGACCTCGCCGCCCGTCACCCCGCCGTGGACGTCGACCCCGGCGTGCTCTACGTGGACAACGGCCGGCTGCTCACCTCGGCCGGAGCCGCCGCCGGGCTGGACCTGTGCCTGCACCTGATCCGGACCGACCTGGGCTCGGCCGTCGCCGCCGACGCGGCCCGGCTCGCCGTCATGCCCCTGGAACGGGAGGGCGGGCAGGCCCAGTTCATCGTCCACGAGCAGCCTCCGGCCCCGCGCGGATCCGTGATCGAACCCCTCCTGAGGTGGATGGGAGGACAACGCCCGCAGGGACCTGACCCTCGACGACCTCGCCGCGCGGGCCGGCATGAGCATCCGTACCCTGAACCGGCGCTTCCGCGAGCAGACCGGCACCTCCCCCCTCCAATGGCTGCACCGTGCGCGGATCCGCCAGGCCCAGTACCTGCTGGAGACCACCGCGCACCCCGTGGACCGGATCGCCACCCAGGTCGGCTTCGGGTCGCCCACCGCCTTCCGGGACCGTTTCAAGCGCCTCGTCGGGACCAGCCCCCACGCGTACCGCCGTGCCTTCCAGGCGGCCCGCGGCGGCTGACCGCCGCTCGCGGTGTGATTGTCGGGCGCTCGAAATATGATGAGGCGGGGTTTCGGCCGGGGCCCCGAAGCGGACGTCCCTCGGAGCGCTCCATGACCTCCCATAAGTCCACGCGGTCGGCGACCGCGGACGACTTGCTGACACGGCTCGGGAGGCTGACCGCCCAGGCCAGGGAGGGAGCTGAGCTCCACCAGGCCCGGGTGGAGCTGGCCGAGGCACTGCAGCGCGAGATCCTGCCCGCCTCCCTCCCCGCACTGCCGGGGCTGCGCACGGCCGCCCGGTACGCGCCCGCCCGCCACGGCCTGAGCGTGGGAGGCGACTGGTACGACGGATTCCGGCTCCCCAGCGGCGCCCTCGGCTTCTCCATCGGCGACGTGGAGGGCCACGACGTCGAGGCGGCCGCCTTCATGGGGCAGGTCCGCATCGCCGTACGCGCCGTGGCCGCCTCCGCCGCCGACCCCGGCGAGGTGCTCCGCCGGGCCAACGAACTCCTGCTGTCGGTCGACTGCGACCTCTTCGCGACCTGCACGTTCGTCCGCTTCGACCCCGTGAACTGGGAGATCCAGAGCGCCCGCGCCGGCCACGTGCCCGGCGTCTGGGCCACGACGAGCGGAGAACACGGCGTAGTGGAGGACGAGGGCGGCCTCCCGCTCGGCATGCTGCCGGGCTCCGACTACCCGGTCACCCGTCTGCCGCTGACGACCGCCGGCTCGTTCGTCCTGGTCACCGACGGTGTGGTGGAGGGCCCGTCCTTCCCGATCGAAGCCGGGCTGGCCCGGGTCGCCGAGGTGATCCGGGAAGGCGCCGGCGCGGAACCGGGCGAGCTGGCGGCCGAGGTGATGAAGGTGGCGGACTCGACCGGCCACGAGGACGACGCCGCGGTGCTCGTGCTGCGGCACGAGGGCGGTTCCCGTCCGGATCGGGTGACGCGGCCGGCGCCGTAGCGCGTGTCACGCGCCGACGGCGACCGCTGACTGTTGTCTGATGCAGTGATGCGCACCGAGGGCTTCCGACGTCTGTTCCCGGCTGTGCTCCGGATCATCGCCGTGGCCGCCGCCTACTACGCGGGCGGGCGCATCGGCCTGCTCCAGCAGGTGGTCGTCGAGGGGGCGGTCGTGACGCCGCTGTGGCCGCCCACCGGCATCGCCCTGGGCTGCCTGCTCTGGCTGGGCCTGGGCGTATGGCCCGGCATCGCGATCGGCGCCCTGCTCGTCATCCAGTCGATCAGCCCCATCGACCCCGTCGGACTCGGGATCGTCGCGGGCAACACCCTCGCCCCCGTGTGCGCCTTCCTGATGCTCCGGCACGTCGGCTTCCGCATCGAGCTCGACCGGCTGCGCGACGGCGTCGCCCTGGTCTTCCTCGGCGGAATGGTGCCCATGCTCATCAGCGCCACCGCCGGTGCGGGGCTGCTGGAGCTCACCGACGCCCTGCCGGAGGGCGGGTTCTGGACCGTCTGGTGGACGTGGTGGGCCGGAGACGCCATGGGCGTGCTCGTGATCACGCCCCTGCTCCTGGTGCTGCACAGGGCCCGGCTGCCCGTGGAGACGTACCGGTGGCCCGAAGTCCTGGCCCTGACCGTGTCCGCCGTCGGGATCACGCTCCTGGCGACCAGGAGCGACCTGGCGGTGCTCTTCCTCGTCTTCCCGCTCCTGATCTGGGCCGCCCTGCGATTCCAGCTGGCCGGCAGCGCGCCGTGCATGCTGCTGGTGTCCGTCTTGGCGAACGCGGCCGCGATCGGCCGCCTCGGCCCCTTCGGCGACCACACGCTGCTCCAGGGCATGGCCAACCTCCAGGCCCTCAACGGGGCCGCGGCCCTGACCTCGCTGCTGCTGTCGGCGCTCGTCACGGAGCAGAACACCATCCGGCTGCGGATCGAGCAGGCGTGCCAGGACCTGGCCGAGGTCGTCGAACAGCTGGCCTCGGGACGGGTGTCGCACCGCTGGCCCGTACCGCGGGAGCCGGACGAATCCCGTCCGGACGGAGGCTGACGGGTGGCCAGGCCGCGCCGTTGCCGCTCGGACCGCCGCGGGAGCATGTTCAGGCGGCTCGACTGACGTCAAGCCGTTCGGCTGACGGCTCGTATCCAGCCGCCTGGTAGGCGGCGACGGCGGCGGTGTTCGAGGTCGGGGTGCTGACGAGTGCGCTTGATGCACCCAGTTCGCGCAGCACCGCCGCAGCGGCGACGCTGATCGCCGTCCCGAAGCCGCGACCGCGATGGTCGGCGTGCACGCCCACCGGCTCCAGCAGGCCGGGCTTGCCCGGCCCCGCCGACCAGACCGTCGCCGCGGCCACCGCGTTGTCCCGGTCGTCGTAGCCGATCAGGCAGCGGGCGTCGGCATAGACCGGCCCGGCCGCGAGGGCGCGCCACCTCTCCTCGGTGAACGCCGGGCTGCCGAACGCCGAGCGATGCACTGCGGTCCGCACCCCCGCCGTCTCCGGACCGGCCACCTCGATCCGCAGGCCGGAGCCCTTCACCGGGGCGGCGAGGTCGTGGCGCAGCGGCGTCCACGGCTCGTCCGGAATCCAGCCCGCCCCCAAGAGGACCTCGCGGAGCAGGGCGCCGTTCGGGATTTCGAGGCCGACCTTCCCGGGCGGCAGGACCCCGCGGTCCGGATCATCGAGGTCCGCCAGCAGCCGGCGCGCCAGATCGCCGTCCTGGCGCAGATCCGGCGCGGTCGTCAGGCGCAGCACATCGGGGTCGTCCAGGTATCCGACGGCAATGATCCGTCCGTCCACGCTCCAGGTGCGCACGGCCGCGGCCAGCCTCTCCGCGCCCAGCGCCCAGGCCCAGCCGAGGTCTCCCGGATGGAGTTGCAGCGGCGTGCGGTCGTCCTGCCATGCGCGGAGGGCCTCCACGACGCCGGTCAGCCCATCGACGCCGGGCTCGTTCAGAACGATCGTCATGTCCTGCATGTCACACCATCGCGGCGACCGGCCGCACCTGGTTTCACCCCCGCCGCACCGCGGGGCGGAGGGTCGCCACGCGCACCACCGGTAGCCGGGCCCCTTCGGCCCATCGCCCCGGCCGGGGGTTATCCCCACGCTGGTCGGTACCGCTGCCCGGATCGATCATCGGAACGGAAACGCCCAGGCTGAAGGGGTCCGAACGGCCACCGCACCCCCTCGGGGGTGCGCAAGGGGGGTTTCTCATGACCGAGGGTTTTCACAGGCTGCGCCGCAGGACCGCGGCCCTCGCCGTGGCGGCCGCGACGCTCGCCGCGGTCGGCAGCGGTTCGTCCGCGTCCGCGGCGGCGCAACGGCCCGGCACCGCTGCCGGCGACGCCGTGCGGCAGGGGGTGGAGCGGCTGGTGCGGGACGACGCGTACCCCGCGGCCCTGGCCGCGACCACCGGCCGCGACGGGCGAACCCGGAACCACACCGCCGGGGTCGCGGACGTGCGGACCGGGAGGAAGGTGCCGGTCGACGGGCAGGTGCGGGCCGGGAGCAACACCAAGACGTTCACCGCCGTCGTCGTCCTGCAGCTCGTCGGCGAGGGCTCGGTCGACCTCGACGCGCCGATCGAGACGTACGTGCCGAACCTGGTGCGAGGCGAGGGCATTGACGGCCGCGTCATCACGGTCCGCCAGCTGCTGCAGCACACCAGCGGACTGCCCAACTACACCGAGTTCATGATGGACGAATTCGTCGGGGAGGGCCGCCACACCTACTACCAGCCCCGCACCCTCCTCGACGTGGCCCTCGCCCACAAGGCGGTCTTCGCCCCGGGGGACGGCTGGTCGTACAGCAACACCAACTACATCCTCGCGGGCCTGATCGTCGAGAAGGTCACCGGCCGACCGCTCGCGGAACAGATCACGAAGAGGATCGTCGACCCCGCCGGACTGCGCCACACCTACTTTCCCGGCGTCGGCGAGGAGCGCATCCGCGAAGCCCACCCCAGGGGCTACTACGCGGCGAAGCCCGGGGATCCCGTACAGGACGTGACCGAGCTCGACCCCTCCTGGGGGTGGGCCGCCGGGCAGACGGTTTCCACCCCGGGCGACCTGAACCGGTTCTTCCGAGCCCTCGTCGGCGGCAAGCTGCTGAAGCCCGCGCAACTCGCCCAGATGCGCACCACCGTCGAGATCCCCGCTGTCGCCGGCTGGCCGGCCGGTTCCCGGTACGGTCTGGGGCTGGTCGGCACGCCGGTCAGCTGCGGCGGTGTGAAGTGGGGGCACGGCGGTGACGTCCCCGGCTACGCGACGCGCGTCGGAGTCACCGACGACGGCCGCGCCGCCGCGGTGGCGGTCACCGCGAACCCGGCGCCCACGCCCCAGCCCGCCGACCGGGCCGAGGCCCTCCTCGACACCGCTCTGTGCGCGTGACGGTCGGAGGGGGGTGCGCCGGGGACCGCTCCGGGGTCCGTCAGTCCAGGGTCGCGCGCACGACGACGAGTGACCCCTCGTACGCCGGCTGCGTGCGCAGGTGGCCGAAACGGGCGTCCCAGGCACCGGAGTCGAGGTCCTCCCGCAGCCTCCCGGTGAACCGTTCGCGGACGCCGTCGTCGACGAAGCTCCACGCGGAGCAGGCCTGCCGGGCGGCGGGATCGAGGAGCAGGTCGGGGCGGCCGTAGTACGCCTCGTTGAAACCGTCCGTGCAGTCGAGGGGGATCGGTACCGTCCGGACGGAGCAGGCTCCGCCGAGGGCGGCCGTGATGTCCTCGACGGGCGGGTAGCGGAGGGCTTCGGCGTCCAGGACCTCGGGGGCGTACGCGTACAGCCAGAAGTCGCGCACGAGCTTCGGGTCGCAGGTGAGGACGACGACCGGGCCGCGGGTGACGCGCCGCATCTCCCGCAGGCCCGCGCCGACGTCGCTCCACTGGTGGACGCTGAACAGGGTCATCGAGCCGTCGAACGCGCCGTCGGCGAAGGGCAGGTCCTCGGCGACGGCGTCGACGGCGCGGGCGAGGCGGTCCGGGCGCCGGGCGCGCATCGCCTCGGACGGCTCGACGGCCGTCACCGCGCGGGCGGCGCTCTCGTACGATCCGGTGCCCGCACCGACGTTGAGCACGGTCCCCGCTCCGGCGAGTGCCTCGGCGATGAACTGTGCGATGCGGGTGTCGGGCCGCCGGTAGGTGGGGGAGGAGGGGCTTCCGGAGCCGACGGTGCCGTGGACGGCGTCACCGGCACTCCCGTCCCGGGTACGTGCGTTCATGATCCTTACCTCGCCTTGTGAGCAGGAGCAGGGGTACCGCCACCGCACCACGGCCGGAGCCGGATCCGGATCCGCTCGGAGCCGTCACCGACCCGCGTTCGCGACGCGCCGTGGGGGCGGGTCGCCGCCGCCCTCGGTTCCCTCGGACGCCACGGCAACCGAGATCGCTTCCCCGTATCTTGCATCTGCGAGACGGGTTCCGTGAAACGGCGTGCACATCACTGTCGCTTCCGCCGAGTCCGCGGTAGGTGCGGTTGGAGGATGTGTGCCCCGCCCCGGGGGCGGGGCGGCAGCGGGTACAGTCCTCCCGCCCGCTGACAGGAAGGCACCGCCCATCGTGAGCACACCCGACCCGTGGGACGTCATCAGCGCCCTGGCCGCCCGGTTCAACGCCGCCGACGCCGCGCGCGGCATGCCGCCCGAGGAGAGCCAGGTCCTGCAAATCCTCAAGATCGGTGAGGAGTTCGGGGAGGCGGCCCAGGCCGTGATCGGCGCCAAGGGCACCAACCCCCGCAAGGGGCACTCCCACAGCTGGGAGGACGTCCACGACGAGGTGTGCGACGTGATCATCACGGGCATGGTGGCCCTCGCCCGGATGCGCCCCGACGCGGAGTCGTACTTCGCCGGTCAACTCAACCTGAAGGCGGGCAGGTTCCTGCCGCCTCCAACGGAGCACGGCGACTGACCGCTGCCGAGCCGCTTGCCGCTGACCGCCTCCAGGACGGCGGCCGAGCCCCCTTCGCGGTGTCCGTCCGCGGCGCGCACCGCGTCGCTGCCGAGCGCCCCCGCTGGCGCCGCATGCGCTCACGGGCACGGCGTCACGGTCTTCCCCCATCCGCCGCGAGGCCCGGTGACGCATGGTGCGGCCCGCGGGCATCGCCCGGCCCACGGTGTAGCGCCCCACTCAAGCTGGTTGGCCTGCGTGCTCCGGCGGACGGAGTCGCCACCGCGGGGGAAAAGGGCTGGCGGCCCCGTGCCGCACGGGCCAGGATGCGGGGCGTGGGATCCAGAGACGCCGACATCGACTTCACGTTCACGTGCCCCGTCACCGTGCGCGCCGTGCTCGCCGCCCTCAGCGGGGCGGGGTGGTCCCCGGCGATGTCGCCCGGGGGCGTCTCGTACATGATCAACGACGCGGACGACATGTACGACTGGTACGACAGCGACGGCACGCCCGACGGTATCGGCGGGGCATTGGAGCTTCTCGACGCGCCGGAGAACCTGCCGTACACGGTAGCGGTCAACGTCTTCCACCAGGAGGCGGGCACCGGGGGCATGTTCATGTTCATGGCGGGCCGCACGGACGTCGGCTTCGTGCCCACGATGAACCGTCGGCACGTCCTGTCGGCGCCGGAGTTCACCGACCTGGCCTGGTACCTGTACGCCTTGGTTCCCGCACTCGCCACGGCCGGGCTCGAAGGGTACGAGGCCACAGAGAGACGGCACTGACCGGTCCAGCCCGCCCGGCCGGGGCCTCGCAGCGGGCCGGTGACCAGTCACGGTGACCTCGGGGTCAGCCGTGCCCGGGGGCGGGCAAGCCGGCGTCGGGCGCGTCCCGCACGATCTGCGTGAGCGTGTTGCCGCGCTCGTGCGGGGTCAGTGTTCGGAGCCCCCGTCGGCGCTGCCCGAAGCGTCGGCGAAGCCGACGACGTGGACGTCGATGCCGGTGATCTCCAGGCCGAGGCTGCGGTCGGCGGACTCCCGCACGCTGCGGCGGACCTCGTCGGCCAGCGCCGGCAGGCTCGGCGAGGTTATCGGAGCCAGGACGTGCAGGTTGACGGCCACACGGCCGGTGGGCGGCTGGTCGGGAGCGATCCGGCACGAACCCGAGCGGACCCCGGGCACCCGTTCGGCCGCGACGCGCAGGACGCGGGCCGCGGCGGACTCCGTGATCCACATGGCCCCGTCCGGTTCACCCAGGGGCAGCAGGCGCCCCGGACGCAGCTCCATGCGGACCACGCCCATCACCCGGTCCGTCAGCGAGGCGGCGCCATCCCCCGTCGGGTCCTCGGGGTCGTCGTGGAGCCGCCGTACGGCCGTCTCCAGCCGTTCCAGTTCCGCGACCGCGCGCGTGCAGGGGGAGCAGGCCGCACGATGGGCGTCGGGCAGACCCTCCTCCCACGCCGCCCAGGTCTCGGAGAGCAGCCGTCCGCACGGCAGGCGCTCGTCGTCGGGACCCGGCGGGGGCGCGGCGGGCGGATCGATACGTGCGGTCATCGCCAGGCCCCCAAGGCGTCGGTGAGGTGGCGTCGTGCGCGGAAGACCCGTGCGCGGACGGCTTCCTCGCTGATGCCGACCGTGTCCGCGATGAACGCGTACGACTGACCGTCCGATTCTCGCAGCATCCAGCAGGTGCGCTGCTCGGGCGACAGATCGGCGAGCGCCTGGTGGAGGTCCGCGAGGGCGGCGCGGGCCTCGGCGATGCGGTCCGGGGAGACGCTGTGCTCGGGGGCGGTCACCTCGGCGGCGGCTTCCAGCGGGGCCTGGGGCCTGCGGGCGCGCAGGATGTTCAGGCACCGGTTGGTGACGATGCGGTACACCCAGGTGCCGAACGACGACTGGCCGCGGAATTCGGGCAGCTTGCGCCACGCGCTGATGAAGGCGTCCTGCACCGCGTCCTCCGCTTCGGCGCGGTCGTCCACCAGCCGTGTGGCCAGCCGCACCAGAGCCGGGGCGTGGCGGCGCACCAGGACCGCGAAGGCCTCCTCGTCGCCCTCCCCCGCGCGTACCGCCAGCAGGGCGTCGTCCAGCCCCGGGCTCTCGCCGGGCGCCCTGGTCAGTGTGGCCGCCACTGGGCAGCTCCCCTCGTCGTACCGCCCTGCCGGTGAGACCGCGCGACCCCGCCGGGGGCGGGTAGGAGCAGATCCCGGCACGTACGTCCGGGCGGGTGCCCCGGCGGCCCGTTCGCATTCGGAGCCGGGGCCGACGGAGCCCGGTCGGCCTACAGGGGCAGCACGGGAGGGCGCCGTCACCGACTACGCCGTCCTCGTGAACCTGCCGTCCCTGGTCGTCACCGTCCCGGCCTTCGGACACGCCGGCCCGGATGACCGCCGAACATCCCGATCCGGCTCAGTTCGTCCGACTTCGCCCCGCTCGCAGACGCCCGGACTGTCCGCCTCCTGAGCAGCCGGGCGGCGGCCTCCGGTGTGCCCGGCGGAGGTCCGCGCGCCGAGGGAGGTGAGACGGATACTCCGTTCGGGGGGCCGTTCTCGTGGTGCGAGCAGGACTCTCCGTGTAGCGTCAGCGCCAGCAGTCATGGTTCCGAAGTACCGGTCACCCGTGAGCGCACATTTCACGGGTGATTTTGCTGTTCAGCGTCTCTGAGGACCAGGGCGATCACCTCCGGCTCCCGCACGGTGCGGGACCGGTTTAGAGTCCCTTGGAGGACAAATGGCCAGCGGTACCGTGAAGTGGTTCAACTCGGAAAAGGGCTTCGGCTTCATCGAGCAGGACGGTGGCGGCCCGGACGTCTTCGCCCACTACTCGAACATCGCCAGCTCCGGCTTCCGTGAGCTCCAGGAAGGCCAGAAGGTGAACTTCGACGTCACCCAGGGCCAGAAGGGCCCCCAGGCGGAGAACATCACCCCCGCCTGATCCCTCATACCCGTGAGCGGGCGTCGCCGTGTCAGTGGCGGCGCTCCCACAGGAAAGCCCGGCCGGCCCTGTGCCGGCCGGGCTTTCCGGGGTTGGGGGCCGGGCCTCGCGCGCTACGGACAGTCGTACCGGTGTGTGAAGGGACGCCCGGGACAGACGTGGCACTCGAAGAGGTACACGCCACCCAGGTCGCCCAGCACCAGGCCCGGACCCGCGGAGCGAGTGTGCTCCTCCTCGACAGGAGTCCAGGCGCGCCGGGACACGGAGTCCGCTTCCGTGCTCTCCACGGTCAGCAAATGTTCCATGCGATTGCCGCATCCGGAACATTCCGGCCAGTCCGGGTCCTGGCACCAGCCGGGGTAGCCGACCAGTTTCGTCCCCGGGGCGGTCGAGAGGTGGCTCTGGTAGTCCCAGCCCGTCTCCTGATCCAGGTCCAGGAATCGGAACTCCAACGCGTCCCACATGTCGTCGTGAAGATCCCAGTAGGGGTACTCCGTCACCAGCTCCGGATGCACCACACAGGGACGCGGGACGTATTTCTCCCATGGCTCAGCCGGGGGCGGAGGAGTCTCCAGGACCTTCCCGACCGAGCTCGCCTCTCGCCATTGGACGTGCGGTACGACCCAGCGATGGCCGCTGTGCTTCCGCGGGCACCAGAGGACTTGGAGCAGATCGCATCCCTCGGGAAACGGGACGATGCCGGGAACGCTGCTGCGGTAGATCTGCACGACCGGCACCATCGGCGCCCCCTCGTGCTCGGGGCACAACGGCCAGGGCTCCCGGATCGGCCACAACAGCGGGCCTCCGACCGAGCTGTCGTGGCGCGTCGGCTCACCCGCACGCGGGTGGAGCCGCACGGTCTCCGCCCGGAGGGGTGCCACCTCGGGAAACAGCTGCTCGACGTCCACCGGTCGCGGCGGTGTATGGCGGGTCACGGCGACAGGCTACGAGAGAACGCCCGCGCCGGGTTCATCGAGGATTCGGCTGTCCACGGGGACGGGGGCATCGGAGGCGGTTCGCTTTTGTCGGTTTGTTCACCAATCGATCCGCCGGGCGGCAGCGAATGGACGGGCGAGGGAGAAGGACGAGCCGGTCCGTGCAGGACACGTCGGATCGGCGCCGGCCTCGCCTCGGCACCAGCGTCTCGGGGACGAACGGGCCTTCGCGGGGGTACCCCGCGAAACCCGGCTCCAGAGGAGGACCCCATGACCCACCCCCACATCCGCCGCTCCGCGGCCCTCGCGGCAGCCGCCTTCACGCTCCCCGTCGTTCTGGGCGTCGCGGCCCCGGCGTTCGCCGGCGCGCAGCAGGCCGACCCGTACGGTCCGGCCTGTGCGTCGGTCCCGAAGGAGGGATCGGGCAGCCTCGCCGGCATGGCGAAGGACCCGGTGGCCACCGCGGCGTCGAACAACCCGGCACTGTCGACCCTGGTCACGGCCGTCAAGAAGGCCGGATTGGCCGACACCCTGAACAACGCCGAGGGCATCACCGTGTTCGCCCCCACGAACGAGGCGTTCGCGAAGATCCCGAAGGCGGACCTGGACAAGATCCTCGCCGACAAGGCCGAGCTGACCAAGATCCTCACCTACCACGTGGTGGGAGAGCAGATCAGCCCCGAGCAGCTGGCGAAGGGCTCGTTCAAGACGCTCGAAGGCGGAACCCTGAGCACGTCCGGATCCGGTGAGACCTTCACCGTCAACGGCAAGGCGAAGATCGTCTGCGGTGACGTCAGGACTGCCAACGCCACGGTCAACATCATCGACACGGTCCTCACACCGATGTGACCTGCGCACTCCGGTCCCCTTCCGTGCTGTCGCACCCGGGCGCGGCAGCACGGAAGGGGACCGGCCCGGCACGCGCGGCGGGACGGCTGCCTCGCGCGGTGCGTACCGGGCCGGGCTGCCGCTATCCGGGGCTGTGGCAGACCGCCTCGACGTTGTTGCCGTCGAGGTCCCGGACGAACGCGCCGTAGTACGCCGCGTGGTACTCCGGTCGTACCCGGGGCGCGTGCAGGACCTCCGCACCGGCGGCGACCGCGGCTTCGAAGAACGCCTCCACCTGCGCGCGGTCGGCGGCGGCGAACGCGACGTGCAGCTCGCGGGCCGTGCCGTCCGTGGTCACCGGGCCGATCCAGAACCGCGGCTGCGTCGTGCCCCAGCCGATCACCTGGCCGAAGTCGAGCAGCCGCGTGCTGCCGAGCGGTGCGAGGACGCGGTCGTAGAAGGCGGCCGACGCCGCCGGGTCCGCTACTTGGAGCGCGATGTGGTCGAGCATGACCCGATCGTGGCACACCGGCGGAGTCGGCCCTGCCGAGACGCCGCACAGGGCGTGCGGATCGGCGTCGGACCCCTCCACCGGTGGCCCCGAACCCACAGCCGGCGCGCGGGGCGCCGCGTCAGGCGACGGCCGTGCCCTCCAGTTCGACCGTCTGGCCCGGGATGGCCAGGCGCGACACCCCGAGCATGGTGGTCGTCGGCGCCACCCCGGCGGCCCCCAGCCGCGCCGCCAGCAGGCCGTAGTGCCGGAAGAGGAGATCGACGTCCGTCGTGTAGACGTTGAGCCGGACGAGGTGGGCGAGGGACATGCCGGCCTCGTGGAGCACGGCCTCCAGGTTGTCGGTGCTCAGCGTCAGCTGAGCCGCCATGTCGCCGTCGTGCAGGGGCTTGCCGTCGCGGCTCATCGCCGTCTGCCCCGAGATGTACAGGGTCCGGGTGTGCCCGGAGACCACCTCGCCCTGGTTGAAGCCCATGTCCGCCGACCACGTCACCGGGTTGACCGCCGTTCGTTCCACGCTCACGTCCGCTCCATTCGTTCCGTCGGGAGTACGCACGTCTGCCGGCCCGCTCGTCGCGCCGGCTCCGACGCCGTGAATACGAGCCTCGCAAGGAAACACGACACCCTCTGTCGTGTATCTCGGTAGAGTTCGCGCATGCGCGCCGACCGGCTGGTCTCGTTGGTCCTGCTGCTGCGGCAGCGCGGTCGGCTGACCGCGGACGTCCTGGCCGAGGAGCTGGAGGTGTCCACCCGGACCGTCCTGCGCGACATCGAGGCGCTGTCCGCCGCGGGCGTCCCCGTCTACGCCGAACGCGGCCGGCACGGCGGATTCGTGTTGTCGCCCGGTTTCCGGACCGAGCTCACCGGTCTGAACCACGACGAGGCCCTCGCCCTGCTGACCGCCGGATCGGGGCGCGGCGAGCTGGTCTTCGGCCTCGGCTCGGCGCTCGCCTCCGCCATGCGCAAGGTGGTCGACGCCCTGCCCGAGGGCCACCGGGCCTCCGCGAGCGACGCCGCGCAGCGCTTCCTCGTCGACCCGGAGACCGACCTGCTCTCGCGCCGGCTGGTCACCGAGGCGGTACCCGGCACGACGATGGTCGAGGTCCGCCGGGCGGTGCTCGCCGGACGCAAGCTGCGCATCCACTACGCGGCCACCGGCCGGCCGCCGCAGTGGCGCACGGTGGACCCGATCGGGCTGGTGACCGTACGCGACCGGGCCTACCTGCTGGCCACCCGGGAGGGTGAGGACCGCACCTACCGGCTCTCGCGGGTGCTGGCCGCCGAGGAGCTCCCCGAAGCGGCCCAGCGGCCCGGCCGGGTCGATCTGGACCGGATCTGGCGGGAGCGCTCCGCACGGTTCCTCTCCGGCAGCGACCACATCACCGTGCGGGTACGGATGGACCCGGCGCGGCGGGAGGAGCTGCTGGACACCGCCCTGGCCGTCCGCGCCGAGGAGCCCGGCGCCGACGGATGGCTCCGGCTGGACGTGACCTTCCAGGACTTCCGGCACGCCGCATGGGCGCTCTGGCAGCTCGGCACGGACGCGGAGGCCCTGGCGCCGCGGTCCCTGCGCACCTCCCTGCACGACCGCGCCGCCGCGATCGTCGCCCGCTACGCGGACCCGCCCCCGGACAGTGGGGCCGCGGCACCCGGCATGATGGGGCCGTGATCACCATTCATCTGAAGTACGAGATAGACGTCGACAAGCTCGCCGACTTCGAGGAGTACGGGCGCCGCTGGGTGCGGCTCGTCGAGCGGTTCGGCGGCACCCACCACGGCTACTACCTGCCCAGCGAGGGCGACAGCGACATCGCCTACGCCCTCTTCTCCTTCCCCGGCTTCGCCGCCTACGAGCAGTACCGCACGGACAGCATGACCGACCCGGAGTGCCAGGCGGCCTTCGACCTGGCCCGCGACACCGGCTGCATCAAGCGGTACGAGCGACGCTTCCTGCGGCCGCTCGACGACGGCGGCCGCTGACCCCGCCCGGGGTACTGCACAATCGGCGGATGAGCGACGAAGACCCCCACCTGTGGCTGGAAGACGTAACCGGCGAGTCCGCCCTCGCCTGGGTGCGCGAGCGGAACGCCGAGACCGTGGAGGCGCTGGGCGGAACACCCGGGTTCAAGGTGCTGGAGCGCGAGGTGCGCGAGGTGCTGGACGACGCCGACCGGATTCCGTACGCCGTCCGCCGGGGCCGGTACCTGTACAACTTCTGGCAGGACGCGGACCAGGTGCGGGGGGTGTGGCGGCGGACCGGTCTGGAGGAGTACCGCAAGGACCGGCCGGCCTGGGAGTGCGTCCTCGACCTGGACGCACTGTCCGCGGCCGAGGGGGAGGAGTGGGCCTGGGCCGGGAGCGACGTGCTCGCCCCCGACCACCGCCACGCCCTCGTGATGCTCTCGCGCGGCGGCTCGGACGCCTGCGTGGTGCGCGAGTTCGACCTCGTGGAAAAGGAGTTCGTCGGGGACGGCTACACCGTCCCCGAGGCCAAGACCCGGGTCGGGTGGATCGACCGCGACCACGTGTGGATCGGCACGGACTTCGGCCCGGGGTCGATGTCCGAGTCCGGCTACCCCCTGCAGGTACGCCGCTGGCAGCGCGGAACGCCGCTGGCGGAGGCCGAACTCGTCCACCAGGGCCAGCCCTCGGACCTGTCGGCCGACGGCTGGCACGACCACACGCCCGGCTACGCCAGGGACTTCGTCTCCACCCACCTGGACTTCTGGAACAGGCGCCTGTTCCTGCTCCGCGGCCGAGGAGAGGACGGAGTCGCGGGCGGGGCACTCGTGCCGGTCGACGTCCCGGACGACGCGGTCAAGTACGTCCACCGCCAGTGGCTGATCGTGACGACCAAGTCGCCCTGGCTCGGCCATGCCGCCGGCACCCTCCTCGCCTTCGACTTCGAGGCCTACCAGGCCGGGGCCTACGCGGACGGCGCCCGCGAACCCGCGGTGCTCTTCGCCCCCGACGAGCACACCGCACTGGCCGGCCACCACTGGACCCGCCACCACCTCGTCCTCGCCACCCGCGCCGACGTCTCCTCCCGCCTCGAACTGCTCACCCCCGGACCGGACGGGCACCCGTGGACCCGGGCACCCCTGGCCGACGTGCCGCCGCTCTCCACCGCGTCGGTGATCTGCACCGACCCCGACGAGAGCGACGAGTTCTTCCTGGCCGTGTCCGGGTACCTCCAGTCCGCCACCCTCTACCGCGGCGAGGCGGGCGGCACCGCGGAGATCCTCAAGCAGGCCCCCGCCCTCTTCGACACCGCCGGGCTCGCCGTGCGCCAGCACTTCGCGGCCTCCGCCGACGGCACGCGCGTCCCGTACTTCGTGATCGGCCCCGAGGACCGGCCGGGACCCGGTCCCACGCTGCTCTACGGGTACGGCGGCTTCGAGGTCTCCCAGGTCCCGCAGTACAGCCCGGTGATCGGGCGGGCCTGGCTCGCGCGCGGCGGAACGTACGTCGTCGCGGGCATCCGGGGCGGCCGCGAGTACGGGCCCGCCTGGCACCAGGCGGCCCTCGGGGCCCACCGCGTCCGCGCCTTCGACGACTTCGCCGCCGTCGCCCGGGACCTCGTCGGCCGCGGCATCACCACGCCGCCCCAGCTGGGCATCGAGGGCGGCAGCAACGGCGGCCTCCTCATGGGCGCGATGCTCACCCGCCACCCGGACCTCTTCGGCGCGGTCGTCGCCCACGTGCCGCTGCTCGACATGCTCCGCTTCCACCGGCTGCTCGCCGGAGCCAGCTGGATCGCCGAGTACGGGGATCCCGACGACCCCGCCGACCGGCCGCACCTGACGGCGATCTCCCCGTACCACCAGGCCCGCGCGGACGTTCCGTACCCGCCGCTGCTCCTGCTCACCTCCACGCGCGACGACCGGGTGCACCCCGGCCACGCGCGCAAGATGGCGGCCCGGCTCCGGGAACTCGGACAGAACGTGCTCTTCCACGAGCACCTCGGCGGCGGTCACGCCGGGGCCACGGACCACCGGCAGACCGCCTTCAACAAGGCGCTCGTTCACAGCTTCCTGTGGGCGCGGCTGACCCCGCCGCACCACCGGCCGGAGCCGACGGCGTCCTGAGCCGACCGCTCCCCGAGCGGCCGCCCCGCACCGACCGCGCGCCGGGGTGGCCGCTCAGCCGCCCTGCGGAGCGGCCAGCAGGGCCAGGTCCTGCGGCGAGAGGCGCAGCGCGCCCGCGGCCACGTTGTCGGAGAGGTGCCGCGGGTCGCCCGTGCCGGGGATCGCCAGCACGTGGGGCCCGCGCGCCAGCGTCCAGGCCAGCCGGACCTGGGCCGGACTCGCCCCGTGGGCGCGGGCGACGGCGAGCACCTCGGCGCTGTCGGCGCCGCCGGCGCCCGCGGTCCGGCCCGCGCCGGCGATCGCGTAGAACGGGACGAAGGCGATCCCCCGATCGCCGCACGCGTGCAGGAACGCGTCCTGCTCGGGGGTGGCGCCGACGCCGTACTGGTTCTGCACGCACACCACGGGGGCGATGGCCAGGGCCTCGGCCAGGTGCTCGGGCCGGACGTTGGAGATGCCGAGGTGGCGGATGAGGCCCGCCTGGCGCAGCTCCGCCAGGGCGCCGAAACGCTCGGAGATCGAGCCGGTCCCGACGATGCGCAGGTTCACCACGTCGAGGTGGTCGCGTCCCAGCTGGCGCAGGTTCTCCTCGACCTGGCCGCGCAGCTGCTCCGGTGTGGCGGCGTGGTCGATCCAGTCGCCCGCCGGCCCGCGGCCCGGCCCGACCTTCGTGGTGATGACGAGGTCGTCCGGGTAGGGGGCCAGCGCACGGTTGATCAGTTCGTTGGCGGAGCGCAGCGGCGAGAAGTAGAAGGCGGCGGTGTCGATGTGGTTCACGCCCAGCTCGACCGCCCGGCGCAGCACGGCGATCGCCTGCCCCCGGTCACGGTCGCGGCCGCGTGCGGCGGCGCCCTCCGCCAGCGCCTCGCCGCTCTGGGCGAGACGCATCGCGCCGAAGCCGATCCGGTTGATCTTCAGGTCGCCGAGCTGCCAGGTGCCGGCGGATGATGCCGTGATGATCTCTGAGGTCATGGCCGAATGATCGGTACGCGGAGACGGAGGGCGCCATTGATTAAGACCTGGCTGAATCGTGTGTGCTGCGTGCTGCGTGTTGCTGCGTACTGGTGGACTGCCGACCCGGTCAGCTCGACGGCGGCATGAGCACGCTGTCGACCATGTAGACGGTCGCGTTGGCCGTCTCGACGTCGCCGCACACCACGTTGGCGGCGCCGTTGACCTTGTAGGACTCGCCCGATCCACTGGTGGTGAGCGTTCCCTTCTCCAGCGTCGTGAAGGAACCGGACTCCAGCTGCGCCGGGGTCAGCTTCTCGCCCACCACGTGGTAGGTGAGGATCTTCGTCAGCTGGGCCTTGTCCGCGAGGACCTTGTCCAGGTCGGCCTTCGGGACCTTGGCGAAGGCCGCGTTGGTGGGTGCGAAGACGGTGATGTCCTGCGCGTTGTTCAGGGTGTCGACCAGTCCGGCCTGCTTGACGGCCGCGACCAGGGTCGACAGTTCCGGGTTCTGGGAGGCGGCGGTGGCCACCGGCTCCTTCGCCATCGCGTCGAAACTGCCGGAGCCGTCCTTCGGTACCGACGCGCACGCCGGTCCGAACGGGTCCAGCACCGTCGCCGACGCAGACCCGGCGCCGAGCACGGCGAGGGGCAGGAGCGTGGCGGCCGCCGTCACGACGACGGTGCGTGCGGTGCGGACAGTGCGGTTGGTGTTCATGGCTTCTCCTCGCCCCCGAGTGGCGGGACGGGCGCGGCGCCCGGGTCGTGCGGCGCCGTGCCGCTCGTACCCCCTGCTTCGCCGCGACCGGGTCGTACGGATGCACCGGGGCCGTGGGCGCCGGGCGCGGCCGGCCGGAGGAACACGTGGTCCTCGTAGCACCAGGCCCACTCCTCGCCGGCCTCGGCCGAGCGGGCGACGGCATGGCCGGTGCGCTCGGCGTGGGACCAGGCGTGCTTGCCGCGGGAGCTATCGCAGCAGCCGATGTTTCCGCAGGTCAGGCAGGTGCGCAGGTGAACCCACCGCTGTCCTGCGGCCAGGCATTCCGCGCAGCCCGGGGCGCGGGGCCCGGCGCACTCCACGTCCTCCTGGTCCAGGTGGGCGCAGTGCCCGCCCTCGGGCCTTCCCGCGTCGTACGCGACCGTCCAGCGCTGCATCCGAGCTCCTCCACGGCCCCCGCGGGGTGCGGGAGTCCACACCGGTGATTCGCGGCCGGCCCGCACGGGGATTGGACCACTGCCCGGGGCGTCCGGGTGCATCCGGGGTGCGGGCCGCGCCGGAAGACACGGCGTACGGCCCCGCACCGGGGCGGTCCCGTTCTGCGGAAGGAGGCCCGCGTGGTTGCTGTGGAGCGCTCGTTCACGGTTCCCGGGGAGCTGCCGGTCCTGGTCGACTACCTGAAGGACTTCGCCCGGACGGAAGAGTGGGATCCCGGCACCAAGACGTGCGAACGCCTCGATCACGGACCCGTCCGGGTCGGCTCCACGTGGAGCAACGTGTCGGTGTTCCGCGGGCGCGAGACCCGCCTGACGTACCGTCTGATCCGGCTGGAGGAAGACAGGTTGACGTTCGTGGGGGAGAACGACGGCGTCACCACGACCGACGACCTGTTGCTGCGCCGGGTGGCGGCCGGGACGACGGTCACCTACCGCGCCCGGCTCGACTTCAAGGGGTTGCTGAGACTGGCAGTACCCTTCCTCCGGAAAGACGTCGAACGTCTGGCCGACGAGGTCGGGGCGGTGATGCCCGGAGTCCTGTCGCGGCTGTGAGACGCGCCGCCGGGCACGGGCGGACGGGGTGGGGTGGGCGTCCTGATCGAGCTGGGTTTCTCGGCGGGTGATCTCGCGCAGATGCGGTTCGCGGTCTCGCCGATGTGGGAGGTCGTGGCCGGCTTCCGGCTGCTGCTGCGCTCCGGCACCGCGCATCCCGTGCACCGGCCGTGGGCCGAGCAGGTCGTACCGCGGGTGGCGGCCGCCGGACTGGACCGGGGGTGGCTCGCCGAGCTCATCCCGGCCTCGGGCTACCTTCCGCACTTCCTCAACCCGGCCCCGGCGGGTCCGGCGCCCGCGCTCGCGGACGAGCTGTCCGCCCTGCGTGCCGCATCCGCGGACGTGGTCCGCCGCGAGCTCGATCACCTCCGGTACCACCAGGGCGCCCGTGGTCCCCGGCTGCGGGCCCTGTACGCCGATCCGCCGGCCCGCCTGGCCCGGGTCGCGGAGGAGATCGAGGCCTACTGGGAGCTGGCCCTCGCCCCGTACTGGGCGAGGATCCGGAGCGTGCTCGACGCCGACGTCTTCCACCGGGCCCGGCAGGTCGCCGAGCACGGCGCGGGGTACGTCTTCAACGACCTGCACACCGAGCTGAGTTGGGAGGGCAACGCCCTGCGGCTCGTGCACCGTACGCGCCCGCTGTCCCGGGAGGCGGCGGGCGCGGGTCTGCTGCTGAGCCCCTCGGTCTTCCTCGGCCCGGGCCTGCTCACCCGCATGACCCCGCCGGATCCGCCACAACTGGCCTATCCGGCCCGGGGTGCGGGCTCGCTGTGGGAGTCCCGTTCGGTCACGGAGACCGCCGCCGTCGCCGCGGTCCTCGGCCGCTCGCGGACCCTGCTGCTGACCGAGCTGGAGACCCCGGCCTCCACCACCGAGCTGGCGGTCCGTACGGGCCTCTCCGCGCCGGGGGTGTCCCAGCACCTCTCGGCGCTGCGGGCGGCGGGCCTCGTCACCGCCCACCGGGCGGGCCGCTCCGTGCTGTACGCCCGTACGGCGGTCGCGGAATCCCTCCTCACCGCCGGCGCGGCCTGAGGCGCGGGACGGCGGGGTCGGCGGGGCCGCCGACCGGCCGGAGGTTGCCACGAGTGGTTGAACGCGTTCAATTCATCTGTCAGGATGCTCGCAGCCGCCCCGGGTGCGGCCCGACGAAAGGACCCGCCATGACGAGCTCGCTTCTCAGGCCCCGCGGTCGCACGCGTACGCGCCCGGCCGACGGGGAAGCGGAAGCGGCCTCGGGCAGCTGCGCGCCGACCCGGATACTCGACTGGCACGACCCGCTGGTCGGCGCACTGGTCCGCGATCTCGGCGCGCACGCCCCCACAGGCGCTCCGGCCGCGGACCCCGCCGTCGACCCCGCGGGGCAGCGGGAGGCCCTGCGCGCGGCGCACCGCTGGATCTCCGCCGCCGTACGCCCGGTGTACTCGGTGCAGGACGAGCGGCCCGTCTCCGAGGTGCTGCGCCGCGGCCGCGGCTCGTGCAGCCAGCGGCTGGCCGTACTGGAGTCGGTCGCGCGGGCTTCCGGGGTGCCCACACGGGTGCGCGGCCTGCTCGTGGACGGGGCCTTCTGGTACCCGCGGTTCCCCCGCCTGCGGCGGTTCGTCCCGGACCAGGTGCTGCTGGCGTGGCCGGAGTTCCGGATCGGCGGTCCGTCGCCGGACGGCCTGCCCGCCGTCTGGCTGACCACCTTGGAGCTCTTCGGTGACCTGGACGAACTGAGCGGGCGGCCCGGCGGAGGCTTCACCAACGCCGGCCCCGAAACCCTCTTCGAGGCGCTGTCCCGCACCGCCGTCGACTGGGACGGAACCACGGCCTGCCCCGCCACCGGACCGGGCGCCCCCTGCGACCTCTCGGCCCACGTCCTGGCCGACCTCGGCCGCTTCGACTCGCGCGACGACCTCTTCGCCCGGTACGGCCAGACCCTCTGCGGCACGGCCCGCCTGGTGGCCGAACCCTTCCTGGGCCGACGCTCGGCCGGGGCGTAGCGGGCGCGGGCGCGCACCCCGGGATCACTGCGGGGCCACGGCCCCGGAGTCCGGGGGCTGCGGCGACCCCGCGTGCCGGGCGGTGCCGCCCTGGCACGTTCCCGCCCCGGCCCCCTGCCGCGGCCGGTCGACCGAAAGATGATCAATTACGGTAGGGCGGCGGGACCCGTACAGGGCCCCCGGCCGGGGGCGGCGCCCCCGGCATCCAGGACCACTTGGGGGGAAGCGGTGGCCGTAACGGCTTCGCACGAACAACGGGCCCAACCGCGCATATCCGAGCTCGACGCGCTGCGCGGCTTCGCCCTCCTGGGCATCCTGCTGGTCAACGCCCTGATGATGGCGAGCCCGTACGCACTGGGCACCGTCGACGACCCGGGCGCCTCCACCTTCGACCGCACCGTCGAGGGGCTCGTCCAGACCTTCGTCGCCGGCAAGTTCTACCTCATGTTCTCGTTCCTCTTCGGCTACAGCTTCTCCCTCCAGCTGACCTCGGCCGACCGGGACGGTGACCGGCCCGTGCCGCGGCTCCTTCGCCGCTCCCTCGGGCTGTTCGCGCTCGGCCTCCTGCACGCCGTACTGCTGTTCAGCGGGGACATCCTGATGACGTACGGGGTGCTCGGCCTGATCCTGATCGCCGTGCGGGGCTGCGCGCCGCAGACGGCGCTCCGGGCCGCCTGGATCGTGTACGGCTGCGTGAGCGGCATCCTGCTCCTCGTGGGGCTGGCCTCCCTGGTCATGTCGGACGCGGAGGCGGCGGACCTGGACGCCGACCTGGTCGCCGGTTTCCCCGGCCTGATCGCCGGCTACCGCGGCGACGCCGCGGACGTCGTGCGGGCCAACCTCGCCCAGCTCCCCGATGCCCTGCTCGCCATCCCGCTGATCGGCGGACTCGTCGTCGCGGCCTTCCTGGTCGGCCTCCGCTGCGGCAAGGTGCACTTCCTCGGCGACCGGGCGGACCACGGCGCCCGGCTACGGCGCATCTGCCTGCTCGGCGTCGCCTTCGGCCTGCCGGGCAGCGTGTTCATGGCCCTGGCCACCAGCGGTCCGCTCGGGCCCCGGTGGTCGGTGGCCGGCCAGATGGTGGGGACGGTCACGGCGCCCGCCCTCACGGCCGCCTACGTCTGCGGAATGCTCCTCCTGATGCGGACCGCGCGCGGCGCGCGCATGACGGCCGTGCTGGCGCCCGCGGGACGGATGGCCCTCACGAACTACCTGAGCCAGTCGCTGGTCATGGCCCTCGTCTTCACCGGCTACGGCCTCGCGTGGTACGGCCGGCTCGGCCCGGCCGTCGTCGTCCTCGGGGCGATCGCCCTGTACGCGGCGCAACTTGCCCTCAGTGCACGGCTGATGGCGCACCACCGGTACGGCCCGGTGGAGTGGCTGCTGCGCACGGTGACGCTGGCGCGGTTGCCCGGAGGCCCTCGGGGCGAGCGCACCCGTTCCGGCGACGCCTTCTGACACCCGGCTGCCGCCGGCCGGGCCCGGAAGGGTGCCGGGCGGCTGGGCCATCCAGATCCGCCGGGATGCGCGCGCCGCGCGCGCCCGGCAGTGTGGCTGCATGCCCGACCGTACGCACGTCACCATCCACCCCCTGCTGGCCAAGGGCGGCCGTCCCGTCACCGCGCACGCCCACGGCGTCGACGAGCGGCTCGGCATCGCGGCCGGAGTCGACGACGTCGTCGAGTTCCTCCGCCGCATCGGCCTGGAGGACGGCGCCGAGCTGATCGCCCGCGAGGACCCGCGGATCAGCTGGATCGGCGGCGGCCCCACCGAGTGGGCGTGACGGCGGTCTGTACCGGGCGGGATCAGTGGGGCGTGAGTTCGCCGCTGAGTCTGCCGTGGAGCTCGGCGCTGGGAACGTCGAGGCCGGCGATCTCCACCGTCTTGCCGCGCTGCGCGTACCTGGCGACGACCGCGTCGAGGACGGCCACGGAGGACGCGTCCCAGACGCGGGCCGCGCGGAGGTCGATGACGACCCGGTCGGGGTCGGCGGCGTAGTCGAACCGGCCGGCGAGCTCGTCGGCCGAGGCGAAGAACAGTTCCCCGGTCACCGCGTACACCACCGTGCGGCCGTCGGGGTCCGTGCGCGCGGTGAGGTCCGCGCGGTGGGCGACGCGCCGGGCGAAGACGGCCATCGCGGTGACCGAGCCGGCGACGACACCGACGGCGAGGTTGTGCGTGGCGACCACGCATACCACCGTGACGAGCATGACGGTGATCTCGCCCGCCGGCATGCGCCGCAGGGTCGCGGGCGCGACGGAGTGCCAGTCGAAGGTCGCGAAGCAGACCATGACCATGACGGCGACCAGGGCGGCCATCGGGATCTCGGAGACCAGGGGGCCGAAGACGATGCACAGCACCATCAGGAACACCCCCGCGAGGAAGGTGGAGAGGCGCGTACGGGCGCCGGACACCTTCACGTTGATCATGGTCTGGCCGATCATGGCGCACCCGCCCATGCCGCCGAAGAAGCCGGTGACGATGTTCGCGACGCCCTGGCCGACCGACTCCCGGGTCTTGGACGAGCGGGTGTCGGTGATCTCGTCGACGAGCTTGGCCGTCATCAGTGACTCCATCAGCCCGACCAGGGCCATCGCCAGGGCGTACGGGGCGACCGTCGTCAGCGTGGCCACGGTGAACGGCACGTCCGGCAGGCCGGGGACCGGCAGCGCGGACGGCAGCGCGCCCTTGTCGCCCACGGTCGGCACCGCCAGGCCCGCGGCCACCGTCAGGGCCGTCAGGACCGCGATGGAGACCAGGGGGGCGGGGACCACCGTGGTGATCCTCGGAAGGAGGACCAGCATCAGCAGGCCGGCCGCGACCAGCGGGTGGACCGGCCACGGCACGTCGCGCATCTCGGGGACCTGCGCCATGAAGATCAGGACGGCCAGGGAGTTGACGAAGCCGACCATCACCGAGCGCGGGACGAAGCGCATCAGTTTCGCCACGCCGAGCGCGCCGAGGGCGATCTGGAAGACGCCTGCCAGGATGACCGCCGCCACGAGGTAGCCGAAGCCGTGCTCGCGGTTCAGCGGGGCGATGACGAGGGCCACGGCGCCGGTCGCGGCCGAGATCATCGCCCGACGGCCGCCGACCACGGAGATCACGACGGCCATGGTGAACGAGGCGAACAGGCCCACCGCCGGCTCGACGCCCGCGATGATCGAGAAGGAGATCGCCTCGGGGATCAGCGCGAGGGCGACGACGAGACCGGCCAGGACCTCGGTGCGCCACACCTTCGGGTCCGACAGCCAGTGCGGCCGCAGGCCGCGGAGGCGCGCGGCGGACGGTGCGGGGGAGGGGGAAGACAAGGGGAACGGGGTCCTGTCGTGCTCGGGCACACGGTACGACTCGGGCGGGCCGCCGTGCGGAAACGGTTCGGCCCGGTCGGCCTTCGCGCCGACCACTGTACCCATCCCCGGGGGCGCCGCCCCGTCCGGTCCGCCCCCCGGGCGGCCGCCGCCGCGCCCGTACGCGGGTCACGTGCGGCCGCGCACGGAAGCGGGGGGCGCCCCCCCCCCCCGGGGGGGGGGGCCCCCCCGGGGGGGCCGCCCCCCCCCCCCCCCCCCCCGCGGGGGGGGGGGCGGGCCCCGCCGGGGGGGGGGCCCGCCCCCGCCCGGGGCGGGGGGCCCGGGGGGGCGGCCCCGGCCCGGGGCCCCCCCCCCCGCGGGGGGGGGGGGGCCCGCCCGCGGGGTCAGCGGCCGCGCCTGCCCCAGCTGCGGGTGTCGAGGACGCGTCCGCTGCCGTTGCGCAGCGTGGCGGTGTCCCGGTCGTCCCACACGTAGGTGCGGCGGTCCTGGTAGACGTCCGCGGCGGTGTCGCGGCCCTGGCCCGTGTGGACCTTGACGCTGGAGCGGCCGTCCAGGCGCAGGCCGGCGAAGCGGTAGCGGGTCCCCTGGCTGTCGGTGAGGGTGAAGCCGCGCAGGCTGACCGCCTTGCGTCCGGTGTTCTTCACCTCGACCCACTCGGCGTTCAGGCTGCGGTTGGAGCGGTCGTCGCGGCCGGGGCTGTCGTACTGGACCGCGCCGATCACGATCGATCCGTGCCGGGCCCTCGTGTCGTCGTGACCGCGACCG
The DNA here is from genome assembly GCF_055587105.1 of Streptomyces sp. NPDC048461. Taxonomy (NCBI): domain Bacteria; kingdom Bacillati; phylum Actinomycetota; class Actinomycetes; order Kitasatosporales; family Streptomycetaceae; genus Streptomyces; species Streptomyces sp. NPDC048461. The sequence goes on along the minus strand of NZ_JBVJGW010000020.1, from coordinate 47,523 downwards.
TGGCCATGACCGTGGCCGTCGGCGGCGACCGGGAGCGCGGCGCCGCCGACGAGGGCGGCGGAGGCCGCGAGGGCGGCGACGATGCGGAGGGTGCTGCGGGAAACGGACATGGAGCGTCACCTCGAGGACGTGCCCGGGCGGCCCCGTTCGGGGCCTCGACGGGCGGTGTGCGGGTACCCGGCCGGCTGCCGAGGGGGCACACTCTGGTCCGCCGGGGGAGGGTTCCGGCCGTAAAACGCCGGTCATTACGAAATCGGGAAATTCCGCACCTAAGGTCCGATAAGCCTCAGGATCGGGGCTCGGCAGTGCCGGACGGCCCTCGCCCGGCTTGCGCGGTCGCGCCGGCTCGGTTACCTGAGGGTAGCGGGTGCGGGACCGCCTACTCCGAGGTTTCCGCTGGTCAGCGGGGGTGGACGAGTCCGCGCGGGCCGCCCGGACGGCTGCGGGGCCGGTTCCGGGGGACGATGGAAGCCGGCCGTGCGCCGCGGCCCGTACCAGGCAGGCCCGGTTCCGGGCCGGAAGGCCGAAGGGAGTGCCCGTGATGGCTGAGAGCGGCCCGTCCGGGCCCGGCGGTACCGGGCCCCCCGAAGCCGGCCGCACCGCCGCGGCGGGGGAGACCCGGATCCACCCCGCCGCCGCGGCGGTGGAGGCCCGCATCTCCCCGCCGAGCGGGCTGCTCGACGTACTGAACGTGGCCGCGATCGTCCTCGACTCCCAGGGCCGGATCGCCCTCTGGAGCCCCCAGGCCGAGCAGCTGTTCGGATGGTCCGCGAAGGAGGCGCTGGGCCGGCCCGCCGCCCAGCTGCTGGCCGCCCCGGAGCACCTGGACCTGGTACTGGAGCTGTTCGCGCGGGTCATGGGCGGGGCGGGCGACTGGGCCGGCGCGTTCCCCGTGCGGCACAAGGCCGGCGGCAGCCACCTGGTCGAGTTCCGCAACATGCGGCTCCTCGACGAGCACGGGGACCTCTACGCCCTCGGGATCGCGACCGACCGGGCCCGCCTCCGTCACCTGGAGCGGGACCTCGCCCTCTCCGCCCGCCTGGTCGCCCAGTCGCCGATCGGCCTCGCGGTGCTGGACACGGACCTGAGGTACGTGCTGGTCAACCCGATGCTGGAGCGCATCAACGGACTGCCCGCCTCCCAGCACATCGGCCGCAGCGTACGGGAGGCCCTGTCCTTCCTCGACGACGCCGGCGCGGTCGAGGCGGCGATGCGCCAGGTCCTGGCCACGGGCACCCCGTTGGTCGAGCAGTTCACGGCCGGCCACACCCAGGGAGACCAGCACCACGAACACGCCTGGTCGGTGTCGTACTACCGGCTGGAGGACGCCGGCGGGCGGGTCCTGGGCCTGGCCACCTCGATCGTCGACGTGACCCAGAGCCACCTGGCGGCCAAGGAGATCGCCCGCAGCCGCCGCCGGCTCGCGCAGATCGCGGACGCCACCGTCCGCATCGGAACCACTCTCGACCTGGACCAGACGGCCCGCGAACTGGCCGAGGTCGTGGTTCCCGACCTCGCCGACATCGCCGCCGTCGACATCCTCGACTCCGTCCTCGACGGCCGCCCCAGCCTGAAGTCCTCCGCCCACGAGCCCGCGGTGTTCCGGGCGCTCGCCGTGGCCGCCGCCTATCCCAGCGAGGCGGTGCGCGCCGCCGACCCCCCGGGTGACATCGCCCGCTACGAGGCGGACCGGCTCGTCACCCAGTCCGTGACGACCGGCCACCCGGTCCTCGTGGCCCACGTGCACGCCCGCGACATCTCCCGCATCGCCCGCGACGACGACGCCGCCGCGATGCTGGCCCGCGCCGGACTGCGCTCCTACCTCGCCGTGCCGCTCATCGCCCGCGGCGAGGTCCTCGGCGCCCTCGACCTCAAACGCACCCGCAACCCGCTGCCGTTCGACGACGACGACATCGTCCTCGCCGGCGAACTCGCCGCGCGCGCCGCCGTGTGCATCGACAACGCCCGCTGGTACCGCAACGCCCACCACACCGCACTCGCCCTCCAACGCCACCTCCTCCCGCACCATCCGCCCGAGACGGCCGGCCTGGAGGTCGCCTACCGCTACCAGCCCGCCGCGGCCACCAGCGAGATCGGCGGCGACTGGTTCGACGCCATTCCCCAGGTCGGCGGAACCACCGCGCTCGTCGTCGGCGACGTCATGGGCAGCGGCATCAACGCCGCCGCCAGCATGGGCCAGCTCCGCACCGCCACCCGCACCCTCGCCGAACTGGGCCTGGACCCGACCCAGGTGCTGCGCCAGCTGGACCGCACCACCGCCGCCCTCGAAGAGACCATCGCCACCTGCGTCTACGCCGTGTACGACCCGCACCGCGCCGAGTGCCGCATCTCCGTCGCCGGACACCTGCCGCCGGTCTTCATCCGCCCCGGCGAGACCCCGCGCCTGCTCGAACTGCCCACCGGCGCCCCCCTGGGCGTCGGCGGCATCCCCTTCGAGGCCACCACCGTGAGCATGCGGCCCCAGGACCAGCTCGTCCTGTACACCGACGGGCTGGTCGAGACCCGCGACCAGCCCATCGACGAACGGCTCGACCTCCTCCTGAACCTCCTCACCGACGCCGACCGCCCCCTGGAGGAGACCTGCGACCGGCTCCTCGACTCGCTGCGCCGCCCGAACGACCACGACGACGTCGCCCTCGTCATCGCCCGCGCGAAGCCCTGGCCGACCCCCCGGGAGTGACGGACCGCCCGGAAGCGACGACGAGCGGAGCCCGCCCGACGTTTTCCGGAGGCTCACCGCCCCGGGCCGGCCGCAGGTTCCAGGAGGTCGCGCGTGAAGCGCAGGCCCGGGCGGTCGTCCACCCGGATGTCGCCCGCGGGGACGAATCCCGTACGGGCCAGGACGGCGAGCGAGCCCGTGTTGTCGAGCGTCGTGACCGCCCGGAGCGCCGTCAGTCCGTACTCCGCGGCGGCCCGCCGACAGACCTCGCGCACGGACGCCGTGGCCAGCCCGCGCCCGGCGGCCCGCTCGGCGATCCGGTAGCCGAGTTCGGCCTCGCCGTCCGCAGCATCGACCAGGTTGACCCGGCCCACGATCTCGCCGAGGTCGTCCACCAGTACGTGGAAGAAGTCCAGCCCCGCGGCCTGATCGGCCAACAGGGCGCGGTGCCGTGCGTCGAACGCGGAGAAGTAGGGGTCGCCGCGGTCGGGCACGGACGCGGCGAAGTAGGCGCGGTTGCGCCGCTCGAACTCCAGCAGGGCCGGGGCGTGGTCGTGGCGCAGGAGTTCGAGTCGGGGCATGGCGCGATCCTAGGCGGCTGACAACGCCGAGGTCAGACCGGTTTGCGCCACACGGAGACGTGCTTTCCGGAGTCCTGGGTGAACGGCGAGCCGTCCCAGTCCGCGACGCGCCGTTCCGGTTCGAGCCCGGCGATCCGTGCCATGAGGTCCAGCTCCGCCGGCCAGGCGTACCGGTGCCGGGAGCTGTCGCGGCGGTAGCGGCCGTCGTCGCCGTCGCGGGTGAGGTGGTGCGAGACGAGGACCTGCTCGACCAGGTCGAAGGTGTCGAACCCCAGGTGCGCCTCGGACACGTCGAAGGGCACCGCGACCTGGCCGGGAGGCAGGAACCGGAGCGGCGGCACGCCCAGCTCGATGACGAACCGGCCACCGGGCTCCAGATGACGTGCGGCGTTGCGGAAGCACTCGACCTGCTCGTCCTGCGTGAGCAGGTTCGTGATGGTGTTGTAGACGAGGTACACCAAGGTGAACCCGCCGGGGACGACGGTCGTGGCCATGTCCCCGACGGTCACCGGGAGCGCGTCCTCGTCGATCTTGCGCCGCAGCACGGCCGCCATGTGCTCGGACAGTTCGATGCCCACGACCGGTACGCCGCGCCGCCGGAGCGGTACGCCGACCCGGCCGGTCCCGATGGCGAACTCCAGCGCCCGGCCGTCCCCGGCGAGCTCGGCGAGGAAGTCGAGGGCCGGGCCGAGTGCGGCGGCCGAGGACGACTCGGCTTCCTCGGCGTCGTAGCGGTCGGCGGTCTCACGGGTCCACAGCTCACTGCTCGTCACGGGGGACCACCCTGCCGGGTCGGGCAGGTCGTTGTCGACGCGATATGCGGTACTCCCGTCCACCGGAGTCAGTGGGCTGCCGCCGCCACCGGCCGGCCGGGCGGCATCAGCTCGGAGACGACGAAGGCGACCACGGCCGCCAGGATCACGACGGGCATCATGGCGGAACTGCCGAGCAACAGGACCACGAGCACCACGCTGCTCACCGGTAGCCGCAGCACGGTGGCGGAGGCCGCCGCCATGCCCGCCGCCATCGCCGGTACGACCCCCAGGCCCGGCAGGGGCGCCAGGAGCACGCCCGCCGCGGCGCCCAGGAAGAGCGCCGGGAACACCGGGCCGCCGCGCAGGCTGCCCAGGCAGAGCGCGTACGCGGCGCCCTTGAACAGCAGCACGGCGATCAGCGCGCCCACCCCCCAGGCATGCGGGTCGGCGCCCAGCGCGGCCAGCGTCGCCTGCCCGGACGAGGCCACCTCGACGGGGTCGCGGCCGGTGGCCAGCCCGTACACGGCAGCGCAGACCGCGGCGCCGAGCGCGCACAGAACGGTCCGGACGAAGGGCCGCGCCGCGACGTACCCACCCAGAGCCCGCGCCCCGATCAGCAGGGGGTGCAGCACGGCGGCGAGCGCCACGGCGATGACCACGGCCCACGCCACGTCGGGCGCGTCCAGACGGGGAAGCGGCCCGGACAGGTGCAGGGACAGGTCGCCCGTGGGCAGCCCCGTCCAGCGGCCGAGCCCGGTGAACACCAGCGAGCCGATCCCGGTGGACAGCAGGGAGGGCAGCATGACCGCGAACAGCTGGGGCCCGCCGACGCCCGCCACCTCGATCAGCAGCACGGCGGCGATCAGGGGATTGCCGAAGATGGCGGCGATGGCCGCCGCGGCTCCGGCCGCGCCCAGGAGCGCGTTGCTCTGTGGGGTCGCCGGTGCCTGGGCGAGGTTCCGGAACAGCAGCGCGAGACCGCCGCCCAGCGCGATCAACGGGGCTTCCGGCCCCAGTACCGCACCGAACGGCAGGCTGGCCACCGCCGCGAGCAGGACGCCGGGCAGCGCGGCCGGCGAGGCGCCGCTCGTGTTCAGACCGAACGCGGGGACGTGGCCGCCCGCCCCGCGCAGGTGCGTGACGATCAGGCCGACCGCGATGCCGGCGACCAGCAGCAGGGGCAGCGGCCACCACCAGGGCGCGGCGTCCCAGCCCAGCGACTCGGGGAGGACGGCCCACAGGAGGCCCTCCAGTTTGTGCATGCCGACGAGGAACCAGAAGGAGGCGAGGGACACCGGAATGCCGATGAAGGCACAGAACACGAGCGCCTTCAGGTACCCGGGACTGCGCAGGAGGTGCCGCAGCAGCTCCGCCTCCGGCGGCCCGGCCCCTGCCACGGGCCGGCCGTTCTTCGCGCCGTCAGGCGACTCGGTCCCGCCGCCGGGCGGGTCGGACCGGGGGTGCGGCTCCGTCATGGGGCACGTCCTTTCCGCTTCCTCGATGGTCCACCTGTGCGGCGCGCTCCGCCGCCGGAAGGGTTCGCGGTCCACCCGGCCGACCGGCCCGGTCCGGCGCGTCTAATGGTCTTGGTCCTCGTCCTCGTCCCCGGGCGGGGGCGCGTCGGCCGTTCCGCGCCGGCGCATGCCGATCCTGACCGCCCCGAACAGGACCTTGGCGATCACGCCCACCACGAACAGGTCGGCGATCATCTGCGCCGTGGTCAGCGCGCGCCCCGTCTCCGTGGTGGGAACGATGTCGCCGAAGCCCACGGTCGCGAACACCGTGACCGTGAAGTAGAGCGCGTCCGTGCGGTTCAGTTGTTCGGAGAACGACTGCGGGATCTCCTGCGCCAGCAGGAAGTACGACGCCGAGAAGAGCACGAGGAACAACGGGACCGCGGTGGCCAGTGCCTCCAGCGCGCGCAGTCGCGGATACGGCGCACGGGTGATCGCGGAGGTCTGCCAGGCGATGAGAGCGCCGAACACGATGAGGCCGAGGGTCAGCAGGGTGACGGTGGACAGGGTGAAGCCGCTGTCCAGGGGGGCCAGGTAGTACAGGCCGGTCAGCAGGGCGATCGAGGCCGCCGAGCGGAGCAGGTGCCCCATGAGCACGCGGCCGCGCAGCGCGGAGGTACGGCCGGCGCCCTCCCGCCGCTCGGATGCTTTGCGGTCCATGGACTCAGGAGACGGGGGCGGAGCGCTTTCCGCGACCGGAGAGCGGGCGAGGAAGCGCCGCCCGGCGCCGCCGGGCCCTTGTCGCACCGGCCGCACGGCCGGACCCAGCGCTCCGGGGGCACGTCAGCCGCCGCCGGCGCCGCCGGGCTCCGGGTCCCCGCCCCCGGGCGCCGTCCAGACGAGCGGATACCGGTCGGCGCCGGTCCGTTCCACCCACAGGAGCCGGTCGCGCACGAGGGCGCGGCGGCTCTCGGGAGCCCGTTCCACCAGCCTGCGGAGCAGGTCGCGCACCCGGCGCAGGGCCATCGGGGAACCGGCGGCGGCGCAGAGCACGTCGTCGACGGCCGTCCGGACGAACTGCTCCCAGCCCGGCACCGGGATCGTCACCCGCAACCGGCCGGCGTCGTCGTCGAAGCGCCCGATGTCGAGCTCGCGTCCGGCCAGGCGGGTCAGCAGGTCCTCCAGGCGGTCCAGGGCCTCCACGGCCGTGGCCGGATCGTTGACGGCCGGAGAGAGGGCCCGCAGGGCGATGTCGGCGAGGAGTCTGAACGGGAGCTCCGGATCCTGGTCGAAGGTGCGCTCCACGCCGGTCACCAGGGCCACGCGCAGTTGCCCTTCGGAGAGGCCGCCGGGCGTCACCCGGGCGAGTTCCGTGCCCTGGGACACCGTGGTGCCCGGCACGACCCCGAACGCGATCGTGCAGTCCCGCTCCCGCGCCGCCCCGATCAGTGCGGGGACGTCGAACTGCTGCAGTACGACGGCCGCTCCCGACCAGCGCACCGAGGTGGCCCCGGTCACCGCCGGGCGCGGGCCCTCCGCGGCTGCGGCGGGATCGTACGGCTTGGTGTACAACGCGTCGAAGAGCAGGTGCGCGCGGGTGGCGATGGCGGTCAGCGCGTGGCCGAGCTGGATCGAGTCGAACGCCTTCATCTGCAGGGTCCTCATGAACACGATGGCGACGAGCGCGAGGAGCATGGCGGTGACCGGCACGAAGGACGAGACGCGCGGACCCACGCCGATCGCGAGCGCGGAGGTGACGCAGAAGACGAACACCCCGACGGTGAAGGCGAACGCGCGCCAGACGATGGGCTCGTCCCGGAACAGCCCGAGGCGCGGTGTGAAGGTGCTCGCGGAGAACTGCACCACCAGGAACAGCATCGAATAGATGATGCTCACCAGGCTGATGACGCCGAACCCGATGGTGAACAGCAGCGACACCACCCGTCCCGCTTCCACCTCGGGCCCCACCGAGACCAGGGGCGCCAGGATCCCCAGCACGAATCCCGCGACCGCGCAGACGAGCTGCGACAGGCCCCTGCGCATCGCGCGCGTCGGCCGGCGGAACGCCGATCCGCGGGGGCGCCGCAGTCGTGGCGGGGGAGGGGCGGGGCCGTCAGCCGAACGGGACATCCCGCCTCCTCCGTGATCGCTCCGCGTCGCCGCGGTCGCACCGCCGCGGGTGCCTCGCCGTGCGGGGTACGCCCGTCAGCCCCGGACGGTCGCGGAAGGGCGCCGCGCGTTCATTCGACGCGGGCCGCGGCCGTACGGCATCTCGGGTTGCGCCGGTCGGGTGCGCGCGCCGGTCGCGTTCGGCCGGCGCGCGGAGTCGGGGCGCGTGGGGTCGGGCCGGCGCGTGGGGTCGGCGCGTGGAGCCGCGGCCCCGGTGGTTCACTGGGGGGCATGCCGCTCGACGCGTACGGGGTGCTCTCAGGGACGCTGCACCGCCATTTCCGGGACAGCCCCGACACCCAGGGGCGCTGGTTCCACGTGAACCTGGAGGTCGACGCGCCCGCGGGGAGGTACCGGTGCGCCGTCGACGTGGACAGCAACCAGTCCGCGACGGGGGTCCAGTGGAAGGTGTTCACCCTGGCCCCCTCGGTGCTCGAACCCGTGCCCGCCCTCGCCCCGGGCTACCACGACCTCTCCCCGTCCTCCGGCTCGGGAGCCCTCGACCACCTCCGCCACCCGGCCCTCGTGGACCGGCCCGGCTGCCTCTTCGTACGCCGCCCGCCGGACTGGCTGCGGCAGTTCCTCGAGCGCCTGAACCCGCCCCGGCCGTGGGTCTCCGGCACCAACCTCGACGCCGCCGCCGCCCTGGAGCCCCTGCTCGTGCCCGGCCGGCCGGTCCTGATCTTCGGGGAGCCCTTCGACCAGGGCCTCGGCATGCACAACATCCACCAGAACCAGGGCGACCCGTACGGCAGCAGGTGGTGGGATGACAACGCCGTCTGGCAGGACGGGGCCACCCTGACCCGCCGCCCCGACGGGTGGTACGACGTCTTCCTGAACAAGTTCTCCAGCCAGGCGGACCGCACGGACGCCGACGGACATCCGGCCTGACCGATCGCCGTCACCCCGGCGCCGGCGCGCGTCCCCGAGGCGGCCGCTCTCCGCCGGGGCCCGCACGAACGGGCGCCGCCCCGTACCGTCTTCGGGAAGGACCACACCCCGGAGGCAGCCGTGACCGTCGACCAGCCGACGCCGCCGGAGAGGGACGTCCACGTCAACGGCGTCGTCCTCGCCACCCAGGCCTTCGGAGACCCGGCGTGGCCCGCGATCCTGCTGATCGGCGGCGCCGAGGCGTCCATGGACTGGTGGGACGAGGAGTTCACGGCCCGCCTCGCCGCCGGGGGGCGCCGCGTCATCCGGTACGACACCCGCGACACGGGCCGGTCGACCACCTTCCCGGTCGGCGCGCCGACCTACGCGTCGGAGGACCTCGTCGCGGACGCCGTGGGAATCCTCGACGCCTACGGGATCTCCGCGGCCCACATCGTCGGAATCTCCATGGGCGGCGCACTCGCCCAGCACCTGGCCGTCCACCACCCCGGCCGGGTCCGCACGCTCACCCTCGTGTCCACCAGCCCCGACGGCCCCGGCGGACCGCAGACCCCGGACCTGCCGCCGATCAGCGAGGCGCTGCGCCGGGCGCTCGCGGAACCCGCCCCCGCACCCGACTGGACGGACCGGGAGGCCGTCATCGCGTACTTCCTGGCCGCCGAGCACACGTTCGCCGGAGCCATCCCCGTCGACGAGGACCGGCTGCGCCGCACCGCCGGCCGGGCGTTCGACCGCAGCCCGGTCCCCGCGGCCGCCTCCAACCACTGGAGGGTCGCCGGCGGCGCCCCGGTCCGCGACCGCCTCGGGGAGATCGCCGCCCCCACCCTGGTCCTGCACGGAACCGCCGACCCGCTCTTCCCGTACGGCCACGCGGAGGCGCTCGCGCGCGAGATCCCCGGCGCCGTGCTGGTCCCACTGCCCGGGATGGGCCACCAGATGCCTCCGCCCCCGACCTGGGACACGATCGTCCCGGCCATCACCCGGCACACCGCCGGGGCGGACGAAAAGGACTAGAGACGGTAGAGGGCTCGGGCGCGGGCCCGGTCGACGGGGCCCTCCGCAGGCGTGGGGAGGTAGTACGCGACCTGCCAGGCCTGGGCGCGGTCGGCCTGGCGGTTGGCCGTGGTGACCCACGGCGGATAGACCCGGAAGCCGCGCTTGCCGCCGGCGCCGCCGACCGAGACGACGCCCTCCCGGCCCAGGGCGTCCACGGGGAAGACGAAGTGCCCGGCGTGTCCCTCGCCGCGGGTGGCGACGACGACGAGGTCGACGGGGTCGGTGTCGGCGAAGGGCCGGATCGGGCCCTCCGGGGACCTCTGCCACACGGTGACGAACCGGCCGACCTTCCGCGGGGTGGAACGGGCGGCGCGGAACCGGACGGCCAGGCCGTCCAGGGTGAACGCGTGGGCCGCGTAGTCGGCGCTCTCGGCCTCGGGGACCGGCTGCGAGCAGGTGAAACCGCACGGGTCGTAGACGCGGGACTTCACGATGCCGAGGTCTTCGTGCACCGGGGTGCCGGCGGACCAGGGGGTCGCGACGGACGGGCTGGGGGAGGTGCTCATCCGGCCACGATGCCACGCGGCTCCGACACGGTGTCCGACGCCGGGGCCGACGCCGGGTCCGATGCCGGGACCAGGCCGGAAACCGACACCGCGTCCGACCGGGCCCGGGCCGGTGGCCCGGGCCTGCGGTCGGGTCAGCGGGCCGGGTAGTCCGTGTAGCCGCGGGCGTCGCCGCCGAAGAACGTGGCCGGGTCCGGGGTGTTGTAGGGGCCCTCGGTCCGCAGCCGGTCCGGGAGGTCCGGGTTGGCGAGGAACAGGGCCCCGAAGGCGAGCAGGTCGGCGGTTCCGTCCTCGATGAGCGCGAGGGCGCGGTGGTCCGTCGGACCCTCGGTCGCGGGGTTCAGCACGAGCGGGCCGCTGAACTGCTTGCGCAGCGCGAGGGTCGTCTCACGGGCCTCGGGCCCGTGCTCCATGACGTGCAGGTAGGCCAGGCCGAGCCCGTCGATCTCCTTGACCAGGGCCTCGTACGCGGGCTGCGGGTCGGGCTCGGAGATGCTGTTGAACGCGTTCCCGGGGGAGACGCGCAGGCCCGTGCGCTCGGCACCGATCGCGGCGGCGACGGCCTTGACGGTCTCCACGGCGAACCGGATCCGGTTCTCGACCGTGCCGCCCCACTCGTCGGTGCGCCGGTTGGAGCCCGGGGCCAGGAACTGGTGGATCAGGTACCCGTTGGCCCCGTGCAGCTCGACCCCGTCGAAGCCCGCCTCGACCGCGTTGCGGGCGGCTTCGGCGAAGTCGGCGATGGTCGCCCGTACCTCGGCCCCGGTCAGCTCGTGGGGCGTCACGAAGTCCTGCATGCCCTCGGCCGTGAACAGCTGCCCCTCGGGGGCGACCGCGGACGGAGCCACCGGGACCAGGCCCTCGGGCAGCAGCGAGGGGTGGCCGATCCGGCCCGCGTGCATCAGCTGCGCGAAGATCCGGCCGCCGGCCGCGTGCACCGAGTCGGTGACCTCGCGCCAGGCCGCGACCTGCTCGGCACTGTGCAGACCGGGCGTGAAGGGGTAACCCTGTCCGACGACGGAGGGCTGGATGCCCTCGGTGATGACCAGCCCGGCGGAGGCGCGCTGGGTGTAGTACTCGGCGACGAGGCCGGTCGCGATGCCGCCCTCGCCCGCACGGCTGCGGGTCATGGGGGCCAGGGCGATCCGGTTGGGAAGGACGCCGCCGGCGATGCGCACGGGCTCGAATGCGGTGGTCATGTCTGCCTCACAAAGTTAGTTGGTCGGCCAATCTTTGACTCTGGAAGGAGCGTACCTCATTACTTGGCCGACCAAGGTAAAATGTGGGGAAGCGGTAAGGTCCTGACGAGGACGTCGGGCGTGCGCCCCCTCGGGGCCCCGCCGGGGAGCCGTACGAACCTGCCGAACACGGCCCGTCGGACCCGATGAAGGAGGAGTGCCGCCATGACCGCGGAAGCCGCTCAGGACCCGCGCACCACCCCGGAGTGCGCGGCGCCCCCCAGCGCCGTGCTGGACGGGCCGGTGAGCCACGCGATCAGCCGGGTGGCCCGCCTCCACCGGATCGCGGCGGGCCGGGTCCTGCGGGACCTGGGGCTGCACCCGGGGCAGGAGTTCGTGATGATGCAGCTCTGGGACAGCGGCGCCGTGCGGCAGTCCGAGCTGATCAAGGCGGTCGGCCTCGACCCCTCCACGGTGACCAAGATGCTGCAGCGCCTCGAACACGCCGGTCACGTACGCCGCCGGCCCGACCCCTCGGACCGGCGCGCTTCGCTCGTCGAGGCGACCGACACCAGTTGCGGGCTCCTCGTCGAGGTCCGCAGGGCCTGGGGCGAGCTCGAACGCCAGACCCTGGAGGGCCTGGACGAGTCCGAACGCACGGAACTGGCCCGGCTGCTCGGCAAGGTGGAGACGACCCTGTGCGCGGAAGTCACCCGGCACGGCGGCACGGAGTGCGACGGTGCCTTCAAGGGGCCGGGCGTCTGCTGACACCCCTGCGCCGTCACCCCTGTCCGGTGCGGCGGCGAAGGCCCCGCGGCCCGACGGGTCCTGACGGGGGGAGGGGCGGCGGGTCGGGGCGGTGGCGAGGGCCGGCCGCGCGGGTCCGCTGGCGCTCGCGCCGCGGCGGCGTACGTTGGTAGAGGACCGCTGATCGGAGGCGGCAGGAAGGTCGGGCCCATGGTGAAGACGGCCGGTTCCCCTCTGCGCGAGCGAATGGCGGGTTTCCTGGACAGTCCGTTCATCGGGATGTCCCCCTGGATCGTGTTCTCGCTCCTGGTCGGACCGGGACGCTTCGAATGGGCGGTCGGCGCGGCGCTGCTGATCTCGCTCGCCCTCGTCCTCGGGAGCCGCCTGGGCGGCCACGGCGGCTCCGTGAAGATCCTGGAGGTCGCGGACCTCGTCTTCTTCGCGATCATGGCGGTCGTCGGCCTGGTCGCGAGCGACGGCACGCGCCGGTGGCTGGAGACCTACGCGGGGGAGACCTCCAACATCGCGCTGACGCTCATCGCCTTCGGCTCCATGGCCGTCGGGACGCCCTTCACCCTCCAGTACGCCCGGGAGCAGGTCGATCCCGCCTTCTGGAAGACGCCCGCGTTCCTGCGGACCAACTACATCATCACCGGCGTGTGGGGGCTCGCCTTCCTCGTGGCGGCCATCGCCGGCGCCTACGGCGACCTGGTCCTGCGCAACCCCAACAACATCTGGACGGGCTGGATCATCCAGATCCTGGCCATCGTCGCCGCCCTGCGCTTCACGGTCTGGTACCCCGAGGTGGCCCGCGCCCGGGCCCGGGGAGGCGACCATCCGGTCCCGCCGCTCTCCGACCTGCTGCTCCCGCTGGCGGGCATGCTCGTCCCGGTGGGGATCGCCGTCCTCGTGTTCGCCGGCGACCTGTGGTGGCTCGGCGTCGCCCTCATCGTGATCGGTGGCTGGCTGACCCGGCTCCTCAAGCGGCAGAGCGGCCAAACGGCCCCCACCGACCGCCGCACGCCCGGCTGAGCCGATTCGCCGCACGTTCCGCCGAAGGACTCCGCAGGCGCCGGGCAGGGCCGGCCCGCTCGGGCGGGCGGGCGGAGGGCCGATCGAGGGCCGGCTGGTCACTCCTCCGTCGGGAGCCAGGCGCCGTGCAGACCGAGCGGCACCCGTACCGGGATCCGCACCCGCGCCATCGGCCCCGACGCCGGGTCCTGCGCCGACAGGACGAGCAGCCAGCTGGTGGCCTCCGTACGGTCCGTGGCGAAGGTCAGCCAGTACCCCCGGCCCCCGTCCTCCGGGCCGCTGCCGGCGGCCGGTGCGAACACCGGCTCGCCCACCGAGAGGTTCCCGGCCCGCCACTCCTGGAACGCGCCGTCCCGGGAGCGGCCGTCGTACCAGCGGATGGCGTCGTACTCCGCGGCCGGCAGGTCGAGCGTGCCGGTCTCGGCCGCCACGGCCACCTGGCCGTGCCGGCGGCCGATGAGCCGGTCGTCCACCCGCGGGAACTCGACGGAGGCGTCGTCCAGCAGGGTCCGGCGCACGGTTCCCGCCGCCGGGTCGATGACGGCGCGGGCCAGGCCGCCCGGGTTCGGACCGCCGCCCGGGCCCAGGCTCAGGTGGTCCCACTGCACGTACTCCAGCACGACGCTGCCGTCGCCTCCGTCGCTGCCGTCCGAGGGGTCCGCGTCGTACGCGTTCACCGTGTGCCACAGCCAGAACGCCTCGTCGGCCGCCCACCGCACCGGCCCGCCGTCCCGCGGGATCAGCACCGTCCGCGTACCGCGCTCGGGCCGCCAGGAGATCAGGGAACCGCCCCGCATCGCCGCGGCGAGGTCGAAGAACGCCGGCGCCAGGACGAGCACCAGGAAACGGCCGGTCAGCGCCATGTCGTGGATCATCATCGGTTCGTCCACCCCGGCGACCGGGGTGGGACCGCGCCGGACCGTGCCGTCCGGGCCGAGGAGCGACCAGGTCAGGAACGGCTCCTCCAGCGCGTAACAGAAGACGGCCATCTCACCGGTGACCGGATCGATCTTCGGGTGGGCGGTGATCCCCGCGGGCAGCGCCCCGCCGAAGGTCTCCCTGCCCAGCGTCTCCAGCTCCGGGGACATCCCGAACGGGCACCCGGACTCCGCCAGGGCCAGCAGCCGCCCGCCGTGGCGGACCACATTGATGTCCGGCAGGTCCCGGAACGTGCCCGCGAGGTCCGGCCCCACCTCCGCCTCACCCGGTGTGATCATCGACTCCAGGCCACCCCACAGCGCCCGGCCCGCCGCCTCCTCGGCGAGGACCGCGGGCGTGCGCACGAACCGGTTGCGGTAGCGGGCCGAGCCCCCGGAGATCCACACGCCGTGCAGCATCCCGTCGCCGTCGATCGGGTACAGGTACGAGCCGATGGGGCTGAAGCGCGGATTGGGCCCGTTGCGCAGGTACAGCCCGTCCAGGTCGGCCGGCAGCTCACCGGTCACCCGGAGGTCCACCTCCTCCACCTCCTCGGTGACCGGGGCGTACCGCCCCGAGAGGTGGGCGACCCGGGTCGGGTCGAAGGTCCGCGCCGCGTGCGTGGTCATGGCTGCCTCCGGGTCGGCGCCGGCGGGAAGGGCACCCGTTCGAGCGCCACGTTCCAGTCAAACCCCGCCACCGGCCGGAGGCAACGCGGAGTGACTCCGGTCACTTCATGTGACCGATGGGACATGTCTTCGGGACAAGGGGGCAAACGAGTCAGGTGCAAGATCACCGCGGGTAGGCCGCGGTGCGGAACCGGAGGTACAGCGCGTCGTGTCGGAGCAGAAGACGATTCACATCGCCGGAAAGTGGCGTTCAGCGGTTTCAGGAGCGACGAGGGAAGTCCTCGACCCCGTCGACGCCACCGTGCTCGCCGTGGTCGCCGAGGGCGCCACCGCGGACACCGACGCGGCGGTCAGTGCCGCGCGCGCCGCCTTCGACGGCGGCGAATGGCCCGCCACCCCCGTCGCGGAGCGGGCCGAGCTGCTGCGCCGCACCGCGGACCTCCTCCAGCGCGACCGTGAGCGCATCGGGCTGCTGGAGAGCCGGGACGCTGGCAAGACCCTCGAAGAGGGCCGCGTCGACGTGGACTGCGTCAGCGCCGCCTTCCGCTACTTCGCCGACCTCGTCACCGGCGAGAGCGCCGGCCGCGTGGTCGACGCCGGCTCCCCGGACATCCACAGCGTCGTCGTACACGAGCCCGTCGGCGTGTGCGCCCTCATCACCCCGTGGAACTACCCGCTGCTCCAGGCCAGCTGGAAGATCGCCCCGGCCCTCGCCGCGGGAAACACCTTCGTGGTCAAGCCGAGCGAGATCACGCCGCTGACCACGGCCGCGCTCATCGACCTGCTCGTGGAGGCGGGCCTGCCCGCAGGCGTCGCGAACCTGGTCACCGGCCCCGGCGACCCGGTCGGCGCCCGCCTCGCCGCCCACCCCGACGTCGACCTCGTCTCCTTCACCGGCGGCCTCACCAGCGGTACGAAGGTGATGCGCGCCGCCGCCGACTCCGTGAAGAAGGTGGCCCTCGAACTCGGCGGGAAGAACCCCAACGTCGTCTTCGCCGACGCCTGCGCCACCGAGGAGGGCTTCGACACCGCCGTCGACCAGGCCCTGAACGCTGCGTTCATCCACAGCGGCCAGGTCTGCTCGGCCGGATCCCGGCTCATCGTCGAGGAGTCGGTGCGCGAGCGCTTCGTCGCCGAACTCGCCCGGCGCGCCGACCTCATCCGGCTCGGCCGCGGCACGGACCCGGGCGTCGAGTGCGGCCCGCTGGTCTCCGCCGGCCAGCTCGCGCGGACCGAGGAGTACGTGGCCTCCGCCCTCTCCGAGGGAGCCGTGCTGCGCGCGGGCGGCGAACGGCCCGAGGGCCCAGGCTACTTCTACCGGCCCACCGTCCTCGACGGCTGCCACCGCCTGATGCGCGTCGTACGGGAAGAGGTCTTCGGCCCGGTCCTGACCGTCGAGACCTTCCGCACCGAGGACGAGGCCGTCGCACTCGCCAACGACACCGAGTACGGGCTCGCCGGCGCCGTGTGGACCGCCGACCAGGGCCGGGCCCGCCGCGTGGCCGGCCGGCTGCGCCACGGCACCGTATGGATCAACGACTTCCACCCCTACCTGCCGCAGGCCGAGTGGGGCGGCTTCGGGAAGTCCGGAATCGGCCGCGAACTGGGCCCGGCGGGCCTGGCCGAGTACCGCGAGGCCAAGCACGTGTACCAGAACCTCGCTCCGCGCCCCGTGCGCTGGTTCGCCGGCTGAAGGGAGAGGACCCACATGACCACGAACACCCCCACCACCCCCACCCCCACGACCGCGGCGCACCGCGGCGGCGGGGCCGGGCAGGAGTACGACTACGTCGTCGTCGGCGGCGGAACCGCCGGCTCGGTGATCGCCTCCCGTCTCACGGAGGACCCGAACGTCACGGTCGCCGTCATCGAGGGCGGCCCCAGCGACGTCGACCGCCCCGACGTGCTGACGCTGCGCCGCTGGATGGGCCTGCTCGGCGGCGAGCTCGACTACGACTACCCCACCACCGAGCAGCCGCGCGGCAACTCCAACATCAGGCACAGCCGGGCCCGCGTGCTCGGCGGGTGCTCCTCGCACAACACCCTCATCGCGTTCAAGCCGCTGCCCTCCGACTGGGACGAGTGGTCCGAGGCGGGTGCCGAGGGATGGCACGCGGCCGCCATGGACCCCTACTTCGACCGGCTCCTGAACAACGTCGTTCCCGTCGGCGAGGCCGACCGCAACGCCATCGCCCGCGACTTCGTGGACGCGGCGCAGACGGCGCTCGGCGTACCGCTCGTCGAGGGCTTCAACCGCAAGCCCTTCCACGAGGGCGCCGGCTTCTTCGACCTCGCCTACCACCCCGAGACCAACAAGCGCTCCTCCGCGTCGGTGGCGTACCTCCACCCGGTGATGGACGCCCGGCCGAACCTGCGGCTGCTGCTGGAGACCTGGGCGTACCGCCTGGAGCTGGACGGAACCCGGGCGCGCGGCGTGCGCGTACGGTCCGCGGACGGTACGGAGTCGCTGATCAGCGCCCGCCGCGAGGTGCTGGTGTGCGCCGGCGCGGTCGACACCCCGCGCCTGCTGCTGCACTCCGGCATCGGACCGCGCGGAGCGCTGGAGGCCCTGGGCATCCCCGTCGTCCACGACCTGCCCGGAGTGGGGGAGAACCTCCTCGACCACCCCGAGTCGGTCATCGTCTGGGAGACCGACGGACCCATCCCGGAGAACTCGGCGATGGACAGCGACGCGGGACTGTTCGTCCGCCGCGACCCCGAATCGGCGGGCCCCGACCTGATGTTCCACTTCTACCAGATCCCCTTCACGGACAACCCGGAGCGACTGGGCTACGAACGCCCCGCGCACGGCGTCTCGTTGACCCCGAACATCCCCAAGCCCCGCAGCCGCGGCCGCCTCTACCTGACGAGCCCGGACCCCGAGGTCAAACCGGCCCTGGACTTCCGCTACTTCACGGACGAGGACGACTACGACGGCCGCACCCTGGTCGACGGCATCAAGCTGGCCCGGAAGATCGCCGCGGCCGAGCCCCTCGCGGGCTGGCTCAAGCGGGAGGTCTGCCCCGGACCGGAGATCACCAGCGACGAGGCCCTGAGCACGTACGCCCGCTCCGTCGCGCACACCGTCTACCACCCGGCCGGCACCTGCAAGATGGGCGCCGCCGACGACGACACCGCCGTCGTGGGACCCGACCTCAAGGTCCGCGGCCTCGACGGCATCCGGATCGCGGACGCGTCGGTCTTCCCGACGATGCCCGCGGTCAACCCGATGATCGGAGTTCTCATGGTCGGCGAAAAGGCCGCCGAGCTGCTGGGGGGCGAGACCCGGTGAACGCGATGACCCACGACCCGGCCGCGCCCGACGCCGCCGACACCCCCGTCTTCTCCGTGGGCGGACTCTGGAAGGTCTTCGGGCCCAAGTCCGCGGCCGCGAAGGTCCCCGGCTCGGAGCACGCCGGGCTGGCCCCCGCCGAACTCCGCGAGGCCACCGGCTGCACCGCGGCCGTCCGCGACGTCAGCTTCGACGTCCGCAAGGGCGAGGTCTTCGTCGTGATGGGCCTCTCCGGCTCCGGCAAGTCCACCCTGGTGCGCTGCCTGACCCGCCTGATCGAACCCACCGCCGGGACCCTCTCCATCGACGGCGAGGACGTCCTCGCCATGGACGCGGCCCGGCTCCGCGAGCTGCGCCGCCACCGTGCGGCCATGGTCTTCCAGCACTTCGGCCTGCTGCCCCACCGCACCGTCCTCGACAACGTCGCCTACGGCCTGGAGATCCAGGGCGTCGGCCGGGCCGAGCGCCGCGCCAAGGCCGCCGAGATGGTCGCCAAGGTCGGCCTCGACGGTCTGGAGGACCGCCGTCCCGGACAGCTCTCCGGCGGACAGCAGCAGCGCGTCGGACTCGCCCGCGCCCTCGCCGCGGACCCCGAAGTGCTGCTGTTCGACGAGCCGTTCAGCGCCCTGGACCCGCTCATCCGGCGGGAGATGCAGGACGAGGTCGCCCGGCTGCACCACGACGAGGGCCGCACCATGGTCTTCATCACCCACGACCTCGCCGAGGCGCTGCGCCTCGGCGACCGGATCGCGCTGATGCGCGACGGCCGCATCGTGCAGCTCGGCACCCCCGAGGAGATCGTGGGCTCGCCCGCCGACGACTACGTGCGGGAGTTCGTCCGCGACGTGCCGCGCGAGCAGGTCCTCACCGTACGCAGCGCCATGCGCCCCGCGGCGCCCGGCGAAGCCGACCAGGGCCCGGCGCTCGCCCCCGCGACGACCGTGGTCGAAGCCATCGAGGCGGTCGCCCGCAGCGGCGGTCCCGCCCGGGTCGTCGACCGCGGCCGGTGCCTCGGCGTCGTCGACGACGCCGCGCTGCTCGCGGTGGTGGCCGGACTCCCGGCCCCGGCCTCGCGGGAGGTGGCCGCGTGATACGCCGACCCCCCTGCGCGTCCCCCGTCCCCGGCACGGGCCGGTGGTGCGCGTGACCGCCGCCACCCCCTCCGTGCGCGATCCCCGCGACCCGCGCGACGCCGGCCGGCCCGAGGCTCCCGGCAGCGAAGACAGCCAGGCCACCGCCCCCCGCCGCGACACCCACGGGACCCGCGGAGCCAAGGCCGACGGCGACGGGCAGGCCCGCCGCCACACCGCCACCGGCCGCCCTCCGGCCGCCCGCCCCACCGCCCTGTTCAGCCACCGCGCCGCCCGCAAGCTCCTGCCGCTCGCCGTCGCCGCGGCGCTGCTGGTCCCGCTCGCCCTCGCCTTCCCCGGCGCCGGCAGCTGGCCCGCCCAGCTCGCCGTCGACCTGTCCGGCCCGCTCGGCCGCGCGGGCGACTGGATCATCGACCACCGGGACAGCCACCCGCTGTTCCTGTACTTCTTCGGTCACGTCAGCAACGCCGTCGTGATCTGCGTCCGAGCCGTCTACACGGTGCTGCTCGCCGCCGGCTGGCTCGGCGTCACCGCCTTCGCCGGCCTGGTCGCCTGGCGCCTCGCGGGCATCCGGCTCGCCCTGACCTGCGTCGCCGCGTTCGCCGCCTGCGGACTGCTCGGCATGTGGGTGCCGACCATGCAGACCCTCGCCCTGATGGCCGTCGCCGTCACCGCGGCCGTCGCCGTCGGCGCCCTGCTCGGCCTCGCCGCCGGACTGTCACCGCGCACGGACCGCGCCCTGCGCCCCGTGCTCGACACCATGCAGGTCCTGCCCGCCTTCGCCTACCTGCTCCCGATGGTGCTGGTCTTCGGCATCGGCGTCCCCGCCGCCGTCCTCGCCACCGTCGTCTACGCGGCTCCGCCCATGGCCCGGCTCACCGCGCTCGGCCTGCGCGACGCCGACGCGGGCGTCCTGGAGGCCTCCGCCTCGCTCGGCGCGACCGGACGCCAGCGGCTGTTCAGCGCGCGGCTCCCGCTCGCCCGGCGACAGCTCCTGCTCGGCGTCAACCAGGCGATCATGACGGGCCTGTCCATGGCCGTCATCGCCTCCGTGATCGGCGCCGGCGGCCTCGGCGACCGCGTGTACCAGGCCCTCGCCTCCGTGGACGTGGGCGCGGCCCTCGCCGCCGGCATCCCGATCGTGCTGCTGGCCGTCGTCCTCGACCGCACCGCCGACGCCGCCGGCAACCGGCTCGGCGCCACCCCCGACGCCGCCCGCGAGAAGCACCTGCTGCGCCGCGTGTTCGGCGGCTGGTACGGACGCCTGCTGACCGTGCTCGCGGCCGTCGCCGCCTCCGTCGCGGGCCGCATCGCGGACACCACCCTGTGGCCCGAGTCGTGGACCGTCCCCATCGCCGAGCCCGTCAACCGGGCCGTCGCCTGGATGACCGCGCACCTGTACTCGGGCGTGCCCGTCGTCGGCGGCACCGCCGACTGGTCGGCCCGCTTCACCGGCTGGGTCCTGGACCCGCTGCGCACCGGGCTCCAGGCCGCCCCCTGGTGGACCCTGCTGCTCCTCGCCGGAGCCGTCGCCCTCCTCGTGGGCACCTGGCGGACCGCGCTCACCGCGGTCCTCGCCCTCGCGGCCATCGGCGTGCTCGGCGTCTGGGAGCCCTCCCTCGACACCCTCTCGCAGGTCCTGGCCGCCGTCGCCGTGACCCTGGTCCTCGGCTTCGCCATCGCCGTCGGCGCCGCCCGCAGCGCCCGCGCCCAGCGGCTGCTGCGCCCGGTGCTCGACGTCTGCCAGACCATGCCGCAGTTCGTCTACCTCATTCCCGTGGTCGCCCTGTTCGGCGTCGGCCGCGCCCCGGCCGCGGCCGCGGCCATCGTCTACGCGCTGCCCGCGGTCGTCCGCATCACCACGCAGGGCCTCTCCGAGGTGAACCCGGCCGCCATGGAAGCGGCCCGCTCCCTCGGCGCGACCCGCTCGCAGCAGCTGTGGCAGGTCCAACTGCCGCTGGCCCGGCCGGCGCTGCTCCTCGCCGTCAACCAGGCCGTGGTCCTGGTCCTCGCCGTCGTCATCATCGGCGGCCTGGTCGGCGGTGGCGCGCTCGGCTACGACGTCGTCCTCGGCCTCGCCCAGGGCGACCTGGCCACCGGCCTGGTGGCCGGCGCCGCGATCGTCTGCCTCGGCCTGCTGCTCGACCGCGTCACCCAGCCCGCGAAGGAGGCCTGACATGCCCGCCCGATCCCCGCGCACCACCCGGCGCCGCCGTCTCGCCGCCGTACTCGCCGCCACGACCGGCCTCGCCGTCCTCAGCGGCTGCGGCGCCGCCGACATGACCCGCCAGTCCTCCCCGTACGCCGCCGCCCAGGGCGCCAAGAC
This sequence comes from Streptomyces sp. NPDC048461, assembly GCF_055587105.1. Lineage (NCBI taxonomy): Bacteria > Bacillati > Actinomycetota > Actinomycetes > Kitasatosporales > Streptomycetaceae > Streptomyces > Streptomyces sp. NPDC048461. Next base: position 26,218 of record NZ_JBVJGW010000020.1, on the reverse strand, counting down.
CGTCACGCTCTCCGTGCAGTCCTGGGTCGGCGCCCAGGCGAACACCGCCGTCGCCTCCTACCTGCTCGAACACGAGCTGGGGTACCGCGTCGACACCGTCCAGGTGGACGAGGTGCCCGCGTGGGACGCCCTCAGCCAGGGGCGCGTCGACGCGATCCTGGAGGACTGGGGCCACCCCGAGCAGGAGGACCGGTACGTCAAGGGGAAGAAGACCATCACCCCCGGCGGGGACCTCGGCGTGACCGGCCACATCGGCTGGTTCGTGCCGACGTACTTCGCCGAGGAGCACCCCGACGTCACCGACTGGAAGAACCTCGACAAGTACGCCGACCAGCTGCGCACGCCCGAGAGCCGCGGCAAGGGCCAGCTGATGGACGGCTCCCCGTCGTACGTCACGAACGACAAGGCCCTGGTGAAGAACCTCGACCTGGACTACGAGGTCGTCTTCGCCGGTTCCGAGGCCGCGCAGATCACCCAGATCAAGCAGTTCGCCAAGGAGCGCAAGCCGTTCCTGACCTACTGGTACACCCCGCAGTGGCTGTTCGAGCGGGTCCCGATGACCGAGGTGAAGCTGCCCGAGTACAAGGAGGGCTGTGACGCCGACCCGGAGAAGGTCGCCTGCGCCTACCCCCACACCCCGCTCCAGAAGTACCTGAACACGCGCTTCTCGGAGTCGGGCGGCAAGGCCGCCGCGTTCCTGAAGAAGTTCCACTGGGGCGTGGAGGAGCAGAACGAGGTGTCCCTCATGATCGCCGAGGAGAAGCTGCCGCCGGAGCAGGCGGCGAAGAAGTGGGTGGAGAACAACCGCGAGGTCTGGGAGCCGTGGGTCCGCTGATCCCGCCCCCTCCGGCGTGATCCGCCGCCCCGCCCCTGCCGGGCACGGGGGGGGGGGGGCGCCGCCCCCCCGGGGGGGGGGGGGGGGGGGCGGGGGGGGGGGGGGGGGGGGGGGGGGGGGGGGGGGGGCGGGTCCCCCCCCCCCCCGGCGGGGCCCCCCCCCCCCCCCGGCCCGGGGGGGCCCCCCCCCCCCCCCCGCCGGGGGGGGGGGGGGCGCCCCCCCCCCCCGTGGGGGGAGGGGTTACTCCGCGGAGACCTTGAGCAGCTTGTTGGGGGTGCCGCTGCTCGGGTTGGTGATCTTCCCGGCGGTCGCGCCGGAGGTCAGGGCCGCGGCGACCTCGGCCGGCGACGCGCCCTTGTGCCCGGCCAGGTAGACGGCCGCCGCACCGACGACGTGCGGTGTCGCCATCGAGGTACCGGAGATGGTCTTGGTACCGGTGTCGCTGTCGTTCCAGGCCGAGGTGATGTCCGAGCCCGGGGCGTACAGGTCGACGATCGAGCCGAAGTTGGAGAACGAGGACTGCGAGTCGTCAGCCGCGCTCGACGCCACCGTCACCGCTTCCGGAACCCGCGAGGGGGACCCCTGGCCGGCGTCGGAGGACTCGTTGCCCGCCGCGACGCCGAAGGTGACACCGGCGGCTATCGCCCGGCGCACCGCCTCGTCGAGCGCCTCGTCGGCGCCGCCGCCGAGGCTCATGTTGGCCACCGAGGGACCGCTGTGGTGCTGCGTGACCCAGTCGATGCCGGCCACGACCTGCTCGGTGCTGCCCGACCCGTTGTCGTCCAGGACCCGGACGGCGACGATCTTGGCCTTCTTGGCGACGCCGTGGGACGTGCCCGCGATGGTTCCGGCGACGTGCGTGCCGTGACCGTTGCCGTCGTCGGCGATCTCGTCGTTGTCGATGGCGTCGAAGCCGTGCTCGGCCCGTCCGCCGAAGTCCTTGTGACTGATCCGCACGCCGGTGTCGATGACGTACGCGGTCACGCCCTCACCGCCCGCGTCGGGGTAGGTGTACTTCTTGTCCGCTGCCGGCTCCTCCTGGTCGATGCGGTCCAGGCCCCACGACGGAGGGTTCTCCTGCGTGGCGTTGATGGTGAACTTCTTGTTCTGGACGACCTTGTCGACGGTCGGGTCGGCGGCCAGACGCTTGGCGTCCGTCTCCGAAAGCCCGGACGCGGAGAAGCCGTTGATGGCAGATGCGTATTCGCGCTGCACCTCGCCACCGTACTTCTTGGCAAGTGCCTTCTTGTCGGCGGACTTGTCGAGGATGACGATGTAACTGCCGCTCAGAGCACCGGGGGCGCTCAGTCCGTAGACCGTTCCCTCGGCCGGTGTCGCAGCCCCGGCCAGGGGGGAAAGCAGCAAGGTCACGCCGGCTGCCGTCGCAGCTCCCGTGACGACTGCAAGGACCCGGACTCCGCGGGAACGGGTGCGTGCGTGCTTGTGAGTTGACATGTAGAGGGTTCTCCTCGTGTTTGACGTGTGGGGCGTCAAGCGTTGTCGCGCAAACCCTCCGGAGCCGCAAGATCTCCGGGAGTTGATCGAAACCATGGTCGATTCGCGGAGGTGATTCAAGGTCACTTCGGCCCTGGGGGATATTCAACAAGGTTTCTTAAAGGGAACTCCTCGTCCGCTCCTCGGAACGGTCACACTCTTCGAACCTTCTGCACGGGATGGACACTTCTCGTGTGCGTTCGCGAATGCCCGTCCCCGCCCGTCGTGGGATCCTGGAAGCCGGGGACCGCGAGCGGGGAGGCGGAGCCGGCATGGGCGCGAACACGGATACGGGCACCGACACGGTGAACGGCGGCGGCGAGGACGCGGGAGCCCGCGGGCACCCCTCGGCGACCGCCCGGGCCCTGGCGCAGGTGCGCGCGGGGACCGGCCCGACAGCGGCCACGGCCCGCCGGGCCGTCCGGGTCACCCTCGCCGCCTGCGTCGGCTTCTACGTCTTCCTCTACGCGCTGGACCGCCCCGTCGCCGCCACGTACGCCCTGTTCGCCGCCGTCTCGCTCGCCGCCCTCTCCCGGATCCCCGGCACCGGCCGTCAGCGGGCCGCCCAGCTCGTCCGGGTCCTGCCCGTGGCCTGCGTCCTGGTGACCGTGGGCACCTTCCTCGCCGTGCGCACCTGGACCGCCGTGGCCGGCATGCTGGTCATCGGCTTCTGCCTGGCCTTCGCCTCGGCCGGCGGCCCGCGCCCCGCTGGTACGGCCCCGGGACTCCAGCTCCTCTACATCCTTCCGTGCTTCCCCCCGTACGTACCGGGCGACCTCGGCGAACGGCTGGCGGGCACCGTCACGGGCATCGTGCTGCTGATCCTGGCGGAGACGTGCGTCCTGCCCGACCCGCGCGTCCCGTCCTACCGGGACCGGGCCGCCGACGCTGCCACGACCGCCGCCCGGTGCGCCGCCGCGCTGCGCGAGCCGCCGTACGCCCTGCCCGCGGTGCTCGCCGAGCGGGCGAGGGTCGTCGGCGAGGCGCTGCGGCCGTCCCAGGTCCCGGAGGCGGAGCGCCCGGCCGGTCCAGGGGTGCGCGAGCGGGCGCTGGCGCACACCGGCCTGGTCGCGCGAACCCTGCTGGTCCGCCTCCGGGCCCTGCCCGGCCCGCTCGCCGGCACCCGCCCCGACGCCTCGGGCCTGGCCGTCATCCGCTCGGTGGAACGCGCGGCCCGGGCGTCCGCCGCACTGCTGACGGACGGCCGCCCCGCGGCGGACGCCGGGCGGGCGGAGAGGGGCCTGCTGCACGACCGGACAGAGTCCGCGCGGCTCCTGCCGCCCGCTCCGGCCGACCGCCGCCGCCAGGCCGCCCTGCTGGAGGTGGCGGACGCGGCGCTGGTGCTCGGCACCGCCGCCGACATCGCCGTCCGGGGGCGAAGCGCCCTCCCCGACGCCGATCCCGGCCGGTACTGGTACGCCCGGCCGAGCACGCTCCGGCTGTGGTGGATCCGGCTGTCCGGCCACGCGGGACCGCGGTCCGTCCACTTCCAGAACGCCGTGCGGATCAGCCTGGCGCTCGCGGCCGCCCGCACGGTGGCCGGGCTCGACTCGCTGCCGCACGGCTTCTGGGCGATGCTCGCCGTCCTCAGCCTGACCCGGACCACCGCCGTCCAGACCCGCACCACCGTGCGCGCCGCCCTGATCGGGACCTGCCTGGGCGCCCTCGCCGCCGGCACGGTCCTCACCCTGGCCGGCGAGACGAGCCTGCCGTACGCGATCGCGCTGCCTCCCCTGATGCTCGTCGCCTTCTTCGTCGGCCCGGTGCGCGGCGTCGGATGGGCGCAAGGGCTCTTCACCCTGGTCGTGGCGGTGGCGTTCGCGCAGCTGGCCCCCACCACGTGGCAGCTGGCCGAGTACCGCTTCCTGGACGTGCTCGTCGGCAGCGTCATCGGCCTCGCCTGCGGACTGCTCGCCTGGCCGCGGGGCGCCCACGACGAGGTGGGCCGGGCCGTGGCCCGGCTGCTGCGGGCCGCCGCCGCCGAGGTCACGACCACCACGCGCGCCGTCACCCCGGCCGGCGGGCGCCCCGCGGACGGCGTGGCGGATCCGTACGCCGACAGTCCGTTCGGCGGCGACGACCCCGACGTCGAGCACGCGCTGGTGCTCGCCGAGTCGGCCTACGCCCAGTACCAGGGTGAGGCGCAGCGCCATGCCGGGCCGACCCCGGACTGGCAGAGCGCGCTGATGGCCGGGCACCACGTGCTCTGGGGCGGCCGGCGGGTGCTGGCGGCGGCGGAGGAGGGCTCGCCGCCCGACCCGCGGGCCGACGCCAGGGTGCGGGCGTACGGCGCCTGGGTGGCGGAGGGCTTCGGTCTCGCCGCGGCCCGGTTCGACGCACCGAAGGGCGGACGGCCCCGCACGGCCCCGGAGTCCGCCGCGCGCGCGGGAGCGCGGACGGGTTCGGGCGGGCCGCAGCCGTCGGACGCCACGCTCGACGCGCCCCCGCTGTTCTTCACGGCGGTGGCGTGGCTCGACTCGCTCACCGCGGACCTGGCCCGGATGGCGGCGGCCCACGCGATCGAGGCCCCGCTCCCCGGACGCGGCCGGCCACCACCCCCGAACGGCCCGGCCGGAACCCCCGCCTGACGGCCGTCGCCGCCGGGGCGCCCGGAGCCGACCGGGGCAGTGGGATCGGATGATCGGCTGTTATCGTCCGGAGATGCCCGAGCTGATCACACCGAACCCCCGCCTGCACGCTTCCTGGCTCACCGCGCGCGAGGAGTGGGGGGACGACGCCCACATGGACGGAGCCGGCCTCGGCTCCGACGACGACGTCGACAGCCCCGAGGGCTTCTCCGTCTGGGTGGAGCGGCTGCGCTCGTACGGGGACCGGACGCGCCCGGTCGAGCAGGGGCGGGTCCACGCCACCTACTGGTGGATCGCCGAGGGCGACACCTACCTCGGCGCCATCGACCTGCGGCACTACCTGAACGGGATCCTGCTCGACGCGGGCGGTCACATCGGCTACAGCATCCGGCCCTCGGCGCGCCGGCGCGGGCTGGCGACCTGGGCCCTGGCCCAAGTCCTGTACGAGGCGCGGCTGCTCGGCATGGACCGCGTCCTGCTGACCTGCGACCCGGGCAACAGGGCGTCGATGCGGACGATCGAGTCCAACGGCGGCGTCCTGGAGGACGTGCGGGAGACCCTGATCGGTCCCAAGCGCCGGTACTGGATCGACCTCTAGGTGATCGGCCGTCCCCGTGACAGCAACCCTCCCGGCCTGATGGGATGACCGGTGGGGGCCCGGGCGGAGCCCCCGCCGACCGTCCCGGCCCGCCGACTGGAGGAACCGCGCATGCCCCAGGACCTGACCGCACGGGTGAAAGAACTGCTGGACGGCATGGGCCTCCAGGGGGCCGGGGCCCAACTGGACGCGGGCCGCGCCGTCACTCTCTCCGTCGGGGCGGGCAACCTCGTCACGATCATGAGGATGGACGACACGCTGGTGCTCGGCGCGGCCCTCGCCGAACACGACGAGCCGACGCTGCTGCGGGCGGCTCCGGAGCTGCTGGACGTCGTCGCGAACGCCACCCCGCCCCCGGCCTTCGCCGCCGGCTCCCTCGTCCTGGAGACGGCGGGGCGGCCCTTCCGCCTCGGCGGCCACCTGGACCCGGAGACCGTCGGCTCCCCGCAGGACGTGGCCGAGGCCCTCGGGTTCCTCATCAACCTGCTGGACTACGTGAACACCGCGACCGCCCGGAGCGCCGGCCAGAGCCCGTGACCGCCGCCGGATCCCGGCGGGACCCGGGGCCCCGCCACCGGAAGCGCCCGCCGCGGGACGTTGTCGCGAAAGTGCCGCCGGACCGATGATTTCGTGCGCCCGAGGGCGTCTACAGGGATGACGGGTTCTTCGCAGCGTGCGGAGGCGACCCGACGAGCAGACGGGACACACGACATGAGCGAGCCGGTGAAGGGCCCTGCCAGCTACTTCCCCTCCATCGAGAAGAAGTACGGACGCCCGATCGCGGAGTGGCAGGAACTCATCCGCTCCTCGCCGCTGACCAGGCACATGGAGATCGTCTCCTGGCTGAAGACCGAGCACGGGCTCGGCCACGGCCACGCCAACGCCCTCGTCGCGCACACCCTCGCGGAGGACAGCGGCAGGTGACCGGCCGCACCGCCCGGACGGTGGAGCGGGGGACCGGGGCGGGCCGGTCCCGGGGCGACTCCACAGGCGGGTGGCGCGCCGGGCGGGCGGTGGCGGAGGGTGACGGGGCAGGGCTGTTCGGCCGCCCAGCCGCCACCCTCCGCGAGCGGAATGTGCTGGTCTGTATCTGCACATTCCGGACAGTGGTCTGAAAGAGAGTCAACATGAGGCGCACGGACCGCCCCACCCCCGCCGACCCGCCCCCCGCACGCTCCCGCAGCCCCCGGGGCTGGCGGCGGCTCGCCGTCCTCGCCCTGGCGCCCCTCATGGCGCTGACGGCCGGTACCGCCACCGCGCAGGGCGTGTGGATCACGGTTCCGTCGATGCCGGCGGCGCGGTCCGCGCTCGGCGGCGCCACCGCGAACTGCCCGGAGGGCCTCCAGGGCAAGTGCGTGTACGCGGTACCCGGCACCGGAACCCCGGCGGACCTGGCGGCCTACAGCCCGGCCGTCAACACCTGGGCCACGCTGCCCGCGGTGAAGACCCCCCGGACCAACCCCGCCGTGACCACGGCCCCGTGCCCGCCCGGACACCGGGGCGAGTGCGTGTACGCCGTCGGTGGCGCCACCGGCGGGGTCACGGTCAGCGCCGTGGTCGAGGCGTACAGCGTCGAGACCAACGCCTGGATCAGCCTGCCCTCCATGACGACCGCCCGCACCGGCGCGGCGGCCGCCACCGCACCCTGCACCGAGGGCACCGGCCTGCGCGGCACGTGCGTGTACGTCTTCGGCGGCGCGAACCCGCCCGGCGCCGAGCTGGCCACGGTGGAGGCGTACAGCCCGGCCACCGGCGTGTGGTCCACCGTGACCCCGCTCCAGACCGCCCGGTTCGGCCACGCGGGCGCCGCGGCACCCTGCGCGCCGGGCCTCGGCCTGAAGGGCACCTGCCTCTACGCCGTCGGCGGCGGTGACGGAGTGGCGGCCCTGAGCTCGGTCGAGGTGTACAGCCCCGTGCTCAACGCGTGGGTCTTCGCCCCGGCCCTGCCGACCGCCCGCCTCCAGGCCTCCGCGGCGGCGGCCCCCTGCCCCGACGGCATGACCAACGGCTGTGTGTACGTCGCCGGCGGCAGCACCACCACCGGGACCGTACTCGGGACGCTGGAGGCGTACAGCCCCGTCTCCAACGCCTGGGTGACCCTGCCGTCGATGCCGACGGCGCGCCAGCTGGCCGGCAGCGCGGCCGCCCCGTGCACCAAGGACCCGAAGAGCAACTGCGTGTACGTCTTCGGCGGCACGGACACGACGGGCACCGCCACGGCCGTGACCGAGGCGTTCGCCATCGAGCCGGCGAAGCCCCAGCCGAAGCCGCAGCCGAAGCCCCCGGCGAAGCCCAAGGAGCCGACGAAGACCCAGCCGCCGCTGACCGACGGCGCGGCTCCGGTCGAACCCGACCTGCTGCCCTGACCGTTCCGGGCGCCCCGCAGCCCTCCCGGGCCGCGGGGCGCCCGTGCGTCCGCCGACCGGACGCGCACGGGTACGACGACGGGAACGGTCAGGGGCCGAGCAGGTCGGCCACCGCCCGCGTCCAGCGTTCCCCCGGGTGGGAACTCGCAGAGGGGTACGGCTGCGGGTGCGGTTGCCCGGAGAGCGCCCCGTCGAGGCGGCCGACGGGCTCGGGGCCGTCGGGACCCTGGGAACGGAAGCCGAGGGCGGCCGCCGCCAGGGCGAGCGCGGACACGGCGAGCAGTGCTGTCTTGTGGCGCACGGGCACGGTCATCCCCACAGGGTCCGGTGGTCCTTCATGTCCCGCACGTCCCGGGCCGTCCGTCCGCCCCCGCGCGGCTCTTCCACGGGGCGACGACGACAGGGCCGGTCGAGCGGTCCTCAGAGGAAAACGGTAGGCCATCAGGGCCCCGGGACAATCGTTTCCGCAGCTCGGCGGCGCAATCCGGGGGAGGGACGGCCGCGCGGAGTCCGGCCGCTCCGGAGCGCGCCGGACCGGACGACCGCGGCCGGCCGGCCCGCCGCGGCGGAACTCCCGGGTCCACCACGGCAGTCGGCGGGCGCGCGGAGTGGGTACGGTCTGCTCATGCACAACAGAGGTCCGGAGCAGCACCAGCGGGGGCACGTACTCCTGATAGCGGGGGACGCCGCCGTCCGCCGCCGCACCGTGCAGGTCGCGCCGAGCGCGAACCTGGCCGCGCTCGGAGTGGTACCCGCGTCGATGCTGCTCGACAGCGACATTCCCAGCGACTCCACGTACCTCGACGGCGCGCGGGACCCCAACACCGTACTGATGCGCCTGCGTACGGCGGCGGCCACGCCCGGCCCCCTGCTCGTGTACCTGTCCGGGCGCCTCACGGTGGACCGCCGGGGAAACCGCCTGCACCTCGCCCTCGCGGGAACCACGGCCGGCACCGTCCGCTACACGGGGCTGCCCTGGGAGTGGCTCGGGCTGGAACTGCGCGGCCGCCCGCCCGGGTTGACCACCGTGCTGCTCGACCTCGCGGCGGACAAGGCCGCGTGGCCGCTGCTGCGGGAGTACGGCAGCCTTCCCGCGTCCCCGTCCGCCGAGGTGTACGGGGTGGTCTCGCCGCCGGGGTTCACCGGCGGCGGCAACACCGTGAGCAGCTACACCCGGCACTGGATCGAGCAGCTGCGGCGCAGCACCCGGCGCCCGGCGAACCTGCAACTGCACGCGCTCACCGTGGGATCCGCGGCCCTGCCGCCCGGCGCGCTCGTCCTGCCCACCGCCAGGGAACTCGCCGCCGCGGCCGCTCCCGCGCCGGGCGCGGCGCCCGCTCCCGTACGCGACGCCTCCCGGCCGCCCGCGGACCTGGGGCCCGGCTTGCAGGGGGCGCCGGAGTCCGCCGCGCCGCCCGGCGGCGCCGAGGACGACCTCAGCACGCGGACGCTGCCGGTCCGGCGGCAGACGCCGGCCGGTGAACCCGGCCCGGTCCCCGCCGTACCGGCCCGGGCGCCGGGCTCCGCCCCCGGGCGGGACCCGAGGCCCCACATCCACTCGCTGGCCACCGCCGGCCGGCACCTGGAGGCGGCGACGCTCGCGCAGGCCTGGGAGCAGTACGTCCTGCAGACCTTCGGGTACGCCTCGCAGGAGGCGACGGAGTGGGAGGAGATCCGGGCCGACCTCGCCCGGATGGCGGGCAACTTCCGCCTCGCGACGCAGTTGTGGACCAGCGCCGGCCGCGCCCGGCTGGCCCGCCAGGACGCGGACGCCCCCGAGGTCAAGGCCGCAGCGGCGGGAGCCCTCTACTGCTGGACCCAGCTCAAGGACCCGGCCGCGGCCCTGGACGCCGGCACCGAGCTGATCCTCCTGCTCGACCGGCTGCCCTCCCTTGACCCCCGGCACCTGAGCCTGGCCCGGCAGCGACTGGAATTCCTGCACCACGCACCGAGCCGGCGCTGACCCGCCGGCCGAGGGGCCGGGACCCGGCGGGTCCCGGCCCCTCGCCCCCCGTCTAGGTCAGCCCGTTCAGCAGCGGCGGTGCCAGGTGACAGCGGATCAGGGTCCGCCGTCGAGCCGGCGGCCGCGGTGCGCGGGCGGGGTGGCGGCGGTGCCGTGGCTCACGCGGCTTCCAGTACAGAAGGAGAACCGCCGCGAGCATCGGCGCGCAGGTCAGCAGGGTGAACGTCATGACGCCGCCGCCGGCTTCGACGGCGCCCGGCCGATCCGGGAACGGGTGGCCCCAGAACGGCGGGTGGTGGTGCGGGCGATCACGGCACGGGCGACTATGCCGCTGGGCGCGGTCGCCGCGCCCGGTTCCCGTGGCGTGGGGCGGGCCGGTGTCGAGGGCGCTCCGGACAGTATCGGGGTGGTGCTTGAGGTGGTCACATCCGGCCCAACGGCTCCCGGTGGGGGTCAGGCAACGCCCGGATCCGCCCTTTCACCCCATCTGGCCAGCCCCGATGGCCGCGAGGGGGCCGACCGGGGGAAGAACGTCCACTCGGACGGGGCCCGCACGGCCCGGCCCGGGAAACAGGTGTGGCCCGAGTCCGAGGACCCGGGCCACACCGTGCAGTAGCGGGGACAGGATTTGAACCTGCGACCTCTGGGTTATGAGCCCAGCGAGCTACCGAGCTGCTCCACCCCGCGTCGGTAGACCTCAGCCTACGCCACGCGGCGCGGGCCGCCGACCACCGCCGTCGCGCCCCCGCCTGCGCCCACGGCGGACTCCGCCCACGGTGAACTCCGTGGCCACGGGGCCACCGGCGGTGTTTCAGTACCGGGATGGAGATCCTCGTACTGGGTGGCACGGCATGGGTGGGTCGCGAGCTGGCGCGGCAGGCGGTCGGGCGCGGGCACCGGGTGACCTGCCTCGCCCGGGGGGAGAGCGGGGGAGCGGCGGAGGGCGCGGTGCTGGTCGCGGCCGACCGGCGCGACCCCGCCGCGTACGATCCGCTGCTCGACCGGGACTGGGACGCGGTCCTGGAGGTGTCGTGGCAGCCCGGGTTCGTGCGTGGGGCGCTCGCCGCGCTGGCCGGCCGGGCGAAGCACTGGACGTACGTCTCCTCGGTCAGCGCCTACGCCTCGCACGCCGTGCCGGGCGCCGACGAGTCCGCGGCGCTGCTGCCCCCGACCGACGGCGGAGAGGCCGACCGCGCGGTGTACGGCGAGGCCAAGTCCGCCTGCGAGCAGGCGTCCGCGGGGGCCGTCGGCGACCGGCTCGTCATCGCGCGGGCCGGCCTCATCGGCGGCCCCGGCGACCACAGCGACAGGTCCGGCTACTGGGTGGCGCGCGCCGCCCGCGAGCCCCGCGGCCGGATGCTGGTTCCGGACTCGCCGGCCGCGCCGACCCAGGTGGTCGACGTACGGGACCTCGCGGCCTGGCTGCTCGACGCGGCGGAGGCGGGGACCACCGGGACGTACGACGCGGTGGGGCCGGTGGTGCCGCTGGGGGAGTGGATCGAGCTCTCCCGCTCCATCGGCGGACACACGGGCCCGGTCGCCGCCGCCGCGCCGCAGTGGCTCCTCGCGCACGGCGTGGCCGGGTTCATGGGCCCCGAGTCGATGCCGATGTGGCTGGACGAACCGGGCTGGGAAGGCTGGTCGGCACGCACCGGCGCTGCCGCCCGGGCGGCCGGCCTGCGCCACCGCCCCCGCGCCGAGCTGCTGGCCGACACGCTGCGCTGGGAACGCGAGCAGGGCCTGGACCGTTCCCGGCGCGCGGGCCTCAGCCCGGGCCGCGAGCGCGAGCTGCTCGATGCCCTCGGCTGAGGCCCGCTGACCGGGTGGCCCGGGCGGGGCCGAGGTCCGCGGACCTCAGGACGCGCGCTTGCGCAGGTGCGTCGTGAGGTGGTGCGTCAGGGGCTCTCCCACTGCCGCCATGTCGTGGACCACCGTGAGCTCTCCGCCGTCGAGCGCGTAGCAGCGCCGGGTCCCGGTGACCTCCTTGGCGAGCGGGGTCAGCCCCACGGTTCCGGTCTCGATCTCGAACACGGTGCCGGACGCCCGGCCGGTGTAGGTCTCCACGATGCCCGTCGCGTGGGCCAGTACGACTTCGAGGGCCGCGTCGGGGGTCACCCGCCACCACCCGCTCTCGCGCCCTGCGGGGCGGACCGGGTCCCCGGCCGCGTCGACGAGCCAGGCGCGGGCCTCGTAGCGGAGGAAGGGGCGGCCGTCGTGGCTGAAGGCGATCTCCTGCTCGTACCGGAAGTCCTGCGGAAGGGTGGGGTACTGGCCCCGCCCGCGGCCGTGCCACCGCCCCAGGAGCGGCAGGACCGGCCCCAGCAGCGGATGCGGCTCGGGGCCCTCGCCGAGGACGTGGCTGTCAGGATAGGGATTCTCCCGCACCGGTTCGAACATGTTCACCCTGCTGTCTGTGGGAAGTCGCCGTGCCGCGCCGTGATCAAGTATGACCCGGGGGGAAGGCCCCGCCGCCCGTTCCTCGCCCGCGTCCGCGACATCGCGCCGCCCGCCGCCCGTCAGGTCGAAGAAGTCGAAGAAGCCGAAGAAGGGGAAGCCTCGGCGCTGCGGGCCGAGAGCGGGGTGGCGATCTGCTCCAGGGAGCGGCCCTCGGCGGCGACCGCGTAGAACACGGCCACCACCCCGGCCGCCACCATCAGCGCGGCTCCGATGCAGAAGGCGAGCACGGCGTCGGGCACCTCCCCGCTGGAGGTGAGCCCGGCGAAGATCAGGGGGCCGGAGATGCCGCCCGCGGCCGTGCCGATCGCGTAGAAGAAGGCGATGGCCATCGCGCGGGTCTCCATCGGGAAGATCTCGCTGACCGTCAGGTAGGCGGAACTGGCCCCGGCCGAGGCGAAGAAGAGCACCACGCACCAGCAGGCGGTCATGGTCAGGGCGGTGAGGTGTCCGGTGCCGAAGAGCCAGGCGGTCGCGAAGAGCAGCAGACCGGACAGGATGTACGTGCCAGAGATCATCGGCCGCCGGCCGACGGTGTCGAACATGCGCCCCAGGAGCAGCGGGCCGAGGAAGTTGCCGAAGGCGATGACGGCGAAGTAGTAGCCGGTGACTCCGCTGGAGACGTCGAAGAAGGTGACGAGGATCGAGCCGAAACCGAAGGTGATCGCGTTGTAGAGGAACGCCTGGCCGACGAAGAGGGACAGGCCGAGGACGGCCCGGCGGGGGTAGGTGCGGAAGACCGTCTTCGCGATCTCGCCGAAACCGACGCTGCGGTGCTGTTCCACCGTGATCGCTTCGCCCGCCTCCGGCAGCGGCCGGCCCTTCTCCGCCTCCACCTGCCGTTCGACGTCCGTGACCAGTGCTTCCGCCTCCTCGGCCCGGCCGTGGATGAACATCCAGCGCGGGCTCTCGGGGACGTGGCGCCGCACGAGCAGGATGACCAGGCCGAGGACGACGCCCAGGGCGAAGGTCAGCCGCCAGCCCAGCCACGCGGGGAAGATGTCGGTGTCCAAGGCGACCACCGACAGCAGGGCGCCGGCCACCGCACCGAGCCAGAAGCTGCCGTTGATGATCAGGTCGACGCGGCCGCGGTACTTGCTGGGGATCAGCTCGTCGATCGCCGAATTGATGGCGGCGTACTCGCCGCCGATGCCGAAGCCTGTGAGGAAGCGGAACAGGAAGAACCACCAGACCGAGAAGGACACGGCGGTGAGCGCGGTGGCCGCCAGGTAGACACCGAGGGTGATGAGGAAGAGCTTCTTGCGGCCGAAGAGGTCGGTGAGCCGCCCGAAGACGAGGGCTCCGAAGCAGGCCCCGGCCACGTAGAGGGCGGCGGCGACGCCCGTGACCTGGGCATCGGTGATGGAAAGGCCGCTGCCGTCCTCGGACAGGCGGCTCGCGATGTTGCCGACGATGGTGACCTCGAGGCCGTCCAGCACCCACACGGTGCCCAGCCCGATCACGATCATCCAGTGCCACCGGGACCAGGGCAGGCGGTCCAGCCGCGCCGGTACCTTCGTGGTGACCGTACCCATCGTCGACTTCGTCGGTTCGGACATGCACCCCCGTGTGCCCCGGGCCCGTGCGCGGCAAACGACCCCCCGGACCCGTTCTCGGGGCCGCTCCGCGCGGTGCGTGCCATGCTCAGAGGGTGAAGAGCGATGCCCCGCTCCCGCTCCCCGGAGACGGCGCGGCACCCGAGGTGCTCGCGCTGGCCAAGGTCGTGGCCAGGCTCCGGGCGGAGATCGCGGAGCTCAGGGGCGACGGAGCCGGGACGCGCGCCGCCCCGGCCCGGGCAGACGCCGTACGGCACGACCCGGCCGCAGGCGCGAGCCTCGGCGCGGCCGCCGTTCAGCGGATCCTCGACGCGCTGCCCGGCACCGCGATCCTGCTCACCCCCGTGCGCACGCCGTCGGGGGAGGTGGAGGACTTCCGGATCGACGCCGCCGCACCGGACTCGGTCGACGTGGCGGGGCGCCGGGGCGCGGAGCTGATCGGCCGGCGCGTCCTGGAGACGTACCCGACGGTGGTCGGCACCCCGCTCTGGAAGGGCTACCTGGACACGCTGGCCACCGGGACGGCGTACGAGGGCGCGCCCTTCACGTACGAGGAAGTGGCGACCGGAGTGCCGCGGAAGTCGGTCTTCTCGGTCCGGGCGGTCAGGCTCGGGGACGGGCTCGTCGTGTCCTGGATCCGGCACGACGCCGGCGAACGCGAGGCCCGTCGGCTCGCGGACCTGCAGCGGCTGGGCAACCTCGGCTGGGCGGCCTGGAGCCTGACGACGGGCACCATCGGCTGGTCCGGTCAGGTGTACACGGTCTTCGGCCGCGACCCGGCGCTCGGCCCCCTCCGGCTCCAGGACCTTCCCCCGCACCTGGTGCCTGAGGACGTGCCGGGGATGAGCGATGCCGTCCGGCGGCTGCTGGAGGAGGGGGAGGCCGTCGACCAGCCGTTCCGCATCGCCGCCTCGGACGGCGTTCGGCACCTGCGGCTCGTCGCCGAGGCGCAGAAGGACGCGGACGGCACTCCGGTCGAGGTGCACGGCTTCTTCCAGGACCTGACCGCGCAGCGCGGAACGGAACTGGCCCTGGTCGAGAGCGAGCGCTCCGTCCTCGTCCACCGGGGCATGCTCCAGGCCGAACACGCCCTCGCCGCCCGCCTCCAGGACACCCTGCTCCCCATCCCGGAACAGTCACTGGAGCTGGCCGGACTGTGCGTCGACGTCGCCTACGTGCCCTCGGACAGCGGAGTGAACGTGGGCGGGGACTGGTACAGCGCCATCGGACTCCCCGACGAGAGCGCGCTCTTCGTCGTCGGGGACGTCGCGGGCCACGGCCTGGCGGCCGTCGGGACCATGGCCCAGCTGCGGTTCACCACGAAGGGGATGACCGTCACCGGATCGGCGCTGCCCGACGTCCTGGGCAGGCTCAACACCCTCTTGCTGCACACCATCTCGGATCCCACCGGCGCCACCGCCACCATGGTCATGGCCCGCTACCAGCCGTGGGACCGCCGCCTGAACTGGGTACGGGCCGGCCACCTGCCCCCGCTGCTCGTTCGCGGCGGGGAGGCGAGCTTCCTGCCGCAGCCGCACGGCAGCCTCCTGGGAGCCGCGGCCGACTCGGCGTACGGCCAGTCCATGATCGACCTGCTGCCGGGCGACCACCTGCTGCTCTACACGGACGGCCTCGTGGAGGAGCCGGGTGAGGACATCGAAGCGGGACTCGCCCGCCTGGCCGTCCTCACCCTGCGGCTCCTGGAGGAGGGGCGGGGCGAGAGACTGGCCCGCACCCTCGCCGCCCTGCGTCCCGGCCACCGGGACGACATCTGCGTCCTGGACATCCACGTCCCGGACGAGACCTGAGGTCCGGGCTGCCCGGGCTCCTCAGGTGTCGAGCAGCCGGTTGATCAGCGAGCGGTAGGCCCGCAGCGCCTGCCGGAGGTCCTCCGTGGCCACCTGCTCACCGCTGTCCCACTGCTTCTCCAGCCGGCCCCGGTGGTCGGCCAGCGTGCCCGCGAAGGCCTGCATGACCTCGGCCACCAGCGTGTCCGCCGACCGGACCGCCTCACGGGGGTCGTCCACGAAGCGTCCCTGGATCTCGCTCCAGGTGCTGCGGTACCCCTCGGCTTCGGCGGTGCCGAGGAGCGGTTCGGCCACGCCGTCCGCCTCGGCGTCGCCGCCCGGCGGCCCGGAGGCACGGGGAGCACCGCCGTCGGCGGTGCCACCGGTCCCGGTCTGCTCGGTGCCGCGGGCATCGGCGTGGGTCTCGGCCGCCCGGTTCTCGTCGGTGCGGTAGGCGTCGGCCTCCGCGCTCCGGGTTCCGTCGTCGGCGGGGCCGGGACGGTGGGCGTCACCCGTGGCCTCGCCCGGGTAGACCGCCGCTTCGCGGCCCTCGCCGAGGCCCGCCTCACGTCCCGGGTAGACGGCGGCTTCCCGGCCGGTGTCGAGGCCCGCGTCCCGGCCCGTGTCGAGACCCGTGTCCGGGTCGGTGTCGAGTCCGGTGTCCCGGCCCGTGTCCCGCTCCGTTATCGGAGCCGGAGCCGGATGTGCGAGGTCCTCGGTCGTCAGCGCGGGCTCGGTGGTCCGCTCGTTGTTCTCGTCGCGGTTGTCGTCGCGGAACTTCATGTCAACGGCTCCTCTGGTCGGAGAGGAGCTCCTCGAACAGGGCGCGGTAGTGCACCATCGCCCCTCGGAGCTCCTCGGTCGTCGCTTCTCCCGCACCGCTGCGGACCTTGACCGCGTGGGCGGCCCGGTACTCCTCCAGCGTGCGGCCGTGCTCCACCGACAGGTCGCGGACCTGTCCGCTGTACCCCTCGGTGGGATAGCCGCGCTCGCCCATCAGGCGTGTCACCAGCTCGTCGGCCCGGGCGACCGAACCGTCCGGCTCGTCCACGAACTGCTGCTGGACGCCGCTCCACTCCGCCGCGTACGCGTCGCGGCGCTCGGCCGGCAGCTCCTTGATGTCGAGGCTGTCGTGCCGTTCCTCCCGTGCGCGGAGATCGCGCTCGGCGGCGATCCGGCCGCCCTGTTCCTCGACCGTGCGCTCGTACTCCGGCCCGAACCGTTCGCGCAGGTGGCGTCGCCGCGCCAGCGCCCACAGCAGTGCCGTGAGCGCGATCACCACGACCGCCGCCACGACGATGACGGCTATCAGCGTGTTCGATGACATTTCGCGCCTCCATTCGGGGGCTGTTCTATTCGTTGACGCGGCTGCCCCCACTGCCCCCCGACAAACCCGTACCCGTTGTCGCAGCTGCCCGGGGAGGACCGGCCCCTCGGCAGGGGGCGCCGGGGGCTCGGCCGCACGGGGGACCCGGGGTTTGAACCGCCCTCCACCGAGCACGCGTCAGACGACGGAACACCAGACGGAGGAGGCTGCGGCATGGGCGCCGACAAGCAGCAGGACCAGGACGTAGTCGCGATGATCCTGAAGGACCACCGCACCATGGAGGACCTGTTCCGCCGCATGCGGAGCGTGGAGTCCGACCGGGCGGCCGCCCTCGCGAAGTTCTCCGCGCTGCTCATCGCGCACGGCGAGGCGGAGGAGAGCGAGGTGTACGGCGCCCTGAAGCGGTTCAAGGACGTCGACAACGAGGAAGTGGAGCACGGCACCGAGGAGCACGCCGAGGGGAACAAGGCGCTGCTGGCCCTCCTGGAGGTCACCGAGGTGGGTTCCGACCTGTGGGACTCGCGCCTGGAGGAGCTCGTCAAGGCGGTCTCCCACCACCTCGACGAGGAGGAGCGCACGATTCTCAACGGCGCCCGGGAGAACGTCCCCGACGAGCGCAGGGCCGAGCTGGGCGCGGCGTTCCTCAAGGAGAGGGAGAAGCACCTGTCGGCCGACTGCGGCAGCATCGAGAACGTCCGGAGCGTCGTCGGCGGATGACGGCGGCGGCCCCGACCGCGTCACGCGGCCGGGCGCCGGCCCCGGGCGCGGTTCGCTGCGCAATCGATGCAAGCTGCGCCGGCGGCGCGGGGTGCGCAGACTGGGAGATCCTCAGCGGGGGAGAACCCAAGGAGTCGCCGTGAACGTGCGTGACGAACTTCCCGTGGACCACCGGCTCAACCTGGTCTACCGGATCGGAGCCGCACTGTGCGGCGCCATCCTGCTCGTCTTCGGCTGCCTCGGCTTCGCCGACCAGCTCGGCTTCTTCGCGACCGAAGGGTCCAGGATCGGCGGGCTCTCCACGAACGGGCTCCTCAGCCTGATCTCCGTGATCGTCGGCGCGGCGCTCATCGGCGCCGCCTTCATCGGCGGGAACGTCGCGTCCACCGTCAACATCACCGTCGGCTGCCTCTTCGTGCTCAGCGGATTCGTCCACCTGTTCCTGATCGGCAAGGCCGCCAACATCCTCGACTTCGGCATGTCGAACGTCGTCTTCAGCTTCGTGATGGGCCTCCTCATCACGACGTTCGGCATGTACGGCCGGGTCAGTGGCGGCCTGCCGCACGACAACCCTTACTGGCGCCGGCGCCACCCCGGCCAGGCCGCCCGCGAGGACTCCCGCGCGGCCGCCCCGGCCACCGCGCTCACCCGGCGGTGACGGCCCCGGCGGGGCGGGTGAACCGGGAGGCCCCGGGGCAGAACAGGAGTATGGACGAGCCCGCGGCCCGTGGCGGCCGAAGCCTCCGGGAGCGACTGGGCACGACACTGTTCACCCGGGTCGCGGGCCCGGGCGGACCGGCCAACCGGGCCCGCATCCACGGCGCGCCCGGACCCCGCTGGTTCGGCCCCGAGCGGCCCATCCGCACGGTCCACGGCGACGCCTCGATGTTCATCGGCGGCCTGAGCGCCCTCCTGCTCCAGTCGCTGCACCCCCGGGCCATGGCGGCCGTCGCCGCGCACTCCGGATTCCGCGGCGACCCGTGGGGCCGGCTCCAGCGCACCAGCACCTTCCTCGCCGTCACCACCTACGGCACCGCCGCCGACGCCCAGCTCGCCGTCGACCGGGTCCGCGCCGTCCACGAAGGCGTACGGGGAACCACCGCCCGCGGGGAGCCGTACCACGCGGCCGACCCGCACCTGCTGGGCTGGGTGCACGCGGCCGAGGTCGACAGCTTCCTCCGGGCCCACCAGCGCTTCGGCGCCCGTCCTCTGGACGCCGCGGGATGCGACGCCTACCTCGCCGACACCGGCCGCGTGGCCTCCGCCCTCGGGATCACCGACCCGCCCCGCGACCGGGCCGAGCTGGCCGCCCGGCTGGCGGCGTACCGGCCCGAGCTGCGCGCCACCCCCGAGGCGCTCGACGCGGCCCGCTTCATCCTGCGGCACCCGCCCCTGCCCCCGGTGGCCCGGCCGCCGTACGCCCTGCTCGCCGCGAACGCGGTCGCCCTGCTCCCGCCGTGGGCCCGCACCGCGCTCGCGCTGCGCACCGCCACCGGCCCGGGGGAGACCTGCGTACGCCTGACCGGCCACGCCGTGACGCGGACGATCCGCTGGGCGATGACGCCCCCGCCTCAGCCCGCGTCGGGGATGAACGGGAGGTAGTCCGTGTCCGGGTCGGAGGGCAGTACCGCGTAACTGGCCTCGGGAAGTTCGTTCCACACGCCGGGCAGGTCTCCCAGGGGTTCGGAGACCACGATCCGGGTCTCGTCGGAGACCTCGCTGAGGTAGTCCAGCTCCGGGTAGAGGTGGCGTACGGTCTCGGCGCGGCTGCTGTAGAACAGCGACCGGGACTTCCCCTGGCTGGAGTACCGGAAGGCCCACACGCGCTCGCCGTCGCTCACCGCCACGGTCATCTGGAGGGGCTCCGGAACCCCGTGCTCCTTGCCGAGCCGCTCCACCAGGCCCGCCATCCGGGCCACCGCGCCGGGGACGTCCTGGTCGAGCCCGAAGGTGACGGCGAGGTAGAACATCACCTCCGAGTCCGTCGACCCCTCGATGGAGGGGAACAGCGCCGGATCGACGGCCATGCACAGGTCGCGCTGGAGCCGCTGGAAGTCCGCGATGGCGCCGTTGTGCATCCACATCCAGCGGCCGTGCCGGAAGGGGTGGCAGTTCGTCTGCTGGATCGCGGAACCCGTCGAGGCGCGGACGTGCGCGAAGAACAGCGAGGAACGGACGTGGGCGGAGAGCTCGCGCAGGTTCCTGTTGTTCCAGGCGGGCCCGATGTCGCGGAAGACCGCCGGGGTGCCGTCGCCGTCCTCGCCGTACCAGCCGATGCCGAAGCCGTCGCCGTTGGTCGACTCGACGCCCATCCGGGCGTGCAGGCTCTGGTTGATCAGCGAGTGCTCGGGGCGGTAGAGCAGGGAGTCGAGCAGGATCGGCGAACCCAGGTAGGCGAGCCAGCGACACATGCGGACCATTCCCTTCACAGCCTGGTCCGAGCCTAACCCGGCCGCGCACCGGGCTCCCCCCGACGGGCCGGAACCGCCGGCCCCCGGCACGGCCGGTCCGGTCAACGAGGACCGTGCCGCGGGTGTTCCCCGGTGAACCGGTGCACCCGGCCGGGTGACGGCGGCCCCGGTCGCCTGTGCCGACGGGGGAGCGCGCGGTAGACCGGCGGGAACGGCACAGCCCGCAACGGGCGGCCTCACGGAAGAGGTAGGCGCATGAACCGACGTATGGCCAAGGCGGCCGGGGCCGCGGCGGCGGCCGCCGCGCTCGCGCTCTCGGTGCACGGCACCGCGTACGCGGCCCACGGGATCCTGATCGTCGACGGGGTGTCCCACCGCGATCCCGGCGGCTGTTATCCGCTCGGCGACTTCGTCCCGCCGGCGGTGTCCAACTACACGGACGCCGCCGTCGCGGTGTGGTCCGGTCCCGACTGCTCGGGGAGGGTGGAGCACTTCGTCGACCCGGGCGAGACGTACCGCCCGGCCGGCAACAGGAGCGTCTTCGTCCTCTGAGGCCGCGCACGCACACCGCCGGGACTCACGGACCGGATTGGCGTTTCGGCGTGCGCGGCACGGTGGTCGTGGGAGACGGTGGACCTGCCGGGGCTCGCCGGCGTGTCTGAGGAGGCTCTCCATGAACTGGACGCTCGAAGTCGTCCCCGTGCCCGTCGCCGACATGGACCGGGCGAAGGAGTTCTACGCCGACAAGGTCGGTTTCAAGGTCGACCTCGACGACGAGGTCGCCCCCGGCATGCGCATCATTCAGCTGACCCCGCCCGGTTCGCGCTGTGCGATCGCGATGCTCCACGGGATGCCCGCGGCGCCCGGGACCAAGGCGATGGCGCCGGGCACGCTGCAGGGCCTCCAGCTCTGCGTCACGGACATCGAGGCGGCGCGCGACGAGCTCGTCGCCCGGGGCGTGGACGTCTCCCCGGTCATGCACGTCGGCGCGACGGGCTGGGAGGACGGCAAGGGCGAGACGTGGAACTCGTTCATGACGTTCGACGACCCGGACGGCAACGGCTGGGTGGTTCAGGAAGCCCCGTCGGAGCTGTCCGAGCGCTAGGGGGTCACCGCGGCCCGGCCCCGAGCGCTGAGGCCGGGGACACCGCGGCCCGGCCCCGGCGCAGGGGGCCCGGGCGGGGCCTCCGGCCGGACTCAGCCGAGCGGCTTGCGGGCCTCGGCGCGGACCTTCAGCGTGGTGGCGCCCACCTTCTGCAGGTCGACGGAGCCGGGGCTCTGCCGCACGGTCTCGGGGGTGACGACGGCCACGGAGGCACCGGTGTTCTCGTCCGCCCACGCGCACATGGGCAGGGTGCTCGTGACGCCGCCCTGCGACGAGGTCAGGACCTGGCACGTCAGGGTGATGTCGGAACCGAGCGGCGTGACGTCCGCGGCCGCCACCGCCACGGTCGCGCCCTCGGCCTCCGCGGCGCCCTCCATCATCTTCCGGCGCGCCGACGCGGGGTCCTTGAACTGGCCGTACATCCCCGAGAGGACCAAGGCGCTGGTCCCCGCCCCGGTGGTGGACGTGTACTGGCCGACCGCCGGCTTCGGGTCGCGGATCTTCGGGTCGTAGGCACCGGAGAGCGCCTTCTTGCCCTCGGTCTGCGACAGGTCCTGCGCCAGGGTGTACGTCCCGTCCAGCACGGTCTGCGGAACGGTGAGACGGTACTGGGCCTCGGGGAACCCGGAGCCGCTCACGACCTGCCCCGCGTCGCCCAGGAGCTTCACCGCGAAGCCGATGACGCCGAGCCCGACCACCGAGGCCGCGACGATCCCGATCACCAGACCGGTCCGCTTCCGGCGCGGCGGCGGCCCCACCGGCGGCTGCCCCCAGCCGCCCTGCGCGGGGAACTGCCCCGGGTGGCCCGGCTGCGGGTAGGCCTGCGGCGGGTAGGGGGGCTGCCCGGGTTGGGCCGGGTACTGCGGGCCGCCGTACGGATGCGGGGGCTGCGGGGGCCCGTACGGGCCGGGGGACTGGGGCGGCGGCATGCTCATGACCGAAACGCTACTTCAGGCCGGGAACCGCGCAGCGCACGGCCCCTCCGCCGCCGGACCGCACGGCGGTGAGGGCGCCGGCGGCGATCGCTCAGACCAGCACGTCCAGGACGCGGTCCGGCGCGAGCGGAAGACTGCGCAGCCGCCGACCCGTGGCGTGGCAGAAGGCGTTGCCGATCGCGGCCGCCGTGCCCACGATCCCGATCTCGCCGATTCCCTTGCTCCCCATCGGGTTGAGGTGCTTGTCGTGCTCGTCGATCCAGTGCGCCTCGATGTCCGGCACGTCGGCGTGCACCGGGACGTGGTAGGAGGCCAGGTCGCTCTCCACGAAGTCCCCGTGGACGGGGTCGACACCGCTGTGCTCGGTCAGCGCCATGCCCATGCCCATCACCATCCCACCGACGAACTGGGACCGCGCCGTGACGGGGTTCAGGATCCGCCCGGCCGCGTAGACCCCGAGCAGGCGCGCCACCCGCACCTCGCCGGTGACGGTGTCGACCCGTACGTCCGCGAAGTGCGCGCCGAACGCGTGGCGGGAGTACGGCGACTTCTGCCCCGCCGAGCCGGCGGTGTCGGCCGACGCGGACAGCCCGCCGTCGGGGAGCGGCCCGTGACGGCCCGCCATGCGGGCGGTCAGCGCGACGCATGCGTCGTGCACCGCCCAGCCCCAGGAACCGGTCCCGCTGGATCCGCCCGCGAGCGAGGCCCGCGGCAGGCCGGTGTGTCCGACGTCCACCGAGACGGCCTCCAGGGGGACTTCCAGCGCGTCGGCGGCCACCTGGGCCAGGACGGTGCGCGCCCCGGTCCCGATGTCGGTGGCGTTCACCTCGACGAGGAACCTGCCGCCCGGAAGGGCATGGGCCCGCGCCGTGGAAGGAGAGATCAGCACGGGGTACGTCGCGGCGGCCACGCCGGTGCCGCAGAGGAACGCACCCTCCCTGCGCGGCGTGCGCAGGGACGCCCACCCGAAGCGTTCGGCGCCTTCCCGCAGGCACTCCACGAGGTGCCGGCTGCTGAACGGGCGGCCGCTGTCCGGCTCGGTCGCCGGTTCGTTGCGGACGCGCAGCTCGACCGGGTCGATGCCGAGGGCGTCGGCGAGTTCGTCCATGGCCGACTCCAGCGCGTACATGCCCGGGGCCTCGCCGGGGGCACGCATCCAGGACGGCGTGGGCACGTCCAGGGCGACGACCCGGTGGGTGGTGCGGCTGTCGGGCGCGGCGTACATGACGCGGCCCGGAACGGCGGCCTGCTCGACGAACTCCCGGACGCGGGACGTGTGGGTGGTGACCTCGTGGGAGAGCGCGGTGAGCGTTCCGTCGGCGCGGGCGCCCAGGCGCACCCGGTGCAGCGTCGGAGCCCGGTGCCCGACCACGGCGGGCAGGTGGCGGCGGGGCAGGGCGAGGGTGACGGGGCGGCCGGTGCGCAGGGCGGCCATGGCGGTCAGGACCACGTGCGGGCGCGTGGTGCCCTTGGAACCGAACCCGCCGCCGACGTGCTCGGAGACGACGGTGATCCGGTCCTCGGGCAGGTCGAACAGGGCGGCGAGGTCGGAACGGACCGTCGACGATCCCTGACTCGAGTCGTACACGGTCAGATGGCCGCGCCCGTCGTCCCAGAGGGCGGTGGCGGCGTGCGGTTCCATCGGGTGGTTGTGCAGCGGGCCCACCGCGTAGGAACAGTCGACCCGTACGTCCGCGGCGGCGAAGGCCGCGTCCGGGTCGCCCTGCTCGCGGTGCGCGGGATGCCCGCCGTTGGCCTGCTCCGGCGTGTACGCGTCGGGGTGGTCGGCTCGCAGCGCCGCGTCGTGCTCCGCGGTCTCGTAGGTGACCACGACCGCCGCCGCGGCGGCCCGGGCGGCTTCGGGGGTCTCGGCGACGGCCAGCGCCACGTACCAGCCGCGGTGCGGCACCCGGGAGTCCTGGAGCACCTGGAGGGTGGGGTCGTCGGACGGGCCCAGCCGCGGTGCGTCGTGCGGCGTGAGGACGCAGAGCACGCCCGGCAGGGCCCGTGCGGCCGCGGTGTCCACGGAGGTGACGCGGCCCCGGGCGACGGTCGCGGGTACCGGCCAGGCGTGGGCGCAGCCGGCCGGGGCGTGGTCACCGGCGTACCGGGCGGAGCCCGTGACCTTCTGCGGCCCCTCCGCCCGGCCGGCCGGGGTGCCGAGTACGACGTGCCGCATGGGAGCTCCTCTGGACGATGGTGCCGTGCGCGGGGCCCCGGGTGGCGCGGGGCGTCGGGCTCGGGGCTACGGGGTACGGGGACGGCCGCCCGCGCGGGCGGCCAGCGCGCCGAGGACGTCGACGGCGAGGTTGGCGGCGAGGGCCACCTTGTAGCCGTTGTCGCGCAGGGGCCGGGCCGGGGCCAGCTCCGCGTCCACCGCCCGGCGCAGCGCCTCGGGCGTCGGCTCGGCGCCGGCCAGCAGGGATTCGGCCGTGGTCGCCCTCCAGGGGCGGTGGGCGAGCCCGCCGAAGGCGAGCGCCACGCGCCGGACGCGGCCCGCGTCGAGCTCCAGGACGGCGGCGACCGAGGCCAGGGCGAAGGCGTACGAGGCCCGGTCGCGCGCCTTGCGGTACAGGGAGACGGCGCCGCTGCCCGGGGCGGGCAGCACGATCGCCGTGACGATCTCTCCGCCGCGCAGCACGGTGTCCCGGTCGGGACGGTCCCCCGGCAGTCGGTGGAAGTCCGCCGCGGGCACGGTACGGGCGCCGTCCGGGCCGTACAGCTCGATCCCGGCGCCGAGCGCCGCGAGCGCCACCGCCATGTCGGAGGGGTGCGTCGCGATGCATTCCTCGGACTGCCCGAGCACGGCGTGGTCCCGGTGGAGCCCGTCGCGGGCTCCGCAGCCGGTGCCGGGTTCGCGCTTGTTGCAGGGTTTGGACACGTCCTGGAAGTACGAGCACCGGGTGCGCTGGAGCAGGTTCCCCCCGGTGGTGGCCATGTTGCGCAGCTGGCCCGAGGCGCCGGCCAGCAGTGCCTGGGACAGGACGGGGTGGCGGGCCCGTACGGCGGGGTGGGCGGCGACGTCGCTGTTGCGGGTCATGGAGCCGATGCGGAGCCCGCCCGAGGGCAGTTCCTGCACGTCGTCGAGGGGGAGCCGGGAGATGTCGATGAGGGCCGTCGGGCTTTCCACCCCCAGTTTCATCAGGTCCACGAGGTTGGTTCCGCCACCGAGGTAGCGGGCTCCCGGATGCCGGGCGTGGGCCGCGACCGCCTCGTCGAGGCCGGTGGCGCGGACGTAGGCGAACGGCTTCACGCGATCACGTCCGTCACGTCGGTCACGTCGGTCACATGGGTCACGTCTGTCACGGCGTCGACGATCCGCGGGTAGGCGCCGCAGCGGCACAGGTTGCCGCTCAGCCGCTCCCTGATCTCCTCCGCCGTCAGGGTGACGGGGCCGGGATCGGCCAGGACGTCCGCGCCGGTGGCGTGCGAGGGGTGTCCTGCGCCCGCTTCGGCGATCGCTCCGACGGCCGAACAGAGCTGGCCGGGCGTACAGAACCCGCACTGGAAGGCGTCCCGGTCCAGGAAGGCCCGCTGCAGCGGGTGCAGACCGCCGTCCGTGGTCCCGAGCCCCTCGACCGTGGTCACGTCGGCGCCGTCCTGGGCGACCGCCAGCAGGAGGCAGCTGTTGACCCGCCTGCCGTCGAGCAGCACGGTGCACGCGCCGCACTGGCCGTGGTCGCATCCCTTCTTGGCCCCGGTGAGGCCCAGGTGGACGCGCAGGGCGTCCAGGAGGGTGACGCGGTGGTCCAGGTGCAGCAGGTGGTCCGTGCCGTTGACCTTCAGGGCGACGCGGGAGGCCGGGGGAGCGGCGGGTCCGGGGGGTCCCGGGGGCGCCGCACCGGCTCCGGGGTAGGGCGGGGGATCGCTGCCGTCCGTCACCGCGGCCTCCTTCGTACGCGGGACCGGTGGCCCCGCTGTTCCGTGACCACCCTGGTGCATTCCGGGCAGCACGGCACCCCGGAGGGCGCCGGGCGGGTTCAGTGCTCGGGGAGGGTGGTGCGCAGGGCGGTGTGTCCGTGTGTCCAGGTGGTGTGGAGGTGGTGGGTGAGGCGGTCTTCGAGGTGGAGGGTGGCGGCGCA